>NZ_JBITBU010000009.1:0-385946 GCF_044452545.1 Nocardia sp. NPDC051900 | reverse complement strand
GAAATATCTAAACTAGAGTCCGAAAACCCAGCAAAACAATCGCCAGCCGGAAATTAGCTGACTAAAAATGCCCGACCCTCCACACGGGGAGTGAAAAGGCCGGAACCAAAAAATAATTGGCACTGACATTCATCGACACACTATTGAGTTCTCAAAGAACACACGCACACACATTCAATCCGAATTACTTCGGACCTTCAGTGAGGCAACTTTTCCAGCTTAGCTCATTCGTTCACCCGATCAAAATCGGGCTCCCGATCGAGCCAGTGTGATCGCCAGGCGCTCCTCGTCCTACCTCGTTTCCCGGTCCTTCCGCTCGGCGTCTCCGCCTCACTTCTCGGCTCCGGGTCGGTGTCCGTGTCGCTCTGACTTGGAATAAGTTACGCGGCGGATAACGCTTCGTCAAATCGCCTGCCCAGCGCGCTTTTTCGCAGGTCAGCGGCGTGCGCGCAGCGAAACTCCGGCGCGAATGACACAAGTGTGATTCAGACCACGACAAGATCGATTGGCAGCGCTTCTACGACAATGCGCCCGTCGGCGATCAGCCACCCAGTGGAGCGCGGCGCGGAATGACTTTGCGATACGTGATCCGCCAGCCGACGGGTTCCCGCACCACCACGTCCTCATAGGTAACGCTTCCGCAGCGACCATCGGCGGCGATCCCGATTCCCTTCGACAACACCTGTGCGCGGTCGGCCTCACTTTCGGTGACGATCACATTCGTGACGTGATGGCCGACCGGATTCGCGTCGCCGAGCGCGAGGGCCGCGTCACGCACAGCGGCGATGCCACGCAATTCGCCGTATCCCATGGCGGTCAGGTCGTAGACGACCTCCGCGCTGAACAGCTCGTCCATGCGATCCAGTTCGCCCGCATCGATGATGTGGCCGTGCCGGGCGATGAGGTCGGTGATATCGAGGCGGTCTTCCACTGAGAGCGTCATGCGCAGCACCGTAGTGCCGCTTCCCGCATCGGGCAGCCGAGTATCCGCACGCCGCGGCGGCCTTCGCTCAGCCAGGCTTGTCCGCCGCACGAAGCAGTTTGGCGCCGAGCCGAGCGAGCAGGTCTTTCATCTCGACGGGTTCGACGACCTCGAAGTCCAGGTCGAGGTGCGCGATGCGGAGGGCGGTCCACTCCAGCGAATCCGCGGAGGTGCGCAAGAGACAGGTCCGCTCGTCCAGCGGTTCGACTTCCTCCGCGCGAACGCGGAACATCTCGGCCAGCACGGCGGCGCGGGCATGCACCCGCAGCACCACGGGACGAACCGGTCTGGAGCGCGCCAACTGGCTGGTCACGAAACTCGCCGCGTCGGCGGTGGGCAGCGCGCGAGGTGCGCAGCGTATTCCGATCGGCCGCGGTGACGTCACACGGTCCACGCGGAAAGTGCGCCAATCGGCGCGGTCGACATCCCAGGCGACCAGGTACCAGCGCCGACCCGCCGAGACCAGACTGTGCGGTTCGGCGAGGCGGCTGCTTTCCGCATCGGTCTTGTCGCGGTATCGGAAGCGGATCCGCTCGCTGTCGCGCGCGGCGGCGGCCAGGGCGACCAACACCTCGGGATCGATCATCGGACCGGCGGCGGGCCCGCCGAGCGAGACGGTGGTGGCGTCTATCGCGTCGACTCGGCGGCGCAAGCGCGACGGCAGGACCTGCTGCAGCTTCACCAAGGCGCGAGCAGCCGATTCCTCGATACCCGCGACCGCGCCCTGCGCCGCGCCGCGCAGTCCGAGCGTGATCGCGACCGCTTCCTCGTCGTCGAGCAGCAGCGGCGGCAGCGCCGCGCCCGCTTCCAGGCGGTAGCCGCCGATCGCGCCGAGGCTCGCGACCACCGGATACTCCAGCTCGCGCAGACGCTCCACGTCCCGGCGCACCGTCCGCACCGTGACGCCGAGCCGCGCGGCCAGTTCGGGACCGCTCCATTCGCGGCGGGTCTGCAACAGCGACAGCAGCTGGAGCAGTCGCTCGGCGGTCCGGGTCACGTACTCGAGTATGGCCGCGAAGGAGGACAGAAACCGACCTCATCGCTGCCTAGCGTGAGGTCCGTGCATGCAGATCGAGACACCATCAGAATCGTCGGGGCTCGTGAGAACAATCTGCGCGATGTCTCGCTGACGATCCCCAAAGGCAAGATCGTGGTCTTCACCGGCGTCTCCGGCTCGGGCAAGTCGTCGATCGTCTTCGGGACCGTGGCGGTCGAATCGCAGCGGCAGCTCAACGAGACCTTCACCTGGTTCATCCGCAATCGGCTGCCCAAATACGAGCGTCCGGAGGCGGACGCGATCGACAACCTGGCGCCCGCCGTCGTCGTCGATCAGAAGCCGATCGGCGGCAATTCCCGTTCCACGGTCGGGACCATGACCGACATCCACTCCGTCATCCGCGTCCTGTTCTCCCGGCACAGCGTGCCGAGCGCGGGCGAGGCCACGCGCTATTCGTTCAACGATCCGCTGGGCATGTGTCCCGCGTGCGGCGGTCTCGGCAATGTGGTGCGGCCGGATCTGGGCAAGCTCATCGACCGCGGCAAATCGCTCAACGAGGGCGCCATCACCTTCGGGCCCTTCGCGGTCGGAACGTTCCAATGGCAGCTCTACGCCGAGTCGGGGCTCTTCGATCCGGACAAGCCGCTGCGGGACTTCACTACCGAGGAATGGCAATTGTTCCTGCATGGCAAGGGTTTCCGGGTGCCGCGCAAGAATCGGAACGGTTCGGCGGGAAACAACGCGTACGAAGGCCTGTTGGAGCGGTTCGACCGCCTCTACATCAAGCGTGATCTCACCGCGTTGTCGGACAAGAATCGCGAAGCCGCCCGCGCGGTGGTCACCGAGGAGGTCTGCCCGGACTGCGGGGGCGCACGGCTCAACGCCGCCGCGCTGGCGAGCCGGATCGATGGCCTCGGCATCGCCGACTACGGCAGGCTGGAGATCACCGACCTCATCGAGGTGCTCGACCGCCTGGACGATCCGGTGGCTCGGCCGATCGCCCAGGCCGCCGTCGCCCGGTTGCGCCGGATCGAGGAGGTCGGGCTCGGCTACCTGTCGCTCGATCGGGAAACCGCCACCCTGTCCGGCGGCGAGGCGCAGCGCCTGAAGGTCGTCCGGCATCTCGGCTCCAGCCTCACCGGCATGACCTATATCTTCGACGAGCCCAGCGTCGGCATGCATCCCCGGGATGTGGGCCGGCTGAACACTCTGCTGAGCCGGCTGCGGGACAAAGGGAACACGGTGCTGGTGGTGGAGCACTCCCCCGATGTCATCGCCGTCGCCGACCATGTGGTCGACATGGGGCCGGGCGCCGGTTCCCGCGGCGGGCAGGTGGTGTTCCAGGGCACCGTCGATCGCTTGCGGCGTGCGGAGACGCCGACCGGTGCGGGCCTGCGCCGGGTGCGGCGGGTGAAGGAGGACGTCCGCGAGCCGGCGGGATGGCTCACCGTCGCCGATGCCGACGCCTACAACCTGAAGAACCTCACCGTACGGTTTCCGACGGGCGTGCTCACGGCGGTGACCGGGGTGGCGGGCTCCGGGAAGAGCACGCTGGTGTCCGGCGCGTTCGTCGCGGCGCATCCGCAGGTCATCGCGGTGGACCAGGCCGCGATCGCCGCCTCCCGGCGCTCCAGCCCCGCCACCTATCTCGGCATCATGGATCCGCTGCGTCAGCTGTTCGCCAAGCGGCACGGTGTCCGACCGGGCTTGTTCAGTTTCAATTCCGACGGCGCCTGCGGCGAATGCGACGGCGCCGGAGTGATCTTCACCGATCTGGCGTACATGGATCCGGTCACCACGATCTGCCAGGCCTGCCACGGACGCCGATACCGTCCGGAGGCGCTCGCTTACGAGATTCGCGGGGCGTCCATCGCCGACGTGCTGGAGATGCCCGCAGCGGAAGCGCTGGACTTCTGGGCCGCGGACGGGGACCGGCGGATCGGCACGCCGTTGCGGTCGCTGCTCGACGTCGGTCTCGGGTATCTCACCCTCGGCCGGTCGTTGTCCTCGCTGTCCGGTGGCGAACGCCAGCGCGTCAAGCTGGCCGATCACCTCCAGCGTCGCGCCGAAGCCGCTGTCTACGTGCTGGACGAGCCGACCACGGGGCTGCACATGGCCGATGTCGACGCGCTGGTCGGGCTGCTGGACCGGCTGGTCGACGCGGGCAACACGGTGATCGTCATCGAGCACGACCTGGACGTCGTCGCTCGGGCCGACTGGGTGATCGACCTCGGACCCGACGGCGGAAAGCACGGGGGCGAACTCGTTTTCGCCGGGACACCGGCGGACTTGCTGGCGGACGACCGGTCGCTGACCGCGGAATACCTGCGGCGCAGTGTCGTTGCCCGATGATTCCGCCACCGAGGACGTGATCGCGGCATCATGAATCCATGGCGACACGGGAGGTGGTCCGGGCGGGAGCTTTCGCGCGGATCTATGATCCGAGCGCCGGGGAGTCGGAAGCCTGGTACATCAACGATCACACATTCGTTCGCGACGCTGCCGGAAGGTGGCACCTTTTCGGGATCACCCACCCCGAGCCCGCGGATCCGTTCGACGAGATCGAGTTCGCTCACGCCACCGCCGACCGGCTGCACGGTTCGTGGACCAAGCATGCCTCCGCGTTGCGGGTGGACCGGGACTACGGGGAGACGCATCTGTGGGCGCCTTATGTGCTCGGCGCTCACGGCCGGTACCACATGTTCTACGCCGCGGGCGGCGCCGACCGCACCGCCGCGGCGATGAACCTGGCGACCTCGCCCGACCTCTTCCACTGGACCAGATCGGCGGAGGGCCCGCTGTTCCGCGACGGCTACGACGCTCGCGATCCCATGGTGGTGCGCGTCGGCGAACAATGGGTGATGTACTACTGCGCGACCAGCGCCCCGGCGGGTGGTCACCATGTCGTCGCCTACCGCACCAGCGCCGACCTCCTGCACTGGGGCGATCGGCACATCGCGTACACGGACCCGGCCAAAGGCACCGAGGCGGGCAACACCGAATCGCCTTACGTCCTCCGGTACGGGGGATGGTGGTACTTGTTCATCGGTCCGCGCCCGCATTACGTCGGCACCGACGTCTTCCGCAGTGACAATCCTTTCCATTTCCGCATCGGCGACAAGGTCGGACACATCGCGGCGCACGCCGCCGAGGTGGTCGACGAGGACGGCCGCTGGTGGATCACCAGTGCGGGGTGGGGACAGGGCGGGGTACATCTGGCGCCGCTCGGCTTCCCGCAGTCGCGGGTCGTCAAAACGGTTCCACGCTAAGCGGTCCGAAGCGCCGGGCCGAGCGCTATTTCGGCGAAACGCGTCTCCGCGCGCGGTCGCGGCTGGTATCTCTTGAGCGAGTCGAACTTCCGATCACCCACCTACGGGAGGGACCGGCATGGCCCGTATCGGCATCATCAGCATCTCCGATGGCCGCGACTATGTGCATGCGGGCATCGCCGATTTCATCGCCTCCACCGAGGACCGGCTGGTGGCCGCGCTCGCGGACGCGGGCCACGATGTGGTCCGTGGCGCGGCGCCGATCAGCGACAACGCGGCGGCCGGTGCGGTGGCGCGCACGGTCGCCGCGGCGGGCGTCGATCTCACCGTCCTGCATTACGCGGTCTGGGCGTTCCCGCATTTCACCATGCTGGCGGCGGGCGCGATTCCGGGGCCGCTGCTGTTGCTGTCGAATATCGACCCGGTCCAGCCGGGAATGGTGGGCATGCTCGCCGCCGGAGGTGCGCTGGATCAGGTCGGACGTCGGCACAGCAGGCTGTGGGGCGATCCGTCCGATGCCGAACTCATCGACGCGATCGGCGTGCGCGCGCGGGCCGCGGCAGCCGTGGCGAGCCTGCGCGGTTCGACGTTCGGGCGCTTCGGTGGGCGGCCGATGGGCATGAACACCGCGGTCGCCAACACCGATCAGTGGCAGCGCCTATTCGGCATCGACGTCGAGGAAATCGATCAGTGGGAGATCGTGCGGCGCGCGGAACTGGCCGACGCGGGCGAGACGAAGGCCGCGCGCGAGTGGCTGGAGCGCAACACCGCGGGCGTGTACTACGACGGCGCCAAACTCACCCCGCAACTGCTGGAACGTCAGATCCGCTCGTATCTGGCGGTGCGCGAACTGATCGACGAGTGGCGCCTGGATTTCTCGGGGATCAAGGGGCAGCCCGAACTCACCCAGTATTTCGCCACCATGGACGTCACCGAGGCCTTCCTCAACGATCCCTACGACTGGAACGGACCGAAGGAGCCGCACGTCTGCGCGACCGAGGCGGACATGGACGGCGCGCTGACCATGCAGCTGCTCAAAGGGATCGCGGGCACCCCAGTGCTGTTCGCCGACGTCCGGCACTATCACGCCGATCGGGACATCTGGGATCTTTGCAATTCCGGCCAGCACGCCACCTGGTTCGCCGCCCGCAGCGACGATCCGGCGGAGAACCTGGCGAAGGTACACCTGTACCCGGAGGTGTTCTTCTTTCCCGCGGGCGGCGCCTCGGTGCATCATCTGGCCGCGCCGGGCCGGATGACTCTCGCCCGGCTCACCCGGCTCGACGGCGACTACCGCATGCAGCTGATGCTCGGCGAATTCGAGGAATACGACGAGCAGACCAACGAAGCCCTGATGAAGCAGTCGACCCGGGAATGGCCGCACGCGTTCGCCCGGCTGGACGCGCGCGCCGAGGATTTCCTGAACCGCTTCGGGGCCAACCACATTCACGCGGTGCCCGGCGACCACCGAGAAGCCGTGCGCGCGACGTGCGAATTGCTCGACGTCACGGTGGACGAGTTCACGCGGTGACGATGTTTCTCGGTATCGACATCGGGACCTCGAGTTCGAAGGGCGTGCTCACCGACGCGCGCGGCACGGTCATCGCCAGGGCCGAGCGGGCGCACGAGGTATCCATGCCGCACCCCGGCTGGGTCGAGCACGACGCGGAGAAGGTGTGGTGGGCGGATTTTCTCGCACTCGCCCGTGAGCTGGTGGCGGCGGCCGGCGGCGCCGCGCTCGAGGGACTCGCGGTGTCCGGCATCGGCCCGTGCCTGTTGCCCGCCGACGCGGAGGGCACGCCGTTGCGCCCGGCCATCCTCTACGGCGTCGACACCAGGGCGAGCGTCGAGATAGCGGAACTGAACGACGAATTCGGCGCGCGGGCCGTGCTCGACCGCGCCGGATCGCCGCTGACCAGCCAGGCTGTCGGCCCGAAAGCCCGGTGGCTGGCCCGGCACGAGCCGGATGTCGCCGCACGCACCGCGATGCTGCTGATGGCGAGTTCTTTCCTGGTGCACCGGCTCACCGGCCGGTACGTGCTCGACCACCAATCGGCCAGTCAGTGCGTGCCCCTCTACGACCTGCGCGAACGTGCCTGGGCGAGCGACTGGGCCGAGCGGATCGTGCCGGGCTGGCGGCTGCCGGAACTGGCTTGGCCCACCGAGATCGTGGGCCGGGTGAGCGCGGACGCGGCGGCCGCGACCGGACTTCCGTCGGGGCTGCCCGTCACCACCGGGACCATCGATGCCTGGGCCGAGGCGGCCAGCGTCGGCGTCCGCGCTCCGGGTGACGCGATGATCATGTACGGCACCACCCTGTTCCTGGTGCAGGTGCTCACCGATCCGCGCCCGCATCCCGGCCTCTGGGGCACCTGCGGCACCTGGCCGGGCACGTATACCCTCGCCGCGGGCATGGCCACCTCCGGCGCGGTCACCGACTGGCTGCGCAAGCTCGTGGGCGGCGAGTTCACCGACTTGGTCCCCGCGGCAGCGGAGGTGCCCGCGGGGAGCAGGGGGTTGCTCGCACTGCCCTATTTCGCCGGGGAGCGCACGCCCTTGTTCGATCCGGACGCACGCGGCATCGTCGCGGGATTGACGCTCGGGCACGGACGGGCCGAGCTCTACCGCGCGGTTCTGGAGGGCATCGCCTACGGAGTGCGCCACAACCTCGAGGCCATGACCGAAGCAGGCGGGCAGGCGGGGCGTCTGGTCGCGGTGGGCGGCGGCACCAGAGGCGGGCTGTGGACCCGGATCGTCTCCGATGTCACCGGGCTGCCGCAGCAATTGCCCGCCGACACCGTCGGGGCGAGTCTCGGCGACGCCCTGCTCGCGGCCGAGGCCGCCGGGATCGACACCTCCGGGTGGAATCCCGTCGTCGACATCGTGCGACCGCAGCCCGAAAGTGTCGCGATCTACGACGAGTACTACCGGCACTACCGCGATCTGTACGATCGAACGACGAATATCGCGCATTTCCTCGCGGCCGAACAGCACCGCGCCGGGGCGGCTTCCTGATCGCGAATATCCGTGCGACGATGCACAGTTGCTCCGCGGAACGATACGAGGATGTCATGCCCACGATCACCTTGACCCAGGACAATTTCGACTCCGTCGTCACGTCGCATCCGATCGTGCTGGTGGACTGGTGGGCCGGTTGGTGTGGGCCGTGCCAGTATTTCGCTCCGGTGTACGAAGCGTCGTCGCAGCGGCATCCGCAGATCGTGCACGGCAAGGTCGATACCGAAGCCGAGGTCGCGTTGACCGCCGCCGCGCAGGTGACGCAGTATCCGACGGTGATGGCGTTCCGGGACGGCCTGCTCGTCTACTCCGCCGCGGGCGTCCTCGCCTCGGACGCGCTGGAAGACCTTGTGCAGCAGATCCTCTGGCTGGACATGGACCAGTTCCGCCGGGAACTCGCCCAGCAGACCGACACCCGGCAGTTGGCCGCGACCGGCGGAGCCGCCACGGCGCACCGGGCCGGGCTCGCGCCGACCGCACCCCGGTACGGATGGCCGGGACTGTGACCGCGCCGGGCGGTGAACTGTGGCGGCTGGACGGCACGCGAACGCGGTCGGTCAGCGCCGAGAATCCGACGGGGGCGCCCGGCGCGGGGGCGCGGGCGACCGACGGCACCGGAGCGCACGCGGCACGGCTGCTCGGGGCGGGGTGGAAGATCTCCCCCTCGATCGCGCTCGCCCACGGCGAAACCGCCACGCTGGCCGACGTATCCGGTCCCGGCGTTTTCCGGCATTTCTGGTTGACCACCGAGCGTTCCGTCCTTCGCGGGCTGACGCTGCGGATGACCTGGGACGACGCGGCACGGCCCGCGATCTCCTCGCCCCTCGGCGACTTCTTCTGCAACGGATGGGGCGAGACCGCCCTGCTGAGTTCGGAGATGGTGGTCGTCGCGCCCGCTGGGGGATTGAACAGCTACTGGCCCATGCCGTTTCGGCACCGAGCGCGCATCACGCTCGAAAACCGTTGCGGCCGCGAGGTTCCGGTGTACTACCAGGCGACTTACACCGAAGAGGACGTACCGGACGAAGCGGGGTATCTGCACACCCGATGGACGCGGACCACCGGCCTGGGGAACCCTGCCGTCCACACCGTGCTCGACACGGTGCCGGGGCCGGGCCGCTACGTCGGCACCTACCTCGCCATCCGCCCTGGCGCGCCGGGATGGTGGGGCGAGGGCGAGGTCAAGTTCTTCCTCGACGGGGACACCGAGCATCCGACCATTTGCGGGACGGGCACCGAAGACTATTTCGGCGGCGCCTGGAATTTCGATCTCGACGGGACATACCGGACATATTCCACGCCTTATCTCGGGCTGCATCAAGTGCTGCCGCCGGAGGAAATCTATCGAGCGGATCAGCGCTTCGGCATGTATCGCTGGCATGTGCGCGATCCGATCTGTTTCGAACGCGAACTGCGCGTCACCGTCCAGGCCCTCGGATGGCAGGACGCCGAGACCTATCTCCCGCTGGAGGACGCCGACGTGGCGACCACCGCTTGGTGGTATCAGGCCTGAGCGGAGTCGTCCGCATCCGGTGGGAGCTCCGACGCCAGCAGTTCGTCGGCGCGCGCCAGCGCCGCGTCCATGCCCGCGGTGAGATCGTCCATCACGGTCAGGCCGTCCAGCAGTCCGGTGAGTTCGTCCTGCACGGCGCGTAGCTCGGCGATCGCCGGGTCGACGGGGAACCACGCGACCGAGTCGCGCCACCACGGATCGTCGCAGAGCCATGCCCACAGCACATCCCGCACCAGCACCGGGTCGGAGGTGTACATCTGGAACGACTCGGTCGCCGACCCGGCCCGGTGCTCCAGCTCGTAGACGCCGTCGGGCAGCAGCCTGGCCCGGATCTCGTGCAGGTCGGCACGGCTGAGTTCGAGCACGGCGTCTTCCGGCCCGGCCGGTTCGCCGAGCAGGTCGCCGAGCGCTTTCTCGGTCAGCTCCGGCAGCTGCGTCCCGTCTCCCGTGCGGATGCGCACGTCGGTGGGGTCGATGCTCATCGCGACAGTCTGCCCGATACGGCGGCGGAATACCCGAAATGCTCCGGTGCCGGGCGGCGAGGGGCAAGGTGGTCGGTATGGGTGTGCTCCAGACGATCGGACGATTCGCCGGATCGCGCGACGGGCTCGTCCTCGAAATGCGACCGGTTTCCGCCGAGGTGTCGATCCGCCCGCGTCCGCTGTGCGACGGGGGCGGTGTCGGCCACGCGAGCGGGCTTCGATCGGGGCGCGCGCCATGACGACGGTGGCGGGAGTCGACAGTTCCACCCAGGCGTGCAAGGTCGTGGTCTGCGACGCCGACAGCGGTGAGATTCTCGCTCAGGGGCGGGCCACGCACCCGGAGGGGACCGAGGTCGCCCCGGCCGCGTGGTGGGACGCGCTACAGACGGCGAGTGCGGGATTGCTCGACGACGTCGACGCGATAGCCGTCGCGGGGCAGCAACAGGGCTTGGTCCCCTTGGACGCGGCTGGTGTCCCGGTGCGGGACGCGCTGCTGTGGAACGACGTCCGCTCCGCCGACGCGGCGAAGGAACTGATCGCCGACCTGGGCGGCCCGCGGGCGTGGGCCGATGCGGTCGGCAACGTACCGGTGGCAGGCCTGACCGTCGCCAAACTGCGCTGGCTGGCCGACCACGAGCCGGAACTCGCCGACAACACCGCCCACGTCGTGATGCCACACGACTACTTGACCTGGCGGCTACGGGGCGGCGGACCGGGACACATGCTCGAGCCGACCACCGATCGGGGCGATGCTTCCGGCACCGGCTATTGGTCACCAGCCGACGGAGACTATCGCGAAGATCTGCTCGCCATGGCTTTTCGTGGGCGCCACCCGGGCCTGCCCCGGGTCCTCGGCCCGGACCAGTCCGCCGGGCACACACCCTCGGGCGCGCTGGTCGCCGCCGGAACGGGAGACAATGCCGGGGCCGCGCTCGGCTTGGGCATCACTGATGGCGATGTGGTGGTCTCCCTCGGCACCAGCGGAACGGCATACGCTCGCACCGACCGTCCGGCCGCCGACGCGACCGGCGCGGTGTCCGGTTTCGCGGACGCCACCGGCGCGTTCCTGCCGCTGGTCTGCACGCTCAACGCCGCCCGCATCCTCACTTCGACCGCCGATCTGCTCGGCGTGGATCTGCCGACGCTGGAATCGCTGGCCGCGCAGGAGCCGCCGGGCGCGGACGGCGTGGTCATGCTGCCCTACCTCGCCGGTGAACGCACGCCCAACCTGCCGCACGCCGCGGGCAGCCTGCACGGGTTGCGGCCGGAGGCGATGCGCCCCGGCACGGTGGCCCGCGCCGCCTTCGAGGCTCTGCTGTGTCATCTCGCCGACGCGCTCGACCACCTCACCGAGATCGGCGGGGTCTCGCCGCGGCGCGTGCTGCTCATCGGCGGCGCGGCGCGCTCCCGGCTGGTGGCGGCGATCGCCGCGCAGGTCTTCGGCGTCACGGTGACGGTGCCGGAACCGGCCGAGTACGTGGCGCTCGGCGCTGCCAGGCAAGCGGCATGGGCGCTCAGCGGCACGTCCCGGCCGCCGTCCTGGCCCGCATGCTCGGTCGCGGAGATTCCGCCACCGGCCGACACCGCGACCGGACGGGACATCCGGGCCGCGTATCGGAGAACCCGCCAGGCGCTGTACGGCTGACCACTGTCTTCACCGCAGTCCCTGCGTGCGCAGCGAATTTGGAAGCACTCTGTTTTCCGCTCTGCGGGTAGCCGATTTTCGTCGCCGGGTGGCGCCTCGACGGCCGGAGGGGTTGGATCACCTCGTCGAAGAGAGGTGGACGAATGACCGATACCCAGGTGCGAAGGGCGGTGACGGCGGAACGAGCCGAACTCGCCGAACTCCTGGCCGGACTGGACGCCGAGGGCTGGGACTCGCCGACCCTCTGCGCGGGCTGGCGGGTACGCGAAGTGGTCGCGCACATCACCATGCCGTATCGCCTGTCGAGCGCGCGCCTGGCGGTGGGGATGGTCGCGGCGTTCGGGAACTTCAACCGCTTGGCCGACCGCACCGCCCGGATGGACGCCGCCACGCTGAGCACCTCGGATCTGCTGAAATCACTGTGGGACAACGTCGATCACCCCTGGCGCCCGCCGGGCGGCGGGCTCTCCAACGCGTTGAGCCACGATGTGATCCACGGGCTGGACATCACCGTTGCCCTGGGCCTGGACCGCTTGGTGCCCGAGGACCGGATGCGCTTGGTGCTGGACACGATCGACCCCAGGACCGTCAAGCTGTTCGGCGCCAAACTCGGCGGCATCGAACTGCGCGCCGACGACCTGGACTTCAGCTACGGGTCCGGGACGGTGCTGTCGGGGCGCGCCCAAGACCTGCTGCTCGTCCTCTGCGGCCGCAAGCTGCCCGCCGGACACCTCAGCGGCGAGCCCGCGGAGCGATTCACCGCACGCGACTGACCCGACGCCCGTAGCTCACCGGCCGGTTTCGGCGCACGCACGCAGGTAGGCAGCCGTTTCGTCGTCGGCGGGGAAGTACGCTTCGACCGCGACCTCGTCGAGCGTGATGTCGAATGCCGCGCCGAAGGTCGTGATCGTGCTGAAGAACGCGAGTTCCGTGTCGCGGTGGCGCAGTCGGATCGGCAGCAGGATGTCCGCGATGTCACTGTCCGCGCCGCCCGGCGAGCCGTAGGAGCGCAGTTCCTCGTGCAGCGCGGCCAGTTCGGGATCCCCGGTCGCCATCACCTGGCGTGCCAGGCGGGGCAGCAGGAAAGCGCGGACCTGCTCGAGATTGCGCAGCCGGGAGGCGAAGCCCGCCGGGTGCAGGCCGAGCCGCATCATGTTGATCGGCGGTTCGAGCAGTCGCGGATCGACACCGTCGAAGAACACGCCCACACAGTCGTTGGCCTGCACCAGATTCCAGCGCCGGTCCACCGCCAGCGCCGGATACGGTTCGTGCAGCCGCAGTACCCGCTGCACCGCGTCGCGGGCGCGCCGCAGCGCGGGGTCGTTCCAGTCGCTGCGCCGGAACTCGGGAGCGTGTCCGGCGGCGATCAGCGCGCGATTGCGTTCGCGAAGCGGAATGTCGAGCTGTTCGGCCAGGTGCAGCACCATGGCTCGGCTGGGCGTCGTGCGGCCGGTCTCGACGAAACTGACGTGCCGGGCGGACACGTCGGCCTGGATGGCCAGATCCAGCTGGCTCAGCTTCCGCCGGTGCCGCCACTCTCGCAGCAGCTCGCCGACCGGTCGATCACCGTTCATCGGCCCAGTATCACGACGCCCGGGTCACGCCCGCCATTACATGGCGGGTAATCGACACCCCGGTTCGCGCGCTGCCAGTCTCGTCGGCATGACGAACGACAGCGCGGCGGTGCGCAACAGGGAACTGCTCCTGAACGGCTTCACGGAGTTCGCGGCGGGCAACGTCGATGTGCTGCGCACTCTGCTGCATGACGACTTCCTCGAGCACAGCCCCGGAAATCCCTCCGAGAAGGACGCTTTCATCGAGTTCATCGCCCAGGCACCGGTGGCCGGGTCGAAGCTGGAGCTGGCGCGGGTGATCGCCGACGACGAATACGTGGTCATGCACTACCGCATGATCCCGCCGGGCGACGAAGAGCCCGACCTGGCTGTGGTCGACATCTGGCGGGTGGCCGACGGAAAGATCGTGGAGCACTGGGATGTCGTGCAAACGGTGCCCGACCCCGCGCAGATACCGCACGGCATGTTCTGAGCGGGAAAATTCGGTTCTCCGGCGACGGTTTCACCGGAGCCCGACCGTCACCTGCCGTGCAGCGACCGCGTCCGATCGGGTACCGGGGTCCGAGTACCCGATCGGATCGTCGGCGGTACGTGCGTGATTCGCGCACCAGCCGCCACATGCCGTCGCGCCACGAGTCGGTCAGCGCGAGAGCGGTGTCAGATGGTCATCGCCGGGCCGAGCGTCCGGCAGCGCGCACGATCGCGGCGAGTGCCGCCGCCTGCGCGGAATCGGCTCGGCCGCAGGACCAACCGAGGTGATCGCCGCTGCGGTACTCCAGGTAAGCGATGGCGCCCTCGTCTCGGTCCGTCTTCTGCTGGGTCAGGCCGAGCACCTCTACGCGATACCCCGCCTCGGCCAGTGCCTCGGTGAGCGCCGCGACCGGGCCGCCGCCGCGCCGCGTACGGTGGGTGACGCCGTCGACGATCAGCGTGATCTCGGTGTCCGCTTCGGCGCCGTCGCCGCTGGTGCGCCAGTCCTTCACGGCCGGCCCCGACGGGTCGTCGCAGTAGATCGCCTCGAACAGATCACGCAGTTCGACGGCGCTGATCTCGACGCCGGTGTCGTCGGCGAGCGCTTGCACGTGCCCGGCGAAATCGATCTGCAGCCGTCGTGGCAGGTCCATGCCGTATTCGGCGTGCAGCAGGTAGGCGATGCCACCCTTGCCGGATTGGGAATTGACCCGGATCACCGCGTCGTAGCTGCGGCCGAGGTCCGCGGGATCGATGGGCAGATACGGCACGTGCCAGTCGGCCGCGCGCTCGGGAATGCCCGTCGCGGCGGCCCGGGCGCGATGCTCGGCCATGCCCTTCTTGATCGCGTCCTGATGAGTCCCGGAGAACGCGGTGTGCACCAGATCGCCGACATACGGGTGCCGTTCGTGGATCGGCATGCGCGTGCAGTATTCGACGGTGCGCCGGATCTCATCGATGTCGGAGAAGTCGATCATCGGATCGATGCCCTGCGCGTGCAGATTCAGCGCCAGCGTGGCGATGTCGACGTTGCCGGTGCGCTCACCGTTGCCGAAGACACAGCCCTCGACGCGTTGCGCGCCCGCGAGTACCGCCAGCTCGGCACACGCGACGCCGGTGCCGCGATCGTTGTGCGGGTGCACCGACAGGATGACGCTGTCGCGGCGAGCCAGATTGCGGTGCATGTATTCGATCTGGTCGGCGTAGACGTTCGGGGTGGCGACTTCGACGGTGGCGGGCAGGTTCAGGATGACCGGCCGCCGCGGTGTGGCGTCCCACAATGTCGTCATCCGGTCGCAGATCTCGAGGACGTAGTCGGGCTCGGTCAGGTTGAACACCTCGGGCGAGAACTCGAACCGCACGTTCGGCAGGTCCCCGGCGCAGTCCAGCACGGCGCGCCCGCCGTCGAGGATCAGCTCGCGCAGCGCCGCGCGGTCCTTGCCGAGCACGATGTCCCGCCACGCGGGAGCCGTCGCGGTGTACATGTGGATCACGACGTCGTTGGGGATGCCGCGGACCGATGCGAGGGTGCGCTCGATGAGATCGCGCCGCGCCGGGGTGAAGACGGCGATCGTCACGTCCTCTGGCGCGAGATCCTCCTCGGCGATGAGCCGAACGAAGTCGAAGTCGGTCTGGGACGCCGACGGGTAGCCGACCTCGATCTCCTTGTAGCCCATGGCGACCAGGAGCTCGAAGAAGCGTCGTTTGCGCGCCGGGTCCATCGGCTCGGCGAGTGCCTGATTGCCGTCGCGCAGATCGACCGGCACCCACAGAGGCGCCTGCGTGAGCCGGGCGTCGGGCCATTTCCGTTGCATGAACGGTACTTCCACGCGTCGGTGGATGTCACGATAGCGGTGCGACGGCATTTGCGAGCGCCGCTGGCGATTCCACGCCGGAGCCTGATCGGGCACCTGCCCCGCAGGCGTGTGGATGGTGGGGAATGCGGTGGTCATGGGTCTGCTTCCTGGCCATTGCGGCCGTCACGACAAGGGTGACCGGCCACGACGAAGCCCCACGGCGGGCGGCCGGTCGTTCAGGCCCCGCCGTGGCGGCTAAGCAGAAGCATGGTGCGCATGATGGCTAGACTGTACACGACTCCTCAGACAAGTAGAGAGGTAGTGAATGATCTCGCAGGTACGGCGCCATCCACTGGCCGCGCAGGCGGCCGAAGTGCTGCTCGCCCGCATCCAGGCGGGCGAATGGCCGCTGGGTCACCGCCTGCCCGGTGAGACCACCCTGGCCGCACAGCTCGGCGTCGGACGCTCGACGCTGCGGGAGGCGATCCGCGAGCTGGCCGGTAAAGGCGTCCTGGACAGCAGGCAGGGCGCGGGCGTTTTCGTGACCGCGCTCGAGGCGACCGAGGAATGGGACGCCGTGTTGCGCCGCGCCACCATCGCCTCGGTGATCGAGGCGCGCATCGCCATCGAGGCCGAGGCCGCCGCACTGGCCGCCCAGCGGCGCACCCCCGCCGACCTGCGCATGATCCGCCGGGCCCTGGCCGCGCGCGAAGCACACGGCGAGCCGGTGGCCGAGCACGTCGACGCCGATATGGCGTTCCACCGGGCGGTCATCGTGGCCGCCCACAACGACGTGCTGACCCAGTTGTTCGACAGCTTCCTGCCCCGGTTGCGGCTGGCGATGATCGACATGTTGAAGATCCGCCCGGTGCCGTCGGAGTCCGTGGATCACGCCGCGCATCAGCGGCTGGCCGACGCCATCGCCGCCCGCGACCCGGCCGCCGCGGCGGAGTACAGCCGCGCCCACCTGACCACTCTGAAAGAGGCTTTCACGTGACCGAACCGGTGCTGGAATTGACCGACGTGACCTTCCGCCGCGAGGGCAAGAAGATCATCGGCGGGATTTCGCTGACCGTGCGCGCCGGCGAACGCTGGGCGCTGCTCGGTCCGAACGGCGCGGGAAAGAGCACCCTGCTCGGCTTCTGCGGCGCGGTCACCTTCCCCACGTCGGGTTCGGTCCGTGTACTCGGCGCTGAACTCGGCCGCGTCGAATTGCAGCAGCTGCGCCGCGGCATCGGCCAGGTGAACCCACGCCACCCGTTGCGGTCTCCGCTGACCATCCGCGAGGTCGTGCTGACCGGCCTGACCGCGACGATCGACACCCCCATGCGCTGGACACCGACAGCCGACCAGCTCGACCGAGCCGACGCGATGATCGACACCGTGGGCCTGACCGGAAAGGCGACGGAGATCTGGCCCACGCTGAGCCAGGGCGAGCGCGGCCGGACGCTCATCGCCCGAGCGCTGATCGCCGAGCCACGGCTACTGCTGTTCGACGAACCGTCCACCGGCCTGGACGTCGCCGCGCGCGAGCAGTTGCTGGACACTCTCGACACCCTGGACCGTACCCACCCCGACGTCGCCTCCATCCTGGTCACCCACCACTTGGAAGAGCTGCCCAGCACGACGACCCACGCGTTGCTCATCGCGGGCGGTCACGCCGTCGCGGCGGGCCCCGCGCTGGAGACGATCACCACCGAGAACGTCACCGCCGCCTTCGCACACCCGGTGGAGGTCCGCCACGACGACGGCCGTTGGACCGCGCGAGCGGCCCGCAAAACCATCGCGTGGCCGCGGTAGGCGCTTCGGCCGGAGAAATTTCCGCCGACATGTCGATTCGGGCGGGGGTCGTTCGATGCAGTGATGTGAGGATCGACCGATCCTGACGCCACATCGACCGAGGATGCCGAGATGCGATACATGATGCTCATCCGCCTTGACCCGCCACTTCCCCGGAGCCGGACGACGCGCTGGTCGAACAGGTGGGCAAGGTGATCGAGGAGATGACCAAGGCGGGCGTGCTGCTGGACACCAACGGCCTGCACTCGATCACCGAAGCCACCAGGGTCACCCAGTCCGGCGGCAAGCAGACCGTGCTGGACGGACCGTTCACCGAATCCAAGGAGATCGTCGGCGGATACTGCATTCTGCAGGTCAAGTCGAAGGAAGAGGCGGTGGAATGGACCTCTCGTTTCCTCGCCGTACACGGACCCGAATGGGACATCGAGGTCGAGGTCCGGCAGATCGCCGAACCCGCCTGAGCGGGCACGGCGGATGAGCGGGCAGCCGTCCGCGGATTCGGCGCGACGCGCCGCCGAAGCCGTGACCCGGATGGAATGGCCCCGGTTGGTCGCCGGGCTCACCCGGGTGGTCGGCGATATCGGCGCCGCCGAGGAACTGGCGCAGGACGCGTTGGTCGCGGCGTTGGAGCAGTGGCCGCGCGACGGCGTGCCGCCGAACCCGGGCGGCTGGCTCATGCTCACCGCCAAGCACCGGGCGATCGATCGGGTGCGGCGCAACCGCACCTTCGCCCGCAAGCTGGAGCTGCTCGGTCGCGATCTCGTGACCGAGCAGCCGCCGCCCGATACGAACGACGACCTGGTCGAGGACGACCTGCTGCGAATGATGTTCACCGCCTGTCACCCGGTGCTCACCGAACCGGCCCGGGTCGCGCTCACCCTGCGGCTGCTCGGCGGGCTGACCACCGAGGAGATCGCCCGGGCGTTCGTCGTGCCGGAATCGACCGTGGCGCAACGGATCGTGCGCGCGAAACGCACCATCGCCGACAAGCGGGTCCCCTACACGGTGCCACGCGGTGCCCAGCTGGCCGATCGGTTGGCCTCGGTGCTGGCCGTGGTCTACCTGATCTTCAACGAAGGCTACGCGGCGACGGCGGGCGAGGACTGGATCCGCGAGGAACTGTGCCAGGACGCGCTGCGCCTGGCCCGCATGCTCGGCGAGTTGTTGCCCGCCGAGCCGGAGACGCACGGCCTGGTCGCGCTGCTGGAGCTGCAGGCTTCCCGGCTGCCCGCGCGCACCGGAACCGGCGAAGAGGTGGTGCTGCTCGACGACCAGGACCGCGCACGGTGGGATCGCCTGCTGATCCGGCGCGGGCTGGCCGCCCTCGGGCGGGCGAACAGCGCGGCACGTGAGCGCGCCTTGCCGCCGGGACGGTACGCGCTGCAAGCCGCGATCGCCGCGGTGCACGCGATGGCGGCGACGCCGGAAGAGACCGATTGGCGGCGCATCGCCGGACTGTACGCCGTTCTGGCGCAACGCTTTCCCTCCCCCGTCGTGGAGCTGAATCGCGCGGTCGCGGTAAGCAAGGTGCACGGCCCCGCCGCGGGGCTGGAGCTGGTGGACGCGCTCGTCGCCGCGGGCGCCCTCACCGACTACCACCTGCGCTACGCCGTGCGCGGCGACCTGCTCGCCCAGCTGGGCCGGTATGCGCAGGCCCGCGCCGAATTCACGCGCGCGGCGGAACTGACGGGCAATACTTCCGAGCAGGCCCTCCTGCTCGACCGGGCGGTCGCCTGCGCGCAGGCCGATTGACCGCACCACGGTGGTAACGCCGCTGTAATCGCCACACCGCAAACGCGTGTGAGCATGCAACGAAATCGATTACCACCGAAGGGAATACGACTACGTGTGGCAGCTCTATCGAGCAGTACTCCGCACCGGCGACCACCGCCTGCTCGGCTACGTGGACGCGGGCCCGCGGCTCATGGAACACGCCAGGATCGGCCACCACCTCGTCCAAGGGATCGAGCGACTGCTCACCGAACCCGCTCGGGTCACCTGGGCGGGACGGGATGCGCAACGACCCCGACTAGGCGAAAACCTCTACCGCACAGCAGGTTCGGTCGCCGCACTGCTGCCGCCGGAACACGGTGCGGTCGGCCGCTATCTCCTCAATCACGACCTGCGGATCTTCGTGGACAAAGCGACCGTACTGGAGAACGAGGCCCGTCACCGCATCCACCCACTCCCCTTGCTCACCGCCGAACCCACACCGGATCCCGGCCGCACGGTGGGCGACCGCACCCTCCTCGGCTCTTGGGCACACGCCCTGATCTCGGTCCGCGACACCGTGCCGAAAGGCTATGAACAACGCAAGTTCGACTTGGTCGAACGCCTTTCGTAAACCTCACCCTTCGCTCGTGCGGATGACCTCCGGTCTCCCCCACCGCCCGGATCGCTCTACCGTCGCCGGTCGGGCACCTCGCGGCCGATGCGGCGCTACCGTTCCGGTGGCCCCGGAGAATCCGCTGGGGCCGCGCGGTATTCGGCTTCGGCGAGTTCCTTCAGCGTCAGCAGTTGCTTACGCATCATGAGCAGGTCGCCGAGGGCCAGTGCCACCGCGACGAGTCTGGGCGCGCCGCAGCGTATTCGGACCAGGAGGCGGGTTCCCGCGCCTTCTGGTCGCACCGCGTAGGTGACGCACACCTTGCCCGAGACCAGCGTGATGTGCCTGCCCAAGACGAAGGAGACCAGCTCGAATTGGGACATGAACCGTTGCCCCACCGCCAGTTCGGTGAGCATCGGGTCGCGCCGGCGCGGGCTGCGTTTGCCGAAGTTGTCCAGCAGGTCGTAGCTGTACGGCGCGACGCGCAACTGGCACAGCCAGGCGTAGACGAGAGCGGGCGGCGCGTCGACGCTGATCGCGCGATCGGCCTGGAGACCGCCCGGTTGCCGGTCGTCGCACGGTAAGGGAGCCTCGCGTTCGGCTTCGGTGGCGCCCCACACCGTCCCCGGGATCATGCCGCCGCCGCGATCCTGCGCAGCATGTGACGCACCGCCAATCGGTGACCCCCCGTCCCCACGACCAGCGCACGATAGATCCGGCCGTGCAGACCGGGAAAGTCGCCGTAACTACGCGCGCGGACGCGCGTCCGGCCCGGGCCCTCCTCGTCCAATTCGAAGATCAGCGCGTATTTCGAGAACCAGTGCTGGCCGCGCAGCGCCAAACGGTGCGGTTCCGCGACGGAATCGACGACGAACCCGGTGGGAGGCGACGGCTCGCGCGGGTCGCGACAGACGACTCTCAGCATCGCTTGCCACGCCCGGTCGCGATTCGCGTCGACCGATCTGGCATGCTCGTCAATATAGGACAATCGCTCCATATAGAAGGAACGTACTAGTACATGGCGCCGCCCCGCAAGCACGACAGCGACGTGATCCTCGACGCAGCACGCGCGCTGGTCCTCGCCGAAGGGCCCCGCGCGGCCAGCGTGTCGGCCATCGCCGAGGCCAGCGGCGCTCCGGTCGGCACCCTGTATCACCGCTTCGGCAACCGCAACGGTGTGCTCACCGCGGCGTGGCTGCGCGCGCTGCGCCGTTTCCAGGACGGCACCCTCGCCGCCGCCGACCAGCCGGATCCGGTGGAGGCGGGCGTCGGGATGGTGCGCGCCGCCTTGCGGTTCGGCCGCGAACTCCCCCAGGACGCCAAGCTCCTGCTAGAGCTGCGTCCCAGCGATCTGCTCGACGGCGAGCCGGACGCCGAGTTCCGCGCGACCCTGGCCGAGATGAACGCGCCGCTGATCGAGCATCTGCGCCGCATCGCGCTCGCCTTGTTCGGGAGGGACGAGGAGCGAGAGATCGATGCGGTCAGCCGCGCGATCGTCGACCTGCCCTATGCGGCGCTGCGCCGCCACGCCCACGCCGCGCAGCTGCCCGCCTGGCTGGAAGAGGACCTGGCTGCCGCCGCCCGCACCCTGCTGACTTCTTATCGGCCCTGACCTGGCCACGGCTCAGCCGGTGATCAGCCCAGGAGTGAGTTCGTCGAGGCCGGAGATAACCTTGGCGGCCAAGCCGAGCGCATCGGAAGCGGGCGGGTACTCCGGGCGCGGCGCCGCGATCACCCGCATCCCGGCCGCGTGGGCCGAGCGCATGCCGTTGCTCGAGTCCTCGACGGCCACACAGTCACTCGGCCGCTGACGCAGGAACGTCGCGACCGTCAGGTAGACGTCCGGCGCCGGTTTGCCGCGATCGACCTCCTCGGTGGAGAAGGTGACGGAGAAGTACTCGATCAGACCCGTCCGGCCCAGCACCGTGTCGATGAGCGCGCGCGGCGACGAACTGGCCAGCCCCAGCGGCCAGTGCTCACAGATCCGCTGCACGGCCTCGACCGCACCCGGCAGCACCGGCACGCCCTCGGCGTAGCGCTCGGACATCCGCTCGATCACCTCCCGCGCGACGGTCTCCGGGGGCTCGCCGACCCCGAGTTCGCCGCTCAGATAGGCCGACCATTCCCCGGTGCTCATCCCCATCAGCCGCTGCTGGGTGTCGGGCAGCCATCGCCCACCCTTCTCCGCGACGTAGCCACGCCGCACCAGTTCCCAGACCGGCTCGGAGTCGATCAATACGCCGTCCATGTCGAACACGACCGCGGTGATACCCATGCGCACAGAGCCTTTCGCCAGCCGAAGCGGTCAGGGATCCAGCGCGGCCACAACGCGTATCCGGCCCGCCGGAACCAGGCCGATACCACCCGGGAAAGGCGATATGCGGTCGCGCACCAGCCTAGGCGGTGACGGCTCGTGACGACGGACACAGCACCCGCGCGGCGAGCATTCACCGGGCAACCGATAACTTGTTCTCATGAACGAACCGCAGGACGGCGACTCGCTGCCGAGTCAGGAGCACCACGAGGGCGGGTTCCGGCCGATGACCCAGCTGATCGCCGCCCACGAGGCAGCCAAGGACGACATCTCCCGCGGCGGTCCGCACTACGGCCAGTTCATCGAGCAGGTGCGCGGCCTGATGGACCGCGTCCGGCTGGCCTCGCCCTCCGACGAGCTGGCGGTGGAGGCGATCGGCATTCTCAAGGAGCTGAACGACAAGCTCGACGCCGCACGGGTGGACGAGTGGTCGACGCCCAACTGGACCCGCTTCGACCTGCCCGCCCGCGGCAACATCACCCTGCCGCCGTTCTTCATCGACCATGTCGACCCGCAGAACGGCGTCGACGCGCGCCTCACCTTCCGCACCTTCCACCTCGGCGGCAACAGCGCCGCCCACGGCGGTCAGATCGCCATCGCCTTCGACGACTTGCTCGGCATGGCGGCCGCGGTGCGCTCCGGCGCGGTGACCAGAACGGCGTCGCTCACCGTCGACTACCGCTCCATCACGCCGCTGAACACCGAACTCAAAGTGCGCGCGTGGGCCGAACGGCAGGAGGGGCGCAAGGTCTATGTGCGGGCCACCCTGCACGACGGCGACCGGCTGTGTGCGGAGGCGAACGGCTTGTTCATCGTGCTGAAGCCCGGACAGCCCTGATCCTCGGCGCCTGCGCGGCGAGGATCGGCCGGTTCGAGCCTCGGTACCGCATCTGCCGGAGTCCGCTGGGCGGCGTCGGCTTCGCGCACGGGTGGTGAACGGCGCGGCCACCGAATGCTGGGGAGAACGTGGGGCCCCAGTTCCCTGTCCACTACGCTCGCGCCGCCTTCATAGCGCCCGTGCTCGCTGGCCCCCGGTGCACACTTCCGCGTCGACGGATCGCGACTCCGCCGACACGGAAATGGTTGCGCACCTGGATGACCGAATCGCCTGCCGACGAGCCGGGCGCCGGGCGCCCTTGCGAATGGCGCACTGTGCGCAACTGCATGGAATGCCTTGTCGGGCAAAATAATACCCGTCGATCTCACAAAGCGCAGGCAGGCGGGCCGCCCGCGAATCCGGCACGACCGCACCGGCACACGATGCAAACTCGCGTGAGATGCCTTCGCCGTGTTCCGGCGCTCGCCGGTCGGACGTGCCACCGGCGAGCGCCGACCGCTCACCGCCCCGGGAAGTGCGCTTCCCGGTACGCGCCGAACCGCGCGTCCACCTGCTCGGCGGTCAGCCCGAAATCGGCGAGGGTGTAGCGGTGCGCCGGGCGTGCCGCCCCAGACGTGCTCTCCGCGTGCAACGCGGTCATCGCCGCCTCGGCCTCGGCGCTCAGTGGCAGCCCGAAGTGCCGGTAGATCGATGTCACCGTGCCGATCGGGTCGGCGACGAACTCGTCGTAGTCGACATCGCAGAACTGCGCCGCGTCGTGGCGTTTGCGGTCGGCGAGGAACCGCTCCGCGCCGCGCGCCCACAGATCCAGCTGCGTCGCGCCGACCACCGGGCCGCGGAACTTTTCCGACCAGCCCGCCGACGCCTGCTCGTTCAAGCTGCACACCGACGCGATGATGGTGCGCGGATCGCGGTGCATCTGGATGACCAGCGCGTCCGGATAGACCTCGAAGATCGCGTCCAGCGCGAACAGGTGACTCGGGTTCTTCAGCACCCATCGCTTGCCCGCGTCCGGCAGCCCGATCAGTTGCAGGTTGCGCCGGTGCCTGCGATAGGCGGATGTCCAATCCCGCTCGCGCAACCACTCGGAGTAGGTGGGCAGGTAGGCCAGGCACTCGTAGGACACCGACATGGCCGACTGCCGCAGCAACTGCCAGCACTCCTCGACCTGGTCGGCCGAGATGTGGTGCACTCCCATGAACTCCGGATGTTCGACGTGGTGCTTGTCGTAGGCGGCGGCGAGGCGCTGGTAGACCGGGTTGCCCGCCCATGTCTCGCGCGGCGGGCGCGGCTGCGGCATCTCGGTCAGCCACATCTCCAGCCCTTGGTGCGCCGGGTCGGCGTTGAGCAGGCGGTGCACCGCCGTGGTGCCCGAGCGCGGCAGACCGGTCACGAAGATCGGGCGCTCGATCGCCACGTCGGCGTGTTCCGGATGCTGCCGCCAGGCCGCCTCGCTGAGCAGCCGGGCGATCAGCGCGCCGCGCAGGAACGCGCGGTTCACCTTATTGCCGAAGGGCGTGAGTTCGGCGTCCTTCGCATAGGACTCGAGCAGCACCTCGAGCCCTTCGCGGTAGTCGTCGGTGCCGAAGTCGTCCAGCCCGACCACCTTGGTCGCCGAGGCGTGCAGATCGTCGACGGTTCCGACGTCGTCCCTACCGATCACGGTCATCTCCTAGTGGTGGAATTCGCCGGCGTTGACGTCCAGGCACGCGCCGGTGATCGCGCGCGCCATGGCGGACGCGAAGAACACGACCGCGTCGGCGATCTCGTCGGGTTCGGGCAGTTTGCGCAGGTCGGTGGTCTTCGCGGTCTCGGCGTAGACCTCCTCGGAGGTGATCCCCCGCTGCTGCGCCAGGTAGTTGAAGTACCACTTCAGGTTGTCGGCCCAGATGTAGCCCGGCGCGACGGAATTGACCCGGATGCCCTTCGGACCGAGTTCGGTGGCCAGGCTCTGCGCCAGCGCGAGCAGGCTGGCCTTGGCCATCTTGTACGGCCCGAAGGTCCGCCGCGAGTGGTGCAGCACGGCCGAGTTGATCATCACCACCGAGCCCTTGCTCTCGGCGAGGGCGGGCACGAACAGCCTGGTCAGACGCAAGGCGGCCAGCACGTTCGTCTCGAAGCCCGCGCGCACCTGATCCAGGTCGACGTCGGCGAGGTCGACGATCGGCGGGATCGCGAAGGCGTTGTTCACCAGCGCGTCGACCTTGCCGAAGGCGCTGTGCGCGGTCTCGACCAGATTCACGACCGCGGCCTCGTCGTTGATGTCGGTCGGCACGACCACCGCGCGCCTGCCCAGTTCGGTGATCTCCTCGGCCACCTCGGTCAGTCGCGATTCGGTCCGGGAAGCCAGCACTACGTCCGCGCCCGCCTTCGCGCTCTGCACCGCGATCGCACGCCCCAGTCCCGGCCCCACGCCGGAGACGACGACCACTTTGTCCCGCAGCAACATCAGCCGAGCATCCTCTCCGCGACGGCGACCTGACGCGCCGCGATCCGGTCGCGCCACTGCTCCGGCGTGACCCGCGCCTGCTCGTGGAACGGCAGGCGATCGGGCAGGTCCGCGACGGAAACGATCTCCACGGTCGGCCCGTCGTCGGGTTTCATCTCCCGCGACAGCCGCTGCCAGCGGAACTGGAGGTAGCCGCGGGAATGACCGGTGCGCTCGATCCAATTGGCCAGGCCCGGATCACGCTCGCTGACCACCAGCCGGATCATCCCGTCCGGGTCCACGTGTGCCTGGTCGGCGGTGAGGCTGGTCTGATGGTTGATGTAATCCAGTGACAGGTACCACATGCTGCCGAGCTGGAAGCCCTGGTAGGGGGCGTCGGATCTGGGCACCGTGATGATCATGGCCTGGTCGTCGTCCAGGTCGTAGTGACCCACCGAGGAGAACTGGGTGCTCAGCCCGCCCGGCGTCGGCCTCGGCTCGGTCAGCGTGTTCACCGGCAGGTTCAGATAGAACCACTCCGGAAAGGCCAGGAAGGTCTTCAACCGCGACACCAGCATCTTGCCCGCCACGCCGTATCGCTTGGTGAGCACGTCCTTGGTCAGCGGCGGCGGCGCGTCGCCGATCCGGTCGACGCGCTGGATGCGGATCGTGCCCGCCTTCTCCGTCACCCAGTCGCTGTGCACCTCGCGGACCACGAGCATCGCCGCGTCGGCGCCGAGGTGCACATAGCCGGGGCCCGCTTCGCCGGGTCCGAAGCGGATCTCGTAGGTCCCGTCCGTGCGGATGTCGAGCTCTCGGTCGTCGAAAGCGGTGAGGCTGTCGGGCACGTCGACGGGCGAATAGTTGCCGTTGAGCACCTGGAAGCTCAGGTCACGGGTGGTGCCGCGGGTTCCGGTCACCACATATTCGGCGTCCGGGCGCAGGTAGGAGTGGTAGTAGAGCGTGTCGGGGTTGTCCAGGCCCATCTTGGTGTACGGGCCGGTGGACATGACGAAGAACGGGAAGTCCAGCTCGTAGGCCCAGGCCATCTGCAACGACGCGCGGATGCTGCCCGCCAGATAGTCGTAGCCCTCGACGAGGTCCTGTTCGGTGCGAATGTTCGCGGCTCCGGTGATGATCTGCTCGGCGGCGGCGATGGCGTCCGCGAACGGCTGTGTCAGCAAGAGGCTCTCTCCGGTGTTCCAAATATGTACCACTCTGGTACATTTCGATAGAAGAAAGATTAGAACGTGTTCTAGGAGTGGTCAATGGTCGGTCGTCGGTCCGCGCCCACCGCACGCGTGGTGCAGGTCCTGGATTTCTTCGTCGAACAGCGCGGGAAACGCTTCGGGCTCTCCGAGCTCGCCCGCGAACTCGACCTGGCCAAGCCGACCTGCCTGGGCATCCTCACCGAGCTGACCGCGGGCGGCTACCTGATGCGCGACGCCGACACCCGCACCTACGGGCTCGGGCCCGCACTGATCGCGGCGGGCCGGGTGGCGCAGGACAGCTTCGCCATCTCCGCGCTCGCCCGCGTCGAGCTGGACAAACTCTCCGCGCGCTACCACACCACCTGCACCGCGTCCGCGGTCGTCGGCGAGCAGATCATGGTGCTGGAGAGCACCGGACCCGGCCTGGTGAAGGTGGGCGCGGCCTACCATTTCGCGCCTCCGGTCGGCCTGATGTACGTGCTCTGGGACACCGACGCGGCGTTCGACGCCTGGCTGGCCAAGCCGCCCGCGGTGCCGTTGCGACAGGACGAGACGCGCCTGCGTCAAGTGGTCGCCGAATGCCGCGAGCGGGGATTCCTGGTGGAGAGCATGACCACCGCGGGACGTCGGCTGTACTCACTGCTGGCCGGGGTCGCCGATCGGGACCTACCCCCCGAGCTGCGCGAACTGGTCGGCGAGCTAGTGACGAGCCTCGGCGAGCGGGTGTATCTGGGCGCGGATCTACGGCCGCGCAAGGAGCACGCGGTGAGCCTGCTCGCCGCACCGACCTACGACGGCGACGGCAGGCAGAACATGGTGCTCACGATGTACGTCGGCCGCTCGATCACCGGGGCGGAGATCGCCCGCCGCGGCGCGGCGCTGGTGGACGCCGCTGACGCGGTGACGGCGAACTCGGGCGGACGCAGACCATTGACCGAAGACCGAAACGTGTTCTAGTTTTGCGGTGTGAGCCAGTACGCGAAGTCGACGGCGAGCACCTACGAGCTGCCCCATCTGGACGCGCTCGAGGCTGAGTCGGCGCACATATTCCGTGAAGTGGCAGCGACATTCGAGCGCCCGGTGTTGCTGTTCTCCGGCGGCAAGGATTCGGTGGTGATGCTGCACCTGGCGGCCAAGGCCTTCTGGCCCGCGCCGCTACCGTTCCCGGTGCTGCACATCGACACCGGGCACAATTTCGACGAGGTGATCGCCTACCGCGACGAGACGGTGGCCCGCCTGGGCCTGCGTCTGGTGGTCGGGCGGGTGCAGGACGACATCGATGCCGGACGGGTCGTCGAGGAGACCGGGCCGCGCGCCTCCCGCAACCGGTTGCAGACGACGACGCTGCTGCGATCGATCCAGGAGGGCGCGTTCGACGCGGTCTTCGGCGGCGCGCGCCGCGACGAGGAGAAGGCCCGCGCCAAGGAGCGGGTGTTCAGCTTCCGTGACGAGTACGGCCAGTGGGACCCGCGCAGGCAGCGCCCCGAACTGTGGAACCTCTATAACGGCAGGCACCGCGCGGGCGAGCATATTCGCGTCTTCCCGCTGTCGAACTGGACCGAACTGGACATCTGGAGCTACATCGCCGCCGAGGGCATCGAGCTGCCCTCGCTGTACTACGCGCACCGCAGGCCGGTGGTCCAGCGCGACGGAATGCTTTTGGCGCACACCCGTTTTCTCCAGCTGCTCGACGGCGAGGAGCCGTATGAGGCCACCGTCCGTTTCCGCACCGTCGGCGACGCGACCTGCACCGGCTGTGTCGAGTCCACCGCGGCCACACCCGCGGACGTGGTCGCCGAGGTCGCCGCGGCGCGGGTGACCGAGCGCGGCGCCACCCGTGCCGACGACCGCATCTCCGAGGCGGGGATGGAAGACCGCAAACGCGAAGGCTACTTCTGATGACGACCACACTGTTGCGCCTTGCCACCGCGGGCAGCGTCGACGACGGCAAATCGACGCTGATCGGCAGGCTGCTGTTCGACTCCAAGACGCTGTTCACCGATCAGCTCGCCGCCGTGGAGCGCACCAGCCGCGACCGCGGCGACGACTACCCGAACCTCGCGCTGCTCACCGACGGCCTGCGCGCCGAACGCGAGCAAGGCATCACCATCGACGTGGCCCATCGCTATTTCGCCACGCCCAGAAGGAAATTCATCATCGCCGACACCCCGGGGCACGTCCAGTACACCCGCAACATGGTGACCGGCGCGTCCACCGCCGACCTGGCGCTGATCCTGGTGGACGCCCGCAAGGGCGTGGTGGAGCAGACCCGCAGGCACGCGTTCCTGGCCAGCTTGCTCGGCATCCCGCACCTGGCGCTGTGCGTGAACAAGATGGACCTGGTGGACTGGTCGCAGGACCGGTTCGAGGAGATCCGCGAGGAGTTCGCGCGCTTCGCCTCCAAACTCGACGTCTCCGATCTGACCTTCGTGCCCGTGTCGGCGCTGCACGGCGACAACATCGTGCACCGGGGCGCGAGCATGCCGTGGTACGAGGGCACTCCCCTGCTGCATCACCTCGAAGAGGTGCACATCGCCTCCGACCGCAACCTGATCGACTCCCGCTTCCCGGTGCAGTACGTCACCCGCAGTCACGCCCATGACTTCCGCGGCTACGCGGGCACGGTGGCCGGCGGGGTGTTCAAACCGGGCGACGAAGTGGCGGTGCTGCCGTCGGGTTTCACCACGACGGTGGAGGCGATCTGGGGGCCGGGTGGCGCGCCCGTCGCGGAAGCGTTTCCGCCGCAGGCGGTCACCATCCAGCTCGCCGACGAGCTGGATATCTCCCGCGGCGACCTGATCTGCCGCCCGAACAACCGCCCGAACACCGGGCGCGACCTGGACGCGATGGTGTGCTGGTTCGCCGAGGACACCCAGCTCACCCCTGGCGCGACCTACACCATCCGGCACACCACCCGGGCGGCCACCGCCGAGGTGCGCTCCCTCGACTACCGGCTGGACGTCAATACCCTGCACCGCGACGAGCACGCGGAGGCGCTGTCGCTCAACGAGATCGGCCGCGTCCAGCTGCGCACCCGCCAGCCCTTGCTGTTCGACCCCTACCGGCGCAACCGCGCCACCGGCAGTTTCATCCTCGTCGACGACACCACGAACAACACCGTCGCCGCGGGCATGATCACCGGCCCGAGCCTGCCTTCGTCCCGGGTGGTCTGGCACTCCACCGCCGTCGAGCGCGACGAGCGCGCCACCCGCGGCCTGACGGTCTGGCTCACCGGCTTGTCGGGCTCGGGAAAGTCCACCGTCGCCGTGGAGCTGGAGCGCCGACTGGTGGCGGCGGGCCGCCCGGCGTTCCTCCTCGACGGCGACAACCTGCGCCACGGCTTGAACTCCGATCTCGGATTCAGCGCGGCCGATCGGGAGGAGAACGTGCGGCGCGTCGGCGAAGTGGCGAAATTGTTCGCCGAAGCCGGTGTGGTGGCTGTTGTTTCGCTGATCAGCCCCTACCGCGCCGACCGCGACCGCGCCCGCGCCGCCCACGAAGCGGCGGGCATCCCCTTCCTGGAGGTTTTCGTGGACACGCCACTGTCGGTGTGCGAGGCCCGCGACCCGAAAGGCATGTACGCCAAGGCCCGCGCGGGTGAGATCCGCGGTTTCACCGGCATCGACGACCCCTACGAAGCGCCGACCGAAGCCGAGATCGTGCTGCGGCCCGACCACGGGGATCCGGCGGCGATGGCGGCGACGATCCTCGCGCGGTTGAGCCGGATGGATTGATCGGCATCGGCGCCATGGTTCGAGCCGATCGGCCGCACATCCTGATCATGTCTTTCCCCCAGATCGACCACCGCGGTCACAGCAGTTCTATGGCCTGCACCGAACGTATCAGCCTGCGATAGTTGTGCGTCGTGGATCGGCCTATCGCACCGTCACCGTCCGTGGCCCCCACAGATCAAGAGCGTGGTATCAGCCCTTCCGCGACCGAGCGGCATCGTTCCCGCCCGTCTTGTTCAGCCGCGACGCGACCGCTCCCGGCCGAGGAAGTGAGTTCCGCGGAGTCGTCGGCCCGCGACTCGCGCAGCGCGGCGCGGATCGTGTCGCGTAGCCAGCGCTGCGCCGGATCGGCGTCGAGCCGGGCGTGCCAGAGCAGTCGCACTTCGACTTCGGGCAGGTCCGCGACGAGGGGGAACCAGCGGATGCCGAGGGTGGGGCCGTACTGTTCGGCGAGGCGCTGCGGGACGAGGCCGACGTAGCGGCTCGTGGCGACCAGTAGCGCCGCGACCGCGAAGGACGGGACGACGGCCGCGACGTGGCGTTGCAGCCCGACGGCGTCGAGTGCGTCGTCGAGCGGTCCGCGCGCCCGGCCGCGGCGGGATGCCGAAACGTGCGGATGGCGGCACAGTTGGCGCAAGGTCGGGCGGCGGCGCCTGCCCAGCGGACTGTCGGCTCGGACGATGCCGACCATTCGTTCCCGATACAGCACGGCTGTCCGGATGTCAGGAGCCGCGACGTCTCCGACGCCGATATCGAGATCGACCGAGCCGTCGCGGAGGGCCTCGGCGCTTTCGCTGCCTTCGGTCACGAAGCGCAGCACCACGCCGGGAGCGGCGGCGGCAGTGGCTTCGACCGCAGCCGTCGCCAGTGTCGCCGCGACACCGTCGTTGATGCGGATCGTGAAGGTGCGCTTCAGCTCGCCGATCGTGACCTCGCGGTCGGCGCTGATCAGTGCGGATGCCTCGTCGAGCAGTGACCGCACTCGCGGAGCGGTGCGCAGCGCGAACGGTGTGGGAGCCATTCCGCGACCGGCCCGTACCAAGATCGGGTCGTTCATCGCCCGGCGCAAGCGGCCCAGCGCCCGGCTGGTCGCCGGGATGGACAGGTGCATGCGCTCAGAAGCTGCCGTGACGCTGCCTTCTTGGAGCAGCGCGTCGAACACGCGCAGCAGGTTCAGATCGAGCTGCTCTGACATAGTTGCATGGTACGCAAAAGTTGATTGTCAAAGTTGCGTGGCATGCAGACACGCGAGGTCCATACCGTCGTCGACATGCCGTTCAATGTCTTGATCCGGGATCGTGCGCCGTCACCGGACCCGATGTCCTCTCCCGTCACGCGGCGTGGCCTGCTCGCGGTGATGTGCGCCTGCGTGGTGCTCGTCGTCGGGATGGTCGCCGCCATCAATCTCGCCGTCCCGATGCTCGCCGCGAGCGCGCTTCACCCGTCCGCCTCGGCACTGATCTGGATCGTCGATACCTACGTGATCGTCTTCGCGTGCCTGGTGATCCCAGGCGGTGCCGCCGGGGATCGTCTCGGGCGCAAGGGAGTACTGCTCGTCGGGCTGGTGCTGTTCGCGGCGGGCGCACTGATCTCCGCGCTCGCACCGAACGTAGCCCTGCTGCTGGCGGGCCGTGCGATCACCGGAGTCGGCGCCGCCGCCGTGCTGCCCAACACCCTTTCGGTCCTGCTGCACGCCGTCCCCGCCGAACGCAAGGGGGCGACCATCGCCACCTGGGCCTCGATGACGGGCATCGGCGGAGTCGTCGGCAACGTCGGCGGCGGGTCGATCCTGTCGGGTGGATCGTGGCGGTGGATGTTCGCCGCCGTCGTGCCGATCTGCCTGGTTCTCGCCGCGCTGGTGGGACGCGTCGCACCGGTGTCGCCGCGGCATGATCGCCGCCTCGACCCGCTCGGCACGGTGTTGCTCGTCGGTGCGTCGGTCGCGCTGCTGCTCGGCATCGTCCAAGGGCCGGAGGCGGGGTGGGACAGTGTGGTGGTCGTGTCCGGGTTCGTCTGCGCCGCTGTGCTGTTCGCCGTGTGGACGGTCGTGGAACTGAAGGTCGAGCACCCGCTGCTGGATCCCCGGTTGTTCCGGGTACCCGGCCTGCGCAGTGCCTGCCTCGGTATGACGGCGGTCTTCTTCGGCATGTTCGCGCTGTTCTATGTGAACGCGTCGTTCTTGCAGTACGGCAAAGGGTTCGGCGTGCTGCGCACCGGGCTGGGCATCGTGCCGCTGACCGTCCCGATCATCCTCGGCGCACGACACGCCGGACGCGTCTCGGGGCGCATCGGCCTCGACGCGACCATCGCGCTGGCCTTCGCGTTCGTCGGCTGCGGACTGCTCGGGCTGTCCACCAGCGGCACGCAGACCTCCTACGTCGCCTACGCGGCATGGCTCGTGGTCACCGGAACCGGTGTGGCACTCGCACTTCCGACGCTGTCCGGCGCCATCGCCGGTTCGCTGCCGCCGGAACAGGCCGGAGTCGGAGCGGGACTGCAAGCCACCACCAGGGAATTCGGCAGCGCCTTGGGCGTCGCCGTCATCGGCACGGTGCTCACCGCACGGTTCGCCGCCGCCCTGCCGCCGGACATCCGCGCCGGCCATTCTCCGCACACCGTGGCCGAAGCCCTCGCCTCGACTGCCCCCGATCGCGCCACCGAAGTGATAACGGCGTTCGTCTCGGGCGCGGACGCCGGACTCCGCGCGATCGGCGTGACCGTACTCGTCCTCGGCGGGCTGGTGGTGCTGCAGTCTGCGCTGTCCCGGCGGAGGGGGCCCGTCGCCGGTTGATCAGCGGACGATATCGACATATCGAGTGCGGTAGTCCGACAACCATCGAACAGCTCCCCCAAATAGCCGCCATCAGCTCAATATGCGGGCCGATTCAGCGCTCTGCCCGGTGCGCTGCGCAACCACCGGTCGCCGTGTCAGCACCGGCAGCCGACCAGCGGATACCTCTGCACGGGTTACGGGCGTCCGCCTACATCACAGACCGCTGGTCGCCGCTCTGCTCGCCGCCGGATCGAATCAGCGAAGTAGTCGCGGACCTACACGAAGGAGTATCAGCATGGAAATCTTTGTCACCGGAGCCACCGGATGGATCGGTTCGGCCGTCGTCGACCAGTTGCTGGACGCTGGTCACGAGGTCACCGGGCTCGCCCGTTCGGATGCATCGGCCGCCGCGCTCGGGCGGAAAGGAGCCCGGGCGAGGCGCGGCAACCTCGATGATCTCGACAGCATCACTCGGTAGCCGAATCAGCTTGTGGCCGGGTTGATGACGTGAGCGAGGTTGTCCAGCAGCTGATTCCAGCCGAAGCGGATGCCGGCCATGGCCGGCTCCGAGCCCGGGGTCGGGTCGGACACGTCGATCTGTAGGTCGACGCGGGTGCCGCCGGTGACGCTGGTCAACTCGAGGAGATGGTCGGCCCGGAACAACGGGGTCCCGTTGCCGTCCAGCGGTGACAACTCGAACCGGAGCCGTTCGGGCGGAACGACTTCGAGGTAGCGCCCGGCGCTGGAATACAGCGCACCGTCGCCCTCGCGGAGCACGATCGACAGGGCGCCCCCGACCACCGGCCGCAGGACGCAGTCGGCGACCTCGAAATGCGCTGGGTGCCACCACCGGCGCGCCAGATCGGGCGAGGTCCACCACTCCCACACGGTCGCCGGCGGCGCCGACAGCGTCCGATGGAATTCGTGGGCCGACAACGGCTCGGCGGCGATTGCGACCCGGTATTCCGCGAGCACCGACTCCGAGGGATGGTCGGCCTCGAAGCCCGCCAGCCACTGTCGCAGCTCGCGCAGCGGACCCCGGCGCAGGGCGTAGATGCGGCGCTGCCCGAGCGGTTCCATTACCACCAGGCCCGCGCGCTGGAGCGCCTGGAGATGTTTGGTCGTCTGCGGTTGTCTCAGGCCGAGTGCGGTAGCGATCTCGCCGACCGGACGCGGCGCCGCGTTCAGCAACTCCACGATCCGCATGCGGTTCGGTTCGGCCAGAGCGGCGAATAGTGCGGGGTCCATTGACCAAGCATGCCCCCTCAGATATATTCCTTTCAAGGAATACTTCTGAACCAGGAGCACGACATGTCCGAGCAGATCCGCATCGAACGCGACTACCCCGCCACCGCCCAGGCGATCTGGGAACTGTGGACCACCCCGGCGGGCATCGAGAAGTGGTGGGCGCCCGACGGTTTCACCGTCCGCGTCGATCAGCTCGACCTGCGCCCTGGCGGCGAACTGGTCTACACGATGACCGCGACCGCCCCCGAGCAGATCGAATTCATGCGATCCGCGGGCATGCCACTGTCGACCGAGTCCCGCAAGACGTTCACCGAGATCGACGGCCCCGACCGGCTCGCCTACACCTCCCTGGCCGACTTCATCCCCGGCGTCGAGCCGTACGAATTCCTCACCACCGTCGAGCTCGAGCCGACCGACTCGGGCGTACGCGTGGTCATGACCGTCGACGCCATGCACGACGACGTCTGGACTCAGCGCCTCACCCAGGGACGGGAGAACGAGCTCGCCAACCTCGCCGCCATCGTCTCCGGCGGCTAGTTGCGGACCGAACCGGGACCAGCAACGCGGCAGCTTCGACGCGGCCTTCAACGCACCACGTCGACTGATCAGTGGGCTCACAAGAACGTATCGGGCGCGGGCGGTGTGATGGGCTCGGACTGACATCGATCACCGTCGCCTCGAGCCATACCGCAGTCCAGCCCTGCCTCGGGCAGCATGAACCTATGGTGCGAGCACTACGGGATGCGGAGATCACCGAACTGTTGGACGCCGATGTCGTCGCGCGGTTGGCGACCATCGACCCGGATGGCTATCCGCTTCGTGCCGTTGCTCCGCGATGCCGAGGCAATTTACGGCCCGTCGTGACGACGGGCCGGTGGTTCGCGGAGCACGCGACGGTTGCCGACCGGCGGGTCAATGGCGGTCTGGTCGACGCGGATACTTGGAAGGACGCATCCGGCCCGCGAGCCGCAGAGCGTCGACCGCCGCGCATTTCCACGAGCATTCGTTCGCATCGCATTCCAGATGCACCTGCATGAGCGCGTGCGCATCGCCGGGAGCGACTTCCGGCCGTCTCTCGGCTCTACTGCAGGCCAACCCAACGGCGGCCAGCCCAGCAGGCACAGTTGCTCATGGCCCACGCGTTCGGCGATGTGATAGACGCTCGGACCACGCAACGGCTTCCGCCACCATCGGCTCGCCGCGAGGAAGACAGTCAGCAGCACCGCGACCGCCGCCGCCCCCACCATCAGTGCTGCGCCGAACTCGGACCAGCCGGACATCAAACGCCCACCCCGGCGACGACCGCCTGCCCAAAGGCTCCATTCGGATCAACCGAGCGACCGGTAGAACTCGCGGATGTCGCCGATCAGCAGCTCCGGTACCTCGAGTGCGGGGAAATGCCCGCCGGAGTAGAACTCCGACCAGTGGGTGATGTTGTGGGTGCGTTCGGCGAAGCGGCGGATGGCGTAGTCGCCGTCCTTGAAGACCGCGACGCCGGTGGGCACGGTGCCCTTCGGTTTCGGGGCGAACATGGTGGCGTCGTGGAAGCGTTCGTAGTACAGGTTGGCGACGCTGCGGGCGGTGTCGGTCAACCAGTAGATGCTCACGGTGGTGAGCAGGCGGTCGATGTCGACGGCTTGTTCGGGCAGGTCGTGGGCGCTGTCGGTCCACTCGCGGTACTTCTCGACGATCCAGCCGAGCAGCCCGGCCGGGGAGTCGGCGAGCAACTGGGCGATGGTGTCGGGGCGGGAACCTTGCAGGTTCATGTAGGCCGAGCCGTCGTCCTGGAATTTCTTCATCGCGGCGAGCCGCGCCTTTTCCGCGTCGGTGAGGGCGGCCAGATCGGCGGGGTCGCCGGTCGGGAAGGTGACCAGTGCGTTGACGTGCACGCCGAGCACGTGGTCGGTGTCGATCCGCGCCAGGGCCGGAGCGATGAATGCGCCGTGGTCGCCGCCCTGCACGCCGTAGCGGTCGTAGCCGAGGCGAGCCATGAGTTCGGCGAGCGCCGCCGCGATCCGGCCGTCGTTCCAGCCCGTCTCGGTGAGCGGGCCGGAGAAACCGTGGCCGGGCAGCGACGGGATGACCAGGTGGAACGCGGGCGCGTCCGAGTCCGGGTCGGTGAGGGGGCCGATCACGTCGCGGAAGTCGGCCACCGAACTGGGCCAGCCGTGCAGCAACAGCAACGGTGTAGCGTCCTCCCGCGCCGAGCGCACGTGCAGGAAGTGCACGTTCTGGCCGTCGATGGTGGTGGTGAACTGCGGGTAGGCGTTCAGCTCCGACTCGGCCGCACGCCAGTCGAATTTCTCGGCCCAGTACCCGGCCAGCTCCTTCAGGTACGCCGTCGGCACACCACGCTCCCAGCCGGGGCCGGGCAGCTCATCGATCCAACGGGTACGCGCCAGCCGCAGCCGAAGCTCGTCCAGGTCGGCCTGCGGAATGTCGATACGGAAGGGGCGGATCTCGGTGTTCGTCATGCCATTGATACTTCGCGTAACGAGGTGGCGGCCGAATCACGAGAAATCACTATTTCCGCACTTGCCCAGCCCACCGACGAGTAACGCAGAACCCGGGCCGTACCACTATCCGCCACGAACCCGGCGGCGCGCTGGTCGGGCCGAGGCCGCCCCCCGGTCTCGAGTTCGCGAGTGGCACACCACTGCGGCATCGGCCGAGAAGACCTCTCGATGGTGTGCCACTCGCGAACTGGCGTCGAGCGCGCGGTGCGGGCATGATCGCGCCGTGGTCAGCCTTCCGGTGTGCGGCGCGTTTGTGGGGCGGGCCGCTGAGCTCGCGGCGTTGCAGGATGCCTATCGGGACCCGGCGGTGCATACCGTGCTGGTCGGGGGTGAAGCGGGTCTCGGCAAGTCGCGGTTGGTCGCGGAATTCCGGACGCGGCTCGGGGCTCGTACGGTAGTGGCGTACGGAAGGTGCCCGGAATTCGGCGCTAAAGGGGTGCCGTTCACGCCGTTCGTCGCGGTCATGCGCACACTGCTGCGTGACCAGGGCGTGGAGGCGCTCGCGACGCTGCTCCCAGTGCGCCCGGCGCTGGCGCGCTGGCTTCCGGAACTGGCGGCGCGGTCGGGCGCGGCGGAGGCCGACACCGACAGGATCCGGTTGTTCGGTGAGATCCTCACCGTGCTGGAACAGTTCTCGATGACCAAACCGCTGGTGGTGGTGCTGGAAGATCTGCACTGGGCCGACGACGCCAGCCTGGAATTGCTCGCCTTCCTGGTGGCCAACATCGCCGAAGGCGATCTGTTCTTGGTCGGCACCCACCGGCCTGCCGATTCCGAGCCGTCGCGCAAGCTGATCGCGAGCCTGCGCCGAGACCCGAGTGTCCGCTTGCTGAATCCAGCACCGCTGACCAGGCACGAGGTCGGCAGGCAATTGGCCGCGCTGCGCGGCAGAGAGCCCGAGCCGGGGACCATCGGGCGAATCTTCGAGCGCAGCAGGGGAATTCCGCTGTACGTCGAGGCACTCGATCCCGCACCGGAGGACACGCCCGCCGAGCTGTCGGAGCTGTTGCTCGATCACCTGTCCGACCTGTCCGATCAGGCCGCGTCGGTGCTGCGGCTCGCGGCGGTGGCCGGGTCACCGGTCCGGCACACCCTGCTGGCGGCCGCCTCCGATCTCCCCGAGGGCGCGCTCGCCACAGCACTGCGTCAGCTGGTCGACCAGCGGCTCCTGGTTTCCACGGACACCGGCTACCAGTTCCGGCACGTTCTCATCCGCGACGCCGTCTACGAAGACCTCCTACCGGCGGAGCGAAAAGCGCTGCACAGCAGACTTTCCCAAGCCCTGGCTACCCGGCGAAGGAAGCCGGGCGCGGACCGATGCCCGGCCGCCGAACTGGCCTACCACGCGTATGCCGCCGGAGACCTGCCGCTGGCATTCGAAGCCGCGTGGGACGCCGCGGCGGAGGCGGAAAGGGTGAGCGCGCATCGCGATCAGGTGCGCCACCTGGACCGGGTGCTCGATTTGTGGGATCGCGTACCGGATGCGGCGCGACGGGTGGACGCCGATCGGCTCGACGTCTTGGCAGCGCTCGTGGCCGCGTGTCATCGCGGCGGCGTCGTCGAGCGCGGGATCGCAGCGGCGGACGAGGCGCTGGCCACCATCGATGCGGGGACCGACCCGGAGCGTGCCGCGCGCCTGCATTACTACCGCGCCGGACTGCGCAATCAGAGCAGCGGCGGCGGCGAAGACGATCTGCTCGCGGCGCTGACCTATCTTCCTTCGGACCAGCCGACCCTGCTGCGCGGTGAAATCCTCGCCGAACTCGCCGCGGTGCGGGTGTTCAGCGGCGCGACGGCGGCCGAGAACGACGCGCGCGACGCCGTCGAGGTAGCCGAACAGTTACGTGGTGACCCGCCCGTCGACGACACCTCGCCGGTCATGGCATCGGCGCTCCGCGCGCCGGGCGCGGTCGCGACGAACCCGGGCGGGGGCGTCGAAGCGGAGGACACGGACGCCGCGAGGCACCGGCGGCGTTCGAGCGACCCTCGCGGAGACCGGAGCGCCGCGTCGCTGGCCGCGCGTGCCCACGCCTATCTCGGGCTGGCCACCGCGAACCGTCCCGACGTCGCCATGGGCCATTTCGAGCGGGCGCATGCCGCCGCTGAGGCCGCGGGAGATCCGGGCACCTTGCTGACCGTGGTGCTGTGGGAGACGGCGCTGCTGGTCTCGGCAGGCGCCGACGAAGCGGCCATCACGGCGATCCAGCAGGGGCTGCGCGCCGCGCACGAGAGTTACCGATTCGCCGAGGCCGCGCCGATCCTGCTGGTCAAGTGGGCGCAGGCGCTCACAGCGCTGGGCCGCTGGAACGAGGCGTTGGATCTGATCGACGAATCGCTCACCGAGCAGTTGCCCCCGTTGAGCACCGCGGCGCTGCTGCTGTGTCACGCGCGGATCATGCTGGCGCGTGGGGACGACCAGGCCGCGGCGGCGAGCGCGGCGACCGCGCGACCCTTGCTCGGGAATCGGCGCTGGGCCAGGCAATATCAGATCCAGCTGCACACCGTGCAGACCGAGATCGCGCACGCGGCGGGCAATCCGCAGCGCGCCGCCGAGATCGGCGCAGCGACGCTGACCGCGGACGATCTGGTCGCGCACCCGCACGAGGCATGGGCACTGGCCGAGGCCATCGCCCGGACCCGCTGCGCGCCGATGGTTCTCGACTCCGCTGTCGCCAAGCTGCCGGTGACCACCGCGGTCGACGCCGCGTACCGGAATTCCTGCCACGCGGTGCGCAGCGGCCGTCCCGCCGACTGGGCCACGGCGGCTTCCTCCTGGCGAGCCCTGGGTCGGCCGTACGAGCTGGCGCGCGGCCTGCTCGAATCCGGCCGCGCGGAATTGGCCGCGGGTGATCGCGCGGCGACACGCGACGCACTGCGGGCGGTCCTCGGGCTGGCGGACGAGTTGGCGGCGGCGCCACTCGCCGAGCAAGCCGGACAGCTGGCCCACCGCGCCGGGATCGACCTGGCCGAAGCCGGGAACCGGCCCGCGCCTGCCCGGTCGGCGAGCGCCTCGGGCCTGACCCCGCGTGAACTCGACGTCCTACGCCTGGTGGACACAGGCGCGAGCAACCGGCAGATCGCGGCCGAGTTGTTCATCAGCGCCAACACCGCGGGTGTGCACGTCTCGCGAATCCTCACCAAGCTCGGGGCGTCCAGCAGAACCGAGGCGGCCGCGATCGCGCGAGAACGCGGATTGCTCGTCTCCGGATGACGACCACCGGCGGACGACCGAAGTGGAAGCGGGGACGATCCGCCTGGTGGGCGCGTCGGCGAGGACATCGTCGACAGCCGGTCCGGCGTCGCACCCGGATACACATTCGGCAGGGACTACCGGTCCCGCACCCGCCCACCGGCCCGTAAGATACAGTAAGTCGAACATGTCTCGAAAGGACTGGCTGATGCGGTCGACCTTGTTGTCCCGGCGCGATCTCGAGTTCCTGCTCTACGAGTGGCTGGACGTCGAAGCGCTCACCAAACGCGAGCGGTACGCCGAGCACTCGCGGGAGACCTTCGACGCCGTGCTCGAGCTCAGCGAGCAGCTGGCCACCAAGTATTTCGCGCCGCACAACAAGCTCAACGACACCAACGAACCCACCTTCGACGGCGAGCGCGTGACCATCATCCCGGAGGTCGGCCAGGCGCTGGCCGCCTTCGCGAAGGCCGGTCTGCCTTCGGCCGCAATGGATTACGAACTGGGCGGCGCCCAGCTGCCCGCGACCGTCGCGCAGGCGAGTTACGCCTGGTTCCAGGCGGCCAACCCGGGTACCGCGGGCTACCCGTTCCTCACGGTGGCCAACGCGAATCTGCTTCTCGCCCACGGCCCGGAACACGTCGAGAAGTTCGTGAAGCCCATGCTCGCGGGCCGCTTCTTCGGCACCATGTGCCTGTCGGAGCCGCAGGCCGGTTCCTCGCTCGCCGACATCGTCACCCGCGCCGAACCGCAGGGCGGCGGCACGTATCGCCTGTTCGGCACCAAGATGTGGATCTCGGGCGGCGATCACGAACTCGGCGAGAACATCGTGCACCTGGTGCTGGCCAAGATCCCCGGCGGCCCCGCGGGCACGAAGGGCATCTCGCTGTTCGTGGTGCCCCGGTTCCTGGTCGGCGACGACGGCGCGATCGGTGAGCGCAACGACGTCGCTCTGGCCGGGCTCAACCACAAGATGGGCTACCGCGGCACGGTCAACACCGTGCTGAACTTCGGCGAGGGCCGCTGGACGCCCGGTGGCGCGCCCGGCGCGATCGGCTACCTGGTCGGCGAGCCGCAACGCGGACTGACCTACATGTTCCACATGATGAACGAGGCGCGCATCGGCGTCGGCCTGGTCGCCACCGCCCTCGGCTACACCGGATACCTCGAGTCGCTCGACTACGCCCGCACGCGCACCCAGGGCCGGGCCAAGCTCCCCGCCGACCCGTCCGCGCCGCAGCGGCCGATCATCGAGCACGCCGACGTGAAGCGGATGCTGCTGGCCCAGAAGTCCTATGCCGAAGGCGCGTTGGCGCTGGTGCTCTACTGCGCGCAGTTGGTCGACGAGCAGCGCACCGCCGAATCCGAGGACGAACGCCGCGCGGTCACCCTGCTGCTGGACATCCTGACCCCGATCGCCAAGAGCTGGCCTTCGCAGTGGTGCCTCGAGGCCAACAGCCTCGCCATCCAGGTACTCGGCGGCTACGGCTATACCCGCGAATACAACGTCGAGCAGCACTACCGGGACAACCGGCTCAACCCGATCCACGAGGGCACGCACGGCATCCAAGGCCTGGACCTGCTGGGACGCAAGGTGACCCAGCAGGGTGGCGCGAGCCTGCTCGCGCTCGGGGCCCGGGTGGACGCGACCATCACCGCCGCGCGCGCGGCCGGCGGCGAGGCCGCCGAGCTTGCCGCTCAACTCGATTCGGCGTGGCGGCGTCTGGTCGAGGTGACCGCGGGACTGTTCGCCTCCGGCGACATCGAAGCCGCGCTGGCCAACAGCTCGGTGTACCTGGAAGCGTTCGGGCACACCGTACTGGCCTGGATCTGGCTGGAGCAGTTCCTCGCCACCGCGGACCGGTCCGGTGATTTCTACGACGGCAAGCGGCACGCGGCCCGGTTCTTCTATCGTTTCGAATTACCCAAGACCGCACCGGCGCTGGATCTGCTCGCCACCTTGGATACGACCACCTTGCAGATGCGGGACGAGTGGTTCTGAGCACGGCGCGTTTCGATACATGTTCTAAAAGATGTACCATTCCGCGGTGATCGATTCCAGTCAGCGGACCACCCGTCCTCCCGGCCGCCCGGCCTCCGCGACCAGGGAACAGGTCATCGAGCATGCTCGCAGGGCGTTCCTGTCCGGCGAGCGCGTGGACATCCAGGCGATCGCCGGGCAGCTCGGACTCAGCCGCGCCTCGGTCTACCGCTGGTTCGGCTCCCGCGACGGAGTGCTCGGTGCCGTTCTGGCCGGCGAGTTCGAGGCGCTGCTCACCCGCGCCGACGCCCGTCGCCGCTCCACCGGCGCGCGGCGCATCCTGGACGTGCTCTACCGGGTCAACCGCTGGATGACCGACAACGAGCCGTTCCGGCGCTACTTCGAGAACGAGCCGCTGTCCGGCCTGCGCATCCTCACCGCGAGCGACGGGCCGGTACAGCCGCTGGTCGTCGGCACCGTCCAGGAGTTGATCGCGCGTGCCGCCGAAGAGGACGGATACAATCCGCCGCTGGAACCCGCGCTGCTGGCCTACGCGCTCGTCCGGCTCGGTGAGGCGTTCCTGTACAACGACAACGTCGCGGGCATTCGCGGCGACATCGACCGGCTGCACGAGGTCCAGGCGGCGCTGCTGGGCATCCCCGACGCGATCACACCGTGACCGGGGCGCTGCTGCACCAGCGTTTTCCCGAGGTGGCCGACACCTTGCCGTTCGTCCGCCTCGGCACCGCTCCGACGCCCGTCCGCCGGTGCGACCTCGGCACCACGGCCCAGCTGTGGTGCAAGGACGAAAGCGGATACGGCGACGGCGAATGGGGCGGCAACAAGGTCCGCAAGCTGGAGTGGCTGCTGCCGGAGGCACGGCGACGGGGCGCGCGCACCATCCTCACCGTTGGCGGCACCGGAACAAACTGGGGGCTCGCCACCGCCCTGTACGGCCGTGCCCAGGGCATCGATACCGAGCTCGCCTTGGTGGACCAGCCGGTCGACGACCACGTGCGCGCGCAACTGCGGCGGCTGGAGAAATCAGGCGCCGCTCTGCATTTCACGCACACCAAACTGCGCACGATCCTCGCGGCGCCCTGGCTGTATCTGCGACGCGTGCGGGGCGGCACGCGTCCGTACTTCCTGCCTGCGGGCGGATCGTCGCCGGTCGGAGCCTTGGGTTACGTCGAGGTGGCATGCGAACTCGCGGCACAGATCGCGGCGGGTGAGCTGCCCGAGCCGGGGCACATCGTCACCGCGGTCGGATCCGGCGGCACCGCCGCGGGCCTCGCACTCGGCCTGCGGCTGGCCGGGCTGCGCACGCGCGTGGTCGGAGTGGTCGTCAACGACACGCTCCCCCTCGACGCGAAGCACATCGTCCGGCTCGCCGGACGGACCGAGCGTCTGCTCCGCGCCCGCGGAGCGCGCTTCACGCCGACCGGGCTGCGGCCGGAGGACCTCACGCTGACCATCGAATGGCTCGGCCCCGGCTACGGCCACACCACGCCCGCCGCCGTGGATGCCGCACAGCGCGCCGAACGGGCCGGGCTGCACCTGGAGACCGTCTACACCGCCAAAGCGCTCGCGGCGCTGCTCGCTCTGGATCGCGCGGGCTTCTTCGGCGCCGGGCCGGCGCTGTTCCTCAATACCTACGGTCCGCGACAGTAGATTCGCGCGACGCGGCCCGCGGGACCCCGCTTTCGAATCGCTGTGATCCGAATTCGGCCGCCGGAACCCGACGTGGCGTATTAGCCGGACGGCCGCGCATATCGCCAGGTCGGGCCGCGAGGCTCCCGGCGCAATAACATCCTCTGATTTCTCCCGGCGACGACGCGGGAAAGCGCGCGACCACAACCACACTATCGTCGCTATTCGTGCAGGTCAGCGATAGAAAGGCGGAGACGGTGGCAGCGGAACCCACGCCGGTGCGGCAGTTGCGCGCCGATCAAGCGCGGCGGGTGGCCGACATCTTGCGCCATCAGTTGCACGCGGGCGCGTTCGAGAACGCGCTGCCGAGCGAACAGGAACTCGCCGCCGAGTACGGCGCCTCCCGCAACACCGTGCGCGACGCCTTGGCGCTGTTGAAGGACGAGGGCTTGATCGACCGGGCGCCGAAAGTGGGCACCCGGGTCGCCACCCGCAAGTACGACCACGGGCTCGACGCTCTGCTCGGGCTGCAGGAGACCTTCAAGGGCCACGGCACCGTGCGCAACGAGGTGCGCGCGGCGATGCACGTCGCCGCGCCGCCCGCCGTCGCGCGCAGGCTCGGTCTCGCGCCCGGCGAGCGCGTGGTCTATCTGGAGCGCCTGCGCTACCTGGCGGATCTGCCGCTGAGCCTCGACCTCACCTACCTCGTGCCCGACATCGGCACCGAGGTACTCGGCCACGACCTCGAGCACACCGACGTCTTCGTGCTGCTGGAACGCATCAGCGGCCAGTCGCTCGGCTCGGCCGACCTCGCCCTGGAAGCGGTGCCCGCCGACCCGCACACCGCCTCCACCCTCGACGTCCCCGGCGGCGCGCCGCTGCTGATGCTGGAACGACTGACCCGGCTCGACGACGGCCGTCCGGTCGATCTGGAGTACATCCGCATGCGCGGCGACCGCATCACCATGCGCGGCAGCCTGACCCGCAGCACACCCGAATGGAAGGTCCTCTAGATGGCACTCGTCAACCAGCGCGCCGACATCCCCGTCACCATCGACGAGTCGCTGTGCATCCAGGGGTGCACGCTGTGCGTCGAGATCTGCCCGCTCGACTCGCTGGCCATCAACCCTGAGAACGGCAAAGCCTTCATGCACGTGGACGAGTGCTGGTACTGCGGTCCCTGCGCGGCCCGTTGCCCCACCGGCGCCGTCACCGTCAACATGCCCTACCTGCTCCGCTGATCTGGAAGACCGATGAAAGTGAAACTCGCCCCCGTCCTGCTCGCCGCCGCGCTCGCGTTGACCGGGTGCTCGCTGGAGCACTCCGACGACACCCCCGCAGGCACCGTCAAGGTGGTCGTCGGCTACCAGTCCAAGACCATCAACACCGTCACCGCGGGCACCTTGCTGCGCGCGCAGGGTTACCTCGAGCAGCGGCTACAGAAGATCACCGACAACGGTGGGGCGAAGTACCAGGTCGAGTGGCAGGACTACGACACCGGCGCGCCGATCACCGCGCAGATGGTGGCCGAGAAGATCGACATCGGCTCCATGGGCGACTACCCGTTGCTGATCAACGGGTCTCGCACCCAGGTCAACGAGCGCGCGCGGACGGAACTGGTGTCGGTCACCGGGTACAACCCCAAGGGCGCGCTGAACATGGTCGTCGTGCCGAACGATTCGGCGGCCACCAGCATCGGCGACCTGGCGGGCCAGAAGATCTCGGCCAGCGTGGGCTCGGCCGGGCACGGCACGCTGGTGCAGGCGCTGTCCCGGGCGGGCATCGATCCGGCCAAGGGCGTGGAAGTGCTCAACCAGCAGCCGCAGGTCGGCGCGACCGCACTGGAATCCCACCAAGTGGGCGCGCTGTCCCAGTTCGTCGCGTGGCCCGGTCTGGTCGTCTTCCAGAACAAGGCCAAGCTGCTCTACGACGGCGCCGAACTCGGCGTGCCGACCTTCCACGGCGTGGTGGCCCGGCGCGCGTACGCCGCCGATCACCCTGAGGTCCTGCAGGCGTTCCTGGCCGCGCAGTTGGATGCCACCCAGTTCCTGCAGGAGAAGCCGTTCGAAGCCGCCAAGATCGTCGCCGACGGGTCCGGACTGCCGCAGGAGGTGGTGTATCTCTACAACGGTCCCGGCGGAACGAGTTTCGACACCACGCTCAAGTCGAGCCTGGTCAACGCGCTCAAAGGCGATGTGGCCTACCTGAAGTCGATCGGCGACTTCGCCGACCTCGACATCGATCGGTTCGTCGATGACGGGCCGCTGCGCAAGGCGTACACGGAGACCGGACGCGGCGACTACGACCGCGACCTGGCCGCCACCGCCAACCCGACCCGGGTCACCGGTGCCGACCCGGTCTGCGGCAAAGCGGCGGAGAACCCCGCGCTGGCCGGCGAACTGTGGGTGGACGGCGCGGCGAAGCCGCAACCGGCCGCGGACCCGACCTGCCTGCTGCGCGCCGTCCAGGCCGCGAAAGCGCAGGGCCGGACGATCCGCGCCGCCTACGTCCCGGACACCGAACTCGGCACCCGCTGGTTCGCCGACAAGTCGATCTGGTTGCGCGACGGCGCCGCCTACCTGCCCTTCACCACCACCGCGGCCGCGCAGCGCTACCGGCAGGCGCACCCGTCCGCCACGCCGGTCGGCTACGACCAGGCCGTCACGGAAGTACGCGGATGACCAGCGAACTGGCCGCACCGGCGGTGCGGGCCGCGGCCGAACCCGCCGCCACCCGATCGGCGGCCACGCCGGCGTTGCGATCGGCCTGGCGCTCGCGCCTGCTGCGGGTGGGCTCGGTCGCCGCCGCGGTCGGACTGTGGCAGCTGCTCACGGTCAACAACGTGCGGGCGGCGGGCCTGCGGTTCGACACCCTGCCGACCGTCACCGAGATCGTCGCCGAATTCGGCACGCAGTTGCGCTCCGACCAGTACTACCTGGACATCGCGCAGTCGCTGATCCGGATCATCACCGGTTTCGGGCTCGCGGCGGTGGTCGGCGTGATCGCGGGCATCGGACTGGGCCGGTCGCGGTTGCTCGCCGACACCTTCGGCCCGCTGGCCGAACTCGTCCGCCCGATCCCGGCCATCGCCCTGGTGCCGGTCGCGATCCTGCTGTTCCCCAACGACGAGTCCGGCATCGTGTTCATCACGTTCACCGCGTCGCTGTTCCCGGTGCTGGTCAGCACCAGGCACGCGGTGCGCGCACTGCCCACGATCTGGGAGGACGCGGTGCGCACGCTGGGCGCGTCCCGGCTGGACGTGCTCACCCGCGTGGTGTTCCCCGGCATCCTGCCCGGCGTCTTCAGCGGGCTGTCCGTCGGCGTCGGCGTGGCGTGGATCTGTCTCATCTCCGCAGAGATGATCTCCGGACGCCTCGGCGTCGGCTACCGCACCTGGCAGGCCTACACCATCGTGGACTATCCGGCGGTGTTCGTCGGCATGATCACCATCGGCGTCCTCGGTTTCGCGACATCGGGGCTGGTCGAGCTGGCCGGCCGCCGCATCACCCGCTGGCTGCCCAGGGAGGTCGAAGCATGACCACAGTGATCGACGCACCGGCATCGACCGGAATGGCCTTGAGTCTCAGCGGTGTCCGCATCGCCTATAGCGGCGAGCCGGTGCTCGACGGGCTGAACCTGTCCATCGCGCCGGGCGAAATCCTCGTCGTGGTCGGCAAATCCGGCTGCGGCAAGTCGACGTTGCTGCGCGCGGTCGCCGGACTGCGGAGGCCGGAGGACGGAGCCATCCTGGCCGACGGCGACCACGTCACCGGGCCCGCGGCCGACCGCGCCTTGGTGTTCCAGGACGACGCGCTGCTGCCGTGGCGCACCGTGCGGCAGAACATCGAACTCGCCTTGCGCCTGCGCGGCACACCGCGAGCCCAGCGGCGGGCCACCGCCCTGCACTGGGTGGACGAGGTCGGGCTCACCGGCTACGCCGACTACCTGCCGCGCGACCTGTCCGGCGGCATGCGCCAGCGCGTCCAGCTCGCGCGCAGCCTGGCCGCCGCGCCGCGCGCCGTGCTGATGGACGAGCCCTTCGGCGCACTGGACACCCAGACCAGGGAAACCATGCAGCGCCTGCTGATCCAGACCTGGCGCGCCCACCCCACCACCATCGTCTTCGTCACCCACGACCTCGACGAGGCCCTGCTGCTCGGCGACCGCATCGCCGTGCTCGGCGGCGGCACGCTGCGGGCGCTGGTGCCGGTGCCCAGCCCGAGGGACGCCATCGACCGGGCCGCGACGAAGGCCGAGATCCTGGAGAAACTGTGAACATTCCGCCGCTATCGGAACGGACTCGGCTGGACTGCGACGTGCTCGTCATCGGCGGCGGCACGGCGGGCACGATGGCCGCGCTCACCGCCGCCGAGCAGGGCGCGAACGTGCTGCTGCTGGAGAAGGCGCACGTGCGGCACTCCGGCGCGCTGGCCATGGGCATGGACGGCGTGAACAACGCCGTGATCCCGGGCAAGGCCGAGCCGGAGGACTACGTCGCCGAGATCACCCGCGCCAACGACGGCATCGTCGACCAGCGCACGATCTACCAGACCGCGACGCGCGGCTTCGCCATGGTGCAGCGGCTGGAACGCTACGGCGTGAAGTTCGAGAAGGACGAGTACGGCGAGTACGCCGTGCGCCGAGTGCACCGGTCCGGCTCGTACGTGCTGCCGATGCCCGAGGGCAAGGATGTCAAGAAAGCGCTGTATCGCGTCCTGCGCCAGCGCAAGATGCGCGAGAGGATCCGCATCGAGAACCGGCTCATGCCGGTGCGCGTGCTCACCGACGACGGACGCGCCGTCGGCGCCGCCGCCCTGCACACCCGCACCGGCGAATTCGTTGCCGTCGGTGCGAAAGCCGTGATCCTGGCCACCGGGCCGTGCGGCAGGCTCGGGCTGCCCGCCAGCGGATACCTGTACGGCACCTACGAGAACCCGACCAACGCGGGCGACGGCTACTCGATGGCCTACCACGCCGGGGCCGAACTCAGCGGCATCGAATGCTTCCAGATCAACCCGCTGATCAAGGACTACAACGGCCCGGCCTGCGCCTACGTCGCCAACCCGTTCGGCGGCTACCAGGTCAACGCCGAAGGCGAACGCTTCGTCGACTCCGACTACTGGTCCGGCCAGATGATGGCCGAGGTCAAGCGCGAGATCGAATCCGCGCGCGGTCCCATCTACCTGAAGGTGTCGCACCTGCCCGACGAGACGCTGAGCACGCTCGAAGGAATCCTGCACACCACCGAGCGACCCACCCGAGGCACCTTCCACGCCAACCGCGGCCACGACTATCGCACCCACGACATCGAGATGCACATCTCCGAAATCGGTTTGTGCAGTGGCCATTCCGCCTCCGGAGTGTGGGTCGACGAGCACGCGCGCACCACGGTGCCCGGCTTGTACGCGGCGGGCGATCTGGCGTGCGTGCCGCACAACTACATGATCGGCGCGTTCGTCTTCGGCGATCTCGCCGGTGCGCACGCCGCGTCCACCCTGGACGAGGTCGCCGTGCCCGCCGAGTTGCCCGAGGACCAACTGGCCGCCGCCCACGAGCTGATCTACCGGCCGCTGCGCCAGCCGGAGGGGCCGCCGCAACCGCAGGTGGAATACAAGCTGCGACGTTTCGTGAACGACTATGTCGCGCCGCCCAAGACGGCGACAAAGCTGGCCATCGCGGTGGAGACCTTCGACCGGATGCGCGGGGAGGTCGAGGGCATCGGCGCGCGGACCCCGCACGAGCTGATGCGCGCGGTGGAGGTGTCGTTCATCCGCGACTGCGCCGAGATGGCCGCCCGCAGCTCACTGACCAGGACCGAATCCCGTTGGGGCCTCTACCACGAGCGCGCCGACCTACCCGAACGCGACGATGTCGAATGGCGATACCACCTCAACCTGCGCAAGAACCCCGACGGAACCATGGCGTTCCTGAAGCGGCCGGTGGCGCCGTACCTGGTTCCGGTGCCCGGGCTCGACGACCTGCCCTCGGCCGATGCCGAGGTGGTGCCGGTGCACCAGCCGCACCAGGTCGTCGGCCGTGCGCCGCACACCGGCGGCGGCGCTGAGCACGATCGCACCGCGGCCGGTTCGCCGGCGCAGCCCGCCACTCCCCCGTCTCCCCGGATCGTCGCGCTGCTCGCGCTCGACGAGCCCACCATGGAGCAATTGTCCAGCTATCTGACGGATGCCGACGCGGGCGTGCGGGCCGCGGCGATCTCGGTGCTGACCGAGCACACCCCGGAGGGCTTCGCGACCGCCCTGGGCGACGCGCTGGATGACACGGCGGCCTCGGTCCGGCGCGCCGCCGCGGCCAGCCTGCGCGAACTCGTCGAGGTGTTGCCCTCGGCGGCAGGACTTTCCGACCGGCTCGGCTCGGCCGACCCTGTCGTCCGGTCCACGGTGATCGATCTGTTGCGCGCCCTGCGGGCAGGCGAACCCGCGCACTACCGCGCGGCGTTGGCGGACGAGGATCATCGCGTCCGCATCGAGGCGGTCCGCGCGCTGGTCTCGCTGAACGATCGGGACGGCGTCGCCACCCTGGCCGCCGACGGCAACCGGGAAGTGCGGATCGCGGTAGCCCAAGGCCTGGCCGCCATCGGCGACGGCGGGGCCGAGGTGATCCGCCGCCTCGCCGACGACCAAGACCCGCTTGTCCGCGCCGCGGCCCTGACCGCGTTCGCGCAGCTGGGCGCCGAGCCGGCCGACGTCACCGCGCTGGCGGGCGCCCTGCGTCACTCGGCCTGGCAGATCCGGGTCGGCGCGGCGCGCGGGCTCGCGGGTGCCGACCCGGACCTCGCGGTGCCGATCCTGGCTGCGGCACTGCACGATCCGCATCTCGACGTCCGCAAGGCGGCGGTGCTGTCGCTGTCGGCGTGGCCGGACCTGCCCGCCGCGCACGACGCGCTGCGCGCCGCGATCGACGACACCGATGCCGACGTGCGCGCGTATGCCCGGCGAGCGCTGGCCACCCAGCCGACGGCCTAGCGCGGCGTGGTTGCCGCAGCTCGAATCGCTGATTAGATTAGCGGCTCGACCGTTGCCGACTCGTCGGCCGTGACACAGCCGGATGGCGACGGGGCGGCCGACGACGAATCCGTCGCCGTTGTCCACCAGCAGCGACGGGAGTATGGCGTTGACCTTGCCGAACTGGCTGGATCTCGCCGTGCTCACCACCGTCGTGGTGGCCGCGGTGCTCGGCTGGCGTCGCGGCGCGATCGTGGGGCTGCCCGGTTTCGCGGGCGCCTTGGCAGGAGCGATTCTCGGCGCGGCGCTCTCGGCCACGGTGTTCGGTCAGCTGGCCCCCGGCGCCGTGCGGCTCCTGCTCGCGCTGACGGTGGTCGCCGGGTTGGTCGCGTTCGGCGCGGTCGCCGGGCACCGGGCCGGACGAGCCGCACGCGCGACGGTGTCCGATCCCGTCGCGCAACGCGCCGACGCCGTCTGCGGATGTCTCGCCTACGCGCTCGCGGTGCCGCTGGTGGTGTGGCTGTTCGCCGCACCGCTGGAATCGTCCGCCCTGGTGCGTGATTCGACGACCGTGCGGACCGTCGACGACGTCGCGCCGTTCTGGCTGTCCGGACTGTCGGAAGTGCTCACCGGACCGATCGTGGACGCCGGGCTCGGCCGCCCGCTCGCGCCGCCCGATCCGGGCATCGTCGCGGGACCGATGCCCGCCGCACTGCGCCAGAGTGTGCTTCGCGTCCAGGATCTCGCGCCGACCTGCGGCGTGCGCCAGTCCGGCTCCGGATTCGTCATCGCGCCGGAGCGCGTGCTGACCAACGCGCACGTCGTCGCGGGCTCCAGCAAAGTCTCCGTCGACACCGCGGCCGGATCGCTCACCGCGACTGTGGTGCGGTTCGATCCGACCATGGACATCGCGGTGCTCGCCGTCCCCGGGCTCACCGCGCCCGCCCTGACCGTCGCGCCCGAACCGGCCGATCCCGGCGACGACGCGATCGCGCTCGGCTACCCCAGGGGCGGGTCCTACACCGCGTCCGCCACGCGGGTGCGCGGCCGGGCCGAACGCCAGGTGCGCGACATCTACCGCACCGGTGTCGGGGAACGCGAGATCTACACCTTGGACGGTTCGATCCAGCACGGCAATTCGGGCGGGCCACTGGTCGACCGCGACGGCCGGGTGCTGGGCATCGTGTTCGGTGTCGACGAGAACAACAGCAATGTCGGATTCGCCACGAGCCTGCCGGAAGTCCTCGACCGGCTCGACCACGGGTGGCGCTCCGACCGCCCGGTCGACACCGGCCCCTGCGCGTCCTGACCGCCGGTCAGGACGCGTCGGCGATGATCACCACACCGCTCGAGGCATCCAGCAGCGGAATGGTCCGCTCCGCGGCATCGTCGACATGCACGCGCGGGTGCGCGGGCAGCTCGGTCTCGTAGTAGGTGCCAGGACCGTAGAACTGGCCGTACTTCACCACCACGCCGTCGAAGTCCAGCACGGCCGCTTCGTGCTCCTGGATCACCGCGCCCCGGCCCGCGGGCGGCTCCCACGCGATACTCTGGGCGAGAAAGCGTTTCGCCCCGGCCGCCCGCGCGGCGGCGATCAAGTTACGGGTGCCCTCGGTTCGGATGCGCGCGTTCGCCTCGGCCCGCTCCGGCAGCAGCGCCGCGTCGTCCGGCAGGTCCGTGAGCTGATGCATCACCATGTCGGGCCCGAACCCGACCACGGCGGTGGACAGGGCGTCGGCGTCGTACACATCGCACACCACCGGCTCGGCCCCCAGCGCCCGCAAAGGATCGGCCTTCCCCGCCGATCGGGTCATCCCCGCGACCTCGTGCCCCGCCTCGATCAACAGCGGAAGCAAGCGGACTCCGATAACGCCGGTCGCACCGGCCAAGAAGATGCGCACGGTGTTTATTTTGCAGCGCCTGCGGCGCTGCGTGTTCGCGGCCCCCTCATGGCTCGCGTCCGAGCGACCGCCGCTGGCGACTTCGTCGCGGACGCGGCGGCCGCTCGGACGCGAGCCGGGCCGCGAACTGCGCATGCTCGGTCTCGCTTCGCTCGAAAGTCGTGGTCGAGGTGCGCTGGGCGCTCGGTGCTGGGATCAACCGACCCGTATGTTCGCCGCGGCCCGCCGCCCGGCATGAAAACCGTCGGCTGCCACGGCGTCTCGAGGTCTGAGCTCGTAGCGGCCATCCGCGCCTGCCGGTTGGCAGATGGGAGGGTGTCTCGGATGCCCGCTCGGGCGCAGGCTGGGCCTGATCTGTCTCGCCTCGCTCGGAGCCCGTAGCGATGCCGATTCGCTGGCCTGCCGGAGTGATACCGATCCGACCGGTCGAGACGATGCTCACCGAACTCGCGCGGTCGGCGGTCACCGTGACTCCCCGTGGGGGTGGCAGCTCGTATGACGGCGTCGCGGCAGCTCTGTCAGGAACGCGATCTCCGCCGCGCAGCCTCTTGGGCGGGCGGGGACGAGCGGGGCGGCCACTGTCAGCCGCGCTGCTGGAGGCGTTCGACGTACTTGGCGATCACGTCGACTTCCAGGTTGACGGTGGTGCCGACGGTGGCGAAGCCGAGGTTGGTCAGGGAGAGCGTGGTGGGGATGAGGGAGACCTCGAACCAGTCGCCGCTGCCGGTCTCGGCGGGCTCGTCGGAGACGCCGAGGCCGGAGACGGTGAGCGAGATGCCGTCCACGGTGATCGACCCCTTCTCCACGACGTAGCGGGCGATGTTCTCGGGCAGCGAGATCCGCACCACGTCCCAGTTGTCCGACGGAGTGCGCGAGAGCACGGTGCCGGTGCCATCGACGTGGCCTTGGACCAAGTGGCCGCCGAGCCTGCTGTTCAGAGCGGCGGCGCGCTCGAGATTCACCTTGGCGCCGACGTCCAGTTTGCCGATGCTGGAGCGATTGAGCGTCTCCGCCATGACGTCGACGGTGAACGAGTCGCCGCCGACCACCTCCACGACGGTCAGGCACACTCCGTTCACGGCGATCGAATCACCGTGCCCGGCATCGGAGGTCACCAGCTCGCCCTTGATCGTCAGCCGCGCGGCGTCGGTCAGCTGCTCGCTGGCGACGATCTCGCCGAGTTCCTCGACGATGCCTGTGAACATGTGCTGTGACTCCTGTCGCGTCGTTGTCTTCCGGTTGCGGAACAGCGCGGGACCCGGCCGCTATTCCCGCACCTCCTCAGCCTAGTGACGCGGGGTCGCCGTAGACAGCCGCGTTCCGCGCCCGCCGAGGCCGGACCGGGCGACGCGCCGGAACCGACCGCAGGGCGGGCCGAGGCGGGCGGAACCGGCCGGTCCCATCGAAAATGGAACGAAATATGTCCACACCCGCCGTGATCACCCGGACGGACGACATATCCATTATTATTCTGCGACATTTGACGTACCGCACGAATTAATTTACCCCACAGAGAGATTGCGGATTCATTCTCGATACCCGAACGAAACACGGTTATAACGCAGATTCCGCGCTCGGACGGCGCGGGAGGCGATATCGTTACGCGGCTGACTTCTCGCGTTCAACTTTCCCGACCATGCAGTCCAGTGACACGATCTACCAGGGAACATGCCCGACAAGCGGGAAGCCTGCCACACGATGTTCACTCCTCGAGAAAGCCGGAGAACACAGTGGGACAAATTGGGTCGAACGCAGCTGGGGGCGCAGTGTGACCACATTTCTCGATTCGACGCCGGAAGTTCGCTGCTCACGGTATCGGCGCGAATTCCAGCTGCCCGCATCGATGGATCCCGGTTCGCACCGCATTCTCCTGCACATCGGCGTCGACTACGGCGCCGTCACCATGCCCGCCGAACTCGGCGAGCAGGTGCTACGGCGACTCGCCCAAGACGGAATCGCCGGGCCGGTGGTCGACCATCCGCGAGCCAAGCATTGGACGTTCCTCACCGGCCCCGCCGGGCCGGACGCCGTCAGCCCGGCGGTCTCGGCCGAATTGTTCCGTCTCTACGCCGCGGTGGCCTGCACGGGCAGCCAAGTGGTGCTGCCCTCACCGGACGACGAGCGCACCGGGTATCGCGTGTGGATCCGGTCACCGGAGGCCGGCGCCCGCCGCCCGCCGATCAGCGCGGTGATCGAGACGATCCGCGCGGTCGCCGCGCGTGGAACGCGGACCGGCTAGCACCGTTCAGCGGGCCCACGCCGAGGCCGCCTGGCCGCGCAGCTTCTCCACGGTGGCCGCGGGGTCGGCGGTGCTGTAGACCGCGGAACCGGCGACGAAGCAGTCCACACCCGCCTCCGCGGCCGCCTCGATGGTGTCGGCGTTGATCCCGCCGTCGATCTCGACCAGCAGCCGCAGCTCACCGGCATCGACCAGGTTCCGCACGACGCGCGCCTTCTGCAGCACCTCCGGAATGAACGACTGCCCGCCGAAGCCGGGTTCCACGCTCATCACCAGCAGCGTGTCGAATTCGCGCAGGATCTCCAGGTACGGCTCGATCGGCGTGCCCGGCTTCACCGAGAGCCCCGCCTTGGCGCCCGCGGCGCGGATGTCGCGGGCCACCGCGATCGGATCGTCGGTCGCCTCCGCGTGGAAGGTCACGTTGTGCGCGCCCGCCTCGGCGTACGGCGGCGCCCAGCGGCCCGGATTCTCGATCATCAGGTGGCAGTCGAGGGGGATCTCGGTCGCCTTCAGCAGGCTCTCCACCACCGGGAGGCCGAGCGTGAGATTCGGCACGAAGTGCGCGTCCATCACGTCCACGTGCAGCCAGTCGGCGCCTGCGACGGCCGCCGCTTCGTCCGCGAGGTGCGCGAAGTCTGCGGACAGGATGGAGGGGGCGATCATCGGAGCGGCCGGACGCGGGTGAATCGGGTTGGACACAACGCCGGAGTCTAACGGTACCCAGGGTTGTCCAGCGCGGGAGTGGGTAGCCTGCATAGGGTGATCAATATTTCGGCGGAACAGGGGCTCTACAGCACCCCGGTGGAGATTCGGGTGGCGGCGTCGGTGACACAACTGCCCATCGTGCGTGGGCTCGCCGAAACACTCGTCCTACTCAGCGATTTCACACTGGACGAGGTGGCCGATATCCGGCTGGCCGTCGACGAGGTCTGCTCGACCCTGATCGCGGTCGCCGCCCCGGAATCGAGCCTGAACTGCCGTTTCACCGTCGGCGACACCGTGTTGCTCGTCCGGGTCGACGGCCTGGCGGAGAAGCCGGGGCTGCCCGATCAGCGCAGCTTCGGCTGGCACGTACTGCGCACCCTCACCGACTCGGTGGAGGCGACCCAGGATTCGTTCGACGCGACGGTCTCCGGATATCCGACGACGGTCGAGTTCCGTCGGGTCCGGGGGAAGGCGTAGTGGCGGACGAAGACACCGTGTACGACTCCCAGCGCGACGACGACGCCGACACGCTGACCACCGAGGACGAGACCGATGCCGAGGAGACCCTGGAGGCGGCGGGCGCGGTTCCCGGTTACGACGACGTCGGATTGCTCTTCGAGCAGCTCGCCTCCAGTGAGGCGGGGACCGCGCGGCACAGCGCGCTGCGCGCGGAACTGATCAGCCGCTGCATTCCGCTCGCCGACCACATCGCCAGGAAGTTCAGCGGGCGCGGTGAGCCGTTCGACGACCTGACCCAGGTCGCGCGGGTGGGGTTGGTGCACGCGGTGGACCGTTTCGACGTCGAGCGCGGCTCCAACTTCCTGTCTTTCGCGGTGCCGACCATCATGGGTGAGGTCCGCCGGTATTTCCGCGACAACACCTGGGCGATGCGAGTGCCGCGGCGTGTCAAGGAGACTCACCTACGCATCGGCGCGGCGATCGACAGTCTCTCCCAGACTCTCGGCCGCTCGCCGACGGCGAAGGAGATCGCCGCCGAGCTGGACGTCGACCCGGACGAGGTGACCCAGGCGGTCATCGCGGGCAACGCCTACCAGCCGAGTTCGATCGACGCGGCCACGCTCGGCCGCGACACCGACGCCTCGCTCCTGGACACCCTCGGCGAGGAGGAGTCCCAGTTCGATCGGGTCGAGGAGTACGTCGCGATCCGTCCGCTGCTGGCCGGGTTGCCGGAGCGGGAACGACGCATCCTCACCATGCGGTTCTTCGAATCGATGACCCAGACGCAGATCGCGCAGCAGATGGGCATCTCCCAGATGCACGTCTCGCGCATCCTCGCCAAGACCCTCGCCCGCTTGCGGGAGCAATCCAGCCGGGAATGACCGCGCTCAGCGCGGCTTGCGCAGCGCCGCCACGAACATGGCGTCGGTACCGTGCCGGTGCGGCCACAACTGTGCCCCCGGCCCGTCGCCGACATCGGTGACGCCGGGCAGCAGTTCGCGGGTGTCGAGCTGCTCGGCGCCGAGGCGGCGCACGGCATCGGCGACGATGGACACCGTCTCCGGCAGATGCGGCGAGCAGGTCGAGTACACCACGACCCCGCCGGGGCGCAGCAGATCCCATGCGGCGGTGAGCAATTCGCGCTGCAACACCACCAGTTCCCGGACGTCCGCCGGGGTGCGCCGCCAGCGCGCCTCAGGTCTGCGGCGCAGCGCTCCGAGGCCGGTGCAGGGGGCGTCGACCAGGATGCGGTCGTAGCCCGGGGTCAGTCCGCTGGCGCGGCCGTCGGCGACGTGCACGTCCACCGGCAGGTCGTGCACGGCTTTGCGGACCAGCTCGGCGCGGTGCGCGGCGGGCTCGACCGCGTCCACCCGGAAGCCGTCGATCGCGGCGATCGCCCCCAGCAGCGCGGCCTTGCCGCCCGGTCCCGCGCACAGGTCGAGCCAGCGACCGGTGTCCGGGCCGTCGAGCGCCGCCCTGGTCAACGCCAGCGCCACCAGTTGGCTGCCTTCGTCCTGCACTGCCGCCATGCCCTCGCGGACCGGCTCCAGCTTGCCGGGATCGCCGCCGTCCAGATAGACCGCGTACGGCGACCAGCGGCCCTCCTCGCCGCCGGTGACCAGCGCGAGTTCCTCCGCGGTGATGTCGCCGGGACGGGCCACCAGGTGCACCAGCGGGCGGGCGTCGTCGGCGGCGAGCACGTCGCGCAGTTCCGCCGCTCGCGCGCCCAGCGCGTCGGCGAACGCCTGCGCGATCCAGACCGGATGGGCGTACTCGAACGCCAACCGGCCGAGGGGGTCGGCGGGCGCGAGCGCGTCGACCCATTGCTCGGGGGTCTTCTCCCCCGCGCGCCGGAGCACCGCATTGACGAAACCTGCTTTGCCCGCACCGAATTCGGCGCGCGTCAGCGCGACGGAGGTGTCCACGGCGGCGTGCGCGCCGATCCGGGTGCGCAGCAACTGGTAGACGCCGAGCCGGAGCACGTCCAGCAAGGGTCCGTCGATCTCCTCGATCGGCCTGCCCGCGCCTTCGGCGATCACCGCGTCCAGCAGCCCCAGCGACCGGCACGCGCCGTAGGCGAGTTCGGTGGCCAGTGCGGCGTCCCGACCCGACAATCCCCGTTCTCGCAGCAGCGCGGGCAGAACGAGATTGGCGTAGGCATCGCGCTCACGGACCGCCCGCAGCACATCCCTGGCGACCGACCGCGGCGGGTCGGCGGATTCCCTTCGATGCGGTCGTCCGGCGGCTTTGGCCCCTTGGCGCGGCGCGGTTTGCGAAGCCGGGCGCCCGCCGGTGGAACGGTCCGATCGGCCCGCCGCCGAGCGTCGTCCGGTGGAGCCGCGCCGTTCGTCGCGATCACGGCCGCCCGTCTCGGCGCGCCCACCGCCGGAACGCCGACCGGTCGCCCGTGACCTGTCCGCCGCGTCGCGATCCTGCTGCTTCCCGCCGCCCTGCGCGCGTGCCCGGCCTGCCTCGCCGGAACGATTCGGCGCGGACTCTCGTTCGTCGCGCCGCCGGTCGCGTGCGTTGCCGTCGCCGGGCCGATTGCCGCGCGTCATTCGACCACCGCGCCCGGCTGCAGGCGGGCGCCGCGCGCCCAGTCGAGCGCGGCCATCATGCGCTTGCCCTGCGGCTGCACCTGGTCGAGCCGCACCGCGGTGGTCGCGGTGCCGACGAACACACCGGACTTGCGGACCTCGATCACCCGCTCCGGCAATTCCTCCTCGACCAACTCGACCGGCCCCAGCTTCAACCGGGTGCCGCCGACCTCGGTCCACGCCCCCGGCGCGGGGGTGACCGCGCGGATCCGCCTGCTGATGGCCAGCGCGGGCAGATCCCAGCGCACGTGCCCGACCTCGACGCCGACCTTCGGCGCGTACGAGACACCGTCGGTGGACTGCGGGACCGCTTGCAAGCTCCCGTCCTCCACTCCGTCGAGCGTCGCTTCCAGCAGGCGCGAGCCGCTGTCGGCCAGCCGCTCCAGGAGAGTGCCCGCGGTGTCGGTGACGGTGATCTTCTCGGTCACCATGCCGAAGACCGGGCCGGTGTCCAGTCCGGCCTCGATCTGGAAGGTGGAGGCGCCGGTGATCTCGTCGCCCGCATCGATCGCGGCCTGCACCGGCGCCGCGCCGCGCCACGCGGGCAGCAGCGAGAAATGCAGGTTGATCCAGCCGAAGCGCGGGATGTCGAGCACCTGCTGGGGTAGCAGCGCGCCGTAGGCGACGACGGGACAGCAGTCCGGCGCCAATTCGGTGAGCCGCGCGACGAATTCCGGCTCCGACGGCCGCCGCGGGGTGAACACCGGGATGCCGTGTTCGTCGGCCAGCAGACCGACCGGCGACCTGGTCACCTTCCGGCCGCGCCCCGCGACCGCGTCCGGCCGCGTCACCACGGCGACGACCTCATGGCGCGCCGATTCCAGCAGACGCCGCAGCGACGGAACCGCCGGTTCCGGGGTGCCCGCGAAGACGACGCGCATCAGCGGCCCGCTCCGAACGGGTTGGGCCGACCCGCACCGCTCATCGAACGGGCCGGGCGCACCGTCGAGCCCGCCGCGAACCAATCGGATTCGCGGATCACCCGCATCGCCTCCTTGCGCTGGGCCGGGTCGAGACGGTCGATGAACAGCACGCCGTCGAGGTGGTCGGTCTCGTGCTGCACGCACCGCGCCAGCAACCCTTCGGCTTCGAACGTGACCGGTGCGCCGTCGGCGTCCACACCGGTTGCCCGCACCCGCAGGGCCCGGCGCGTGTCGTAGCGCACGCCGGGAATCGACAGGCAGCCTTCCGGCCCCACCTGCTCCTCGTCGCCGACGACCTCCCACCGCGGGTTGACCAGATGCCCCGCGGCGTCGCCCGTGTCGTAGACGAACACGCGCAGCCCGACCCCGATCTGCGGCGCGGCCATCCCGACACCGCCGTCGTCGTGCATCGTCTCGGTCAGGTCGGTCACCAGCTGCCGCAGATCACGATCGAACGCGGTGACCTCCGCGGCGCGGGCACGCAAGATGGGATCGCCGAACAGGCGAACGGGCTGGATGGTCACGGCTGGCTCCCGGAAGCGACGAATACGGTCGCCCCATTCTAGTGAGACGACCGGAAATCCCCGATTCGCCAGCCGGAAGCTGGTACAACTCCTATGCGGTCCGGGCGGGGTGTCGATCCCTCCGCCCGGCCGCCCGGAAAAGCCCTGGTCAGCGACCTGTCGATGACACCTGACCTACTTCTCACCTGTAGGTTCACAACGCATCGGTGAATTTCAGTACAGAAGGTAAAGGGATTCTGGTGACGGCGTCAAAACCGCAGTTCAGAGCAGTTTCGACTGCGGCGGTGATGGCGGCGTCACCAGCGAAGTGGTGACGGCGTCACCACCCCATCAACCAGGTGCTCATGCGCATCGCATCCACCGGTCCGCACTGAACCAGCCGAGTCGGTGCGCCGAAACCCCCCGCCCGCAGACGATCGTCGATGCAGAGTCGCCTCGCTGCCGTACGTAGCAGTTCGCGCGGAGATTCCGCGCCTCAGCCCGCGGCTGGCGGTGGCCGATGTCCGGCTGCCTCGTCCAAAGCGCGCTAGGCTGCCTGCAGGGGTTCGGGTTCCCCGAGGGGATAGTCACTTTCGCTTTTCCGTCGGTCGAGCTCGATGCTGCCCGCGTGGGCTGTTGCCCGCTGTTTCACCCGGCGCCGAGGCGCGATGGTGGATGCGCCCGTCCCCCTCCAGGGCACGTCCACCGGCCCCGCCCCGCGCTCTCTGGTGATTCAGCCACCGTCGCGCGACCCGCGCCGCTCTGTGCGCGCCCGTTCCTCGCTGCGTCTCACCCGCTGTGGGCGAGGCACGCCCCTGCCCTAGTGATCGAGGAGGCTTGTCGTGTCGCTTGTTGATGATCCCGGCCGATCCATCGCCGAGGCGTTGGCCAGGTTGCCGGAACCGCCACACCGGTCACTGGTGGTGATGGCATTGCGGGAACCGGCGTCCGGGCCGGACGGGTATGTCGGAGTGGAACGCATCCGCCACGAAGACCTGGACAGGACCCGCCAGTACCTGGCCACCAGTTCGATTCTTGCCCGCACCCGCCGCTGGTGCGCCCAGCACCGCCCGGACGCCGTCGCCGTGGTCGTGGTCCGACCCCGGCACACCTCGGCTATACCGAAGCAGACCTCACCGGCGAAAACACGATCAAGATCTACGCACGCCACGGAATCGACCCCAACACGATACGAGAACTGCGCTTCTAGCGACTGCTCCCGCCTTCCGCTGCAAAGCTCACGAACAGCACAACCCCAAAAGTCTCGGGTTGCTCATCACAGCGTGAGCATCCGGCGCCTCTGTCGTGCAACGGCTACGGCGAACACTCATCATGGTTGTGCTGGTCAATTCTGGCGCCGTTTGTCGGTGAATCGGTCAGCGTGGCGGCCGCGGCCTGCACGGGCCATCAGTGGCGCGCGAGCCCCATCGATCTCAGCCCTCGCGAACGCCGCAGTTCGTGACGGTCTTTGCCGTGACCCCAAGACTTTTGGGGCGACCCCGCGTCCATGCGCTGCGGTATCTTCCATGCGATCGCCGCACCTAGTCGGCGCGCAGAGGAAGCACACACCACATGCTCAACAAGTTCTTTGCGGCCGCCGCGCTCTCGGTGAGCGCCGCTGCCGTCCTCGCGGCACCGCCCGCCGCCGCCGACCCGGTCAACTGGGGCGCCGTTTCCCTCAGCGTGTGGGGCAATGTCTACGCGTTTTCGGTCAACCACCCGACGGAAGCCGACGCCATTCAAGCCGCCGACCGAGCGTGCAAGGGTCAAGGCATCATCGACTGCCGGATGATGGTGACGTTCGCGAACGGCTGCGGTGCAGTCGTGACGAGTCCGCTCGCGATCGTCGCAGGGTTCCCGATCGTGGGCTTCGGTAAAGGGTCGACCCCAGGGGAGGCATACGCAGACGCCACCCGCAACCTCCCCACCGGCACCGGAAGCGCCGGCTCATTCAATCGCGACCACGCCTGCACCCGGCCTTGATCCAGTTCCCGCACGGTCCTCGGCAAAATGTCGGGCCGACACCCCTCCATACTTGGCGCACGGCCGCTCACGACCCATCTTCTGCGTCACATCAAATGGCAACGGACACTGGCACCGGCCGAACAGCAGAAGTCACTGTGCATGAACCGCGCCAGCCAGCGCACTTGGATTCCACGCCGTCGATGCGCGGGAGTGTCGGGTAAACGGCTCTGGCTCACTTCCGGTGGTGCCGGGCTATGCGAGCAGGATGCGGTGCCGAAGGAGCTGATACTGGGTCTGTCCAGCCATCCGGCTCTGTCTCAATTTCGGTCCGAGCGCAGGACCTGATCGACGAAGCCGCTGCCCGGATGCAGCAACCAGCGCCACACCGCCGCACTGAGAGCGCGGGAAAGGACCGATTGGCCATGACGGTCGAGAATGGCCTCGAGGCCAACCCATTATCCAACCGGTGGAGGTCCACGATCGACATCCTCGCCGCCAGCCTCGCCACTCACCTCGGTGAGCAGGTGACCGTAGTCGACGCGAGCGAGGCCGAGGACGGGTTCTCCTGTCTCGTCCGAGGTCCTGAGCCGTCCGGTCCGTCCCTCCAGGTGTCGTGGGAGGGAGTACTCGGCATGCAGTACATCGACGGACAGCCGGACATCAGCGTGTCGGTGTTCCTGTACAGCCGAGGCCGCCGCCTGCGGCTCGACGACCAGTCTGGCAGCTACCTGGAGATCGTTTACGCGGGCCCTCTCGACGGCACGGGGACCTGGCGCGACCTGGGCTGGCTACAGGACGACTTCGGCGAGTTCGAGACACACGATCATTACGGTGACTGACCGGCCACCGCTCCTCGGCAGGTCGGGGACGAGTTCCGGGCGATGCCTTTGGTGCTACCGACTTGGCGGACGGCGCGTCCTGCGGGCGTGGTCGATCGCGATGCCCGCGCCGCGGCGGAAGGGCCGGGGGTGACCCAGCTGGCCCGGCCATACATTTGTCGCTTGATCAGCTTCGTCTTCGCGTTCACGCCCTCGATCGGGCAGTTGCTGTAGCCCACGGTCAGGCCGGCGACCGCCGCGTCGTGGTCCTGGTCGAGACCGCGCAGGAACGGGTCGAGTTCGGTCAGGCCGGCCTCGGTGAGGTGTTCTCGTCGCTGGGACGCAAAGACGGGTTGCCACAGCAGGGGTGTATGCGGGTGGGTTGATGCTGGACGGGCGGCGTAAGTCGATGCAGCCGATGGCGAAGCGTCTCGATGTGGATCATCAGCGTCTGCAGCAGTTCGTCACCACCTCGCCGCGCCGCCGCTGATCGTCGCCGACGCCGGCTACGGACAGACCGCCGAATTCCGCCAAGGGCTCACCAACCGTGACCTGCCCTATGTCGTCGGCGTGCCCGCGACCATCACGGTGCGCCCCGCAGACGCTGTGCCCGAGACACCGGAACGGTCCGGCCGCGGCCGACGCCCCAACCGCGTTACCGCACACCACATTCCACGGTCAAACAACTCGTCCTGGACACCGGAGAACCCCTGCTGCGCCACGTCATCTGGCGCCACGGCACCCGCACCGGCCCGGACAACCCGGCCGCCGCCATGAGTTCCCGCTTCCTGACCCTGCGGGTGCGGAATGCAGGTCTTGGATCCGGACGTCGCCACCGACAGCGTCCTCAGCTGCGGCTATTCCCATATCCGCCCCGCTGTTCGGCGAGTACTACGGCGACCCCTTTTATCGTCGAATCCAGCCTGGTTCACCGTGAGCGTCCCCGTCGGACTGGTCGCTTTCACCTGCGCGCCCGCTCCGGCAAGCGCTGAGAGGGCGTCCCACGCGATCACCACTGGTGGATCGCGCGGGACACCCGACTTTGCCGGCTCTGGGGACTTACGGTGCGGTAGAAGCGGGTTCGGCGGCCGGGTAGTAGTACATCTCACGGCGCAAGCGTTCGAAGTCCGGCTCCGGCGCTTGGGAACCGGACGATTGCGCGTGCCGATCGCTATCGGGTACCCGCCGCGCCATGTTCGTCACGCTTCCGTAGATCGACTCGTATTTCTTCCCCAGGCCGGAATGGCCGGGAAGGAACCGGAAGAGCTTGGGGATGTAGCGGGCCGCCGCGTCGAGTTGGGCGCGTTGCTCGGTCAACTGGCGCCGCACCTGCTCGATGGCTTCTTCGCGGGTGCAGCCGGTCTCGTGACGGATGGCTCTGACCAGGTTGTAGGGGACTTGGTCTGCCTCGTCCTGATCGATTCCCACCAGGTCGTTCTTTACGAAGGCCACAAAGAAGGCGAGTTCTTCGAGACGGCGGATCGCATGGTGGCTGCGGACTGTCGGTGGGATTTCCTGGTCGTTGACTATCTCCAATATGGCGATGGCGGTCTCGAATCCGCTGGTCGCCCTTCGCAGTGGCAGGTAGTCGGTAGTGGAGGGGATGTAGCCGTTGAGGCGATGGTGTGTTTCGCGTTCGGCGGCTTCGTACCACGCCTCGATGTCGTCGAGGAACTTCTCCTGCCAGCGGGTGCTGCGGCCCTCACGCAGGTGTGGCCACAAACTCGCCCAGGCCGTCGAGAGAGCGCCGGAGCTCCACGGTTTCTCCGGGTCCTGGCGCAGCGTTGCCACCATGCCACGCCTCAGCGCGGTGATGGCTTCGGGGTCGGTCAGCTGCGGATCCTCGAACAGGTCATCCCACAGAAAGCACAGTATGCCCAGGCAGGCGGCGCTCTGTTCATGGTTCGCCCCCTCGGGGGCCATGACTGGAAACAGGTGTTCCAGCAGCTGGAACGATCCTGCCCACCGGCGATGGTCCAACTCGGCCGGGGAGGCGGCGAGGCCGGTATCCACCAGCCAACTTTTCACCCCTCGAGCGACCTCCGGCGAGAACCCCTCCCCACGGTGGACCGGGGGTGCCTGCGTCGAGAGCGGGGAGACCGCGGGCAGCGGAGCTCGCCGATCGAGTGCGGACCGAGCATAAGCAGCCATCATCTCGCGAGCGCGCGGGTCAGCGGCCACAGCGGCGAGCTGACCGACAGCCCGGTCCATGAATTCCTCGGCCACCGCTTGTGCTTCGTCCACGGCACCGGAAGCGATGACGATCTTCCGGACGCGGGTGGCTTCCTCACCCGTCATCGCTCTGCCCAGCAGTCGGGCAAGGCCCTGGTCGCGGGCAGCGGCGCGGATTACGGGAAGTGTGTAGATGCCCTCGGGCAGATCCGCGTTGACGGGCTTGCCCATTTCTTCGGCGGTCGAGGTCAAATCGAGGATGTCATCACGCAGCTGGTAGGCCAACCCGAAGTGTCGGCCGAACTCGGCCAGCGCCTCTTCCTCATCCTCGGGGCGCCCGGCCTGCATCGCGCCCACTCGGCATGCCAGCGACAGCAGCGCCGCTGTTTTGCCGTCGATCGCGTCCAGGTAGGACTGCTCACTGCGAGAGGCCACATGCTGGTCGGTGGCCTCGATCACCATGCCCGCGCACATCCGATCACCCGTGCTCATACCCGCGAGAGCTTCACGCTGGCCGAGTTCGGCCAACATGCGCCCGCTCGCGAATATCGCGGAGTCCCCACCCAATACAACGAGATGCGAACCCCACACCGCGTTGGCACTGGGATGGCCTCGGCGCTCATACGCGTGATCGATGACGTCGTCGTGGTAGAGCGAACCCAGGTGCAGCAACTCCACGGCAGCCGCGGCGCGCACCACCCGGTCATCGGCCGGGACGGCGGGATCGGTGAGCAGGTAGTACGACAACAACGTCAAAGTAGGACGCACCAGGCGCCGAGAGCTGTCCGGCCCTTCGTCGGTGAGTACGGCCAGCTCAGGCCTGCCCGGCAACTGCACGAGGCCGAGAACGTCGCGGACGCGGTCCAAATCCGCCTCCAGATGCGGGAAGACAGCCAAATCTATTTCACGTGGCACGGGGCACTCCTGACTGACTACATCGACCATCTACAACACCAGCGATCACCGAAGTTTGACACAAATCTTTTGCGAAAGTTGTTGATATCAGCCATTTTTGATAAATTTCGCCTTTGTCGGTCGGTGCATGTATTGGGGTGAATACCTCCCCGATCGACGCCGCCGGTAAACCCCGGCCTCCACTTCCGCAGCGCCGGACTTGGAACGCTTGCGCGGTGGGCTCTACCACTGCCCGGCCACCGACCCGGCGCGTACCGCGGTGTAAATCTCCCGTTGCCGGCGAAACCGGTTGTCCCGCACGACTCCCCAGAGGTGGTGCGGGACACCGGTCAATGCTTCGCCGACTGTCCGGGCACGTCGATCACCATCGTGGGACCGAGCGCCGATCGGGTGCGCAGATGGAAAGCGACCAGTCCGACCAGCACGCTCGCGGTGAACCAGCCCAGTTGCACAGCCAAACCCGTGAACAGTGTGGTGTCGGAGAAACCGTGATGTTCCCCCTGTTTCGTGGAGTCGAGATGCTGGACTTCAGGCCACGAGTTGGATGGACGGTTGCATCATTTCGTACTCGATCGGTGTCCGCATACCGAGGGCTGAGTGACGGCGGCGTCGGTTGTGGAAGATCTCGAGGTAGTCGAAGATGGCGTTGTCGTAGCAATCGCCGATCGAGCCCATCGAGGGCACCGGCCCCGACTTGCGGGCGCGGTCGGTGAAGGCCCACGAGGTGAATTGAACGCCGTGGTCGGAGTGAATGATCGTGCCGGATGCCGGCGATCGGTTCGAGATCGCCATCCCGAGCGCGTTGGTGACCAGCGCCGCGGTCTGGGTCGAGTCGATCGACCAGCCGACCACCCGCCGGGAATGGTGTCGAGCACGACCGCGCAGTAGACCTTGCCTTCCCAGGTGTAGCGCTCGGTGATGTCGGTGACCCACAACTGGTTCGGTCGTGATCGGGTGAACGCCCGGTTGACCAGGTCACCGGCGGTCGGGGTCTGATGCCGTGGGCGTGCGCGCTTGACGCCGGGCAGGCCCTTGATCCCGGCACGCGCCATCAACAGCTCGACCTGGTTGTATCCGACACCGATACCGAGACCGAGGGTGAGTTCGGCGTGCACCCGCGGGGCGCCGTAGGTGCCGCGGGAGGCGGCGTGCACGGCCCGGATCTGGTCGGTGAGCCAGGCATGGCGGATCGCTCGCTGCGAGGGTGGACGCGATCTCCATCGCGGCGCGGATCTGGTCGCGCTCGTCGGTTTTCATCGGGCATCCTTGGTCACGGTGATGCGGGTGCGGTCATGGCTGTCGGCGTAGCCTCGAAGCTTGTTGGCGTTGGCGCGTAGCCGGTCGCCGAGTGGGCCGGGAACCCGGGCGGCCCGGATGTCCATGGCGGTGGCGCGCTCGCGGAGCTGGGTAGCGTGCTGATCGGTGCGTATAGCGTTGCCGCAACCAGGGACGCAGTGGTCGAGGCTGGGTGTGTCTTTGACTCCGTCGCGGTGGCAGAGGGCGGTGGCCCGCTTGTAGTGGCAGAGCAGCAGCGGAAAAGCCCTGGTCAGCCGTTAGTCGGTGACCGCAGACCAGTGGTGGCCCGCAGCTCGCCGAGCAGGGCGTTCGGCAGCGGGCGGGCAGGCTCCGGCCGGAAACCGTAGTATCGGCGCACCATTCGCTCGTATACCCGGCTCGGGAGCAGCCTGCGGGTCCAGAAGGACAAGCGGACGTCGCGGCCGCACAGGTAGGTCTGCCGTGGCCGGTCCGAGGCCAGGATCATCGCGACCTTGTCGGCCACCGCGGCGGCGGGCTGTCCCGCGGCCAAGTAGCCGCGTACGAGGTCCAGAACGGCGGCGCGGTCGTGGTCGTAGGCGGAGATCGGGCTCGACACGTGTCGCGCCGTGTCGATGATCGGGGTGACCGTCCATCCCGGGATGAGCACCGACACCTGGATGCCCGACCCGGCGGCCTCCATGCGCGCAGCCTCGCCGATCCGCTCGACGGCGGCCTTCGTAGCCGAGTACCAACCGCCGTATGGCTCGGCGACGGCGCCCGCTCCCGAACTCACGACGATCACGCGGCCTGCGCCTCGGGCGCGCAGCAACGGCAGCACCGCGCGCAGTACTCGGTGCGTGCCGAGGACGTTGGTGTCATAGAGCGCCGCGGCCTCCGCGGGCGTGGTCTCCTCGACCGCGCCGACGACGCCGTACGCCGCGAAGGTGACGACCGCATGGATGCTGCCGTGCCTGGCGTGCACGTCGCGAACCCAGCGGTTCACCGCCTCTTCGTCGCGCACGTCGACCCGGGCGATTCCGGACGCGGCGACCCGGTCGCATCCCTCGACCGTGTACCCCAGCGCCGCAAGGCGTTCCATGGTGGCCGCGCCCATGCCGTTGGCCGCTCCGGTGACGAGCACCACCGTCACGCGGCACACACCTTCAGTACCCGCGGCAGAACCTCCAGCCGCGCCGACTCCACCATCGTGACCTCGCCGTCCAACTCCAGCGGCGCCGGACGATCCGGCCGCAGCTCCACGACCGAATCCCGATGGCATATCGCCAGCGGCGACCGCCGGAATCGGCCCGCGTACAGTCCCGCGACCAAGCCGAGCGTCCTGAGCTTCCCCGCCTCGGCCCAGATGTTCACATCGAACCGGCCGTCGGCGCGGGTGACCGCCGTGTCGTAGCGCATGCCGCCGGCGAAGTGCACGCTCTTGAGCACGCCGATGTTGGTGATCGGGGCCGCGTGGCTCCAGTCGCCGCCACGAACGGCGACGGGCAGCGGCCGATGGGTGGCAAGGGTGGCCAGTGCGGTGGCGATGATGGCGGCCTCCACGCTGCGCGACTTGAGCCAGCCGACCACCCCGGTGGCGTGGTTGAAGGAATGATTGCCCGCGGCGACCAGCCCCATGCTGGCGTTGAGCAGGAAATAGCGCACCGCGCGCGTGCCGTCGGCCAGCAGCACGCAGGCCTTGCCCACGTCGACGAATTCGGCGCGCGCGGCGTCGACCCGCACCGGAACGGTGCCGATACGTCCGGTGCCGGGCACCGGTTTGTGGAAGTCGTTCGAACTGCCCAGCCCCACCGCGCCCAGTGCGCAGCCGGGAGCGCGCGGGTGGTCGGTGGCCGGGTCCATGAGCGCGTTCAGCACCAGGTTGACCATTCCGTCGCCGCCCGCGGCGACCAGCACCGGCGGCGGATCGGGTCGGGTGACGGCCGCGCGCACGACGTCGGTGGCGTGCCCCGCGTCGGCGGGCAGTTCGACCGACAGGTGCGGGTGACGGTCGCGCAGGGCGGATTCCACCGGCTCCCAGCGCCGCAGCGCGGTACCCGCGTTCGCTCGCGGGTTCAGGACGACGAGCACGAATCCTCCTCGATGCCGAGCCATCGGCGTAGTGCGTGGTGATCCCCCACCGTGACCAGTCCGGTCCGGGCCACGGCCGGCGGTATGCCGGTGGTGGGCGGGCCGATCAAGAAGACCGGGATGCCCAGTTGCGCGGCGGGACCGTCGTGAGCCGGGTCGTTGCCGACCATGACGCAGTCACCCGCGGCCGCGCCCAACTGGTCGAGCAGTTCGCGATAGAACTCGAGCCGCGGCTTGGCGCGGTGCATGGTGTCACCGCTGGTGACGAAGGCGAACGAAGCGAGATCGATTCCGCCCCAACGGATCCTGGCCTCGACGGTGCTGCGCGGCCACAGCGGGTTGGTCGCGACCACTTGCCGCGCACCCGCCTCCGCCAGCCCGCGCACCGTCGCCACCGCCGCCGGGCGCGGCGGGAAACACGCGCGCAGCCGCGCGAATTCGACCTCGGCCAACCGGGTGAGGCGGTCCGCGACCACGTCACGGCCGGTGCCGAGACGCTGGGCGAGCAGCCGCACCATCAGCTCCGTGTTGGTGTGGTCGCTGTCGTTGGCGCGCACGTCACCCATCGTGCGGCGCAGCAGGGGCAGGAAGCGGTGCGGTGGGACGAGATCGCGGAACACCCAAGCCGCGCCCGCGGGCATCAGCGTCGCGAAGGTGCGCCGCCGCTGCCCGATCAACGTGCCGTCCAGATCCCACAGCACGGTCGGCCGTGGGCTCATTCCTGGCTGTCCAGTACTGCTCGCAGGTCCGCTCTGGTCAGCCCGAGGCGGGCGGCGTAGTCGTCGATGCCGGGCGGCCGCGCACCGCCGAGCCCGGTGCGGGACCGGAGTTCCCCAGCGTATGCCGCGCCGAGGTCGTAGACCGTCTTGGCCAGCGCGGCGGGGAACAGCCACCGGCCGAGGTCACGCTGGAACACCCTGGTCAGACGGTAGGGCGCGACCAAGCGGGCCCCGACGGCGGCCGCCGCGCCCGGATTACGCAGCGAACTCATCCTGGCCGCCTCGGCGCCGGGGACCAGGAGCAGCCCGGACCACAGCCGCGCGAAGCCGTCCAGCTTCTCCCGCGCGTCAGCGGTCATATTGAATTCGGTGTAGGCCTTCTCGATCCGGGAGGTGTGGGTGGAACGGCTGCGCAGCAACGTGTGCACGTCGGCGACCTTGCGCGCGGTGTCGGCGCGGGTGAATCGGTCCACGCGGGGCGCGATCCGGTCCAGCAGCGCCGCGAAGTCGGGGTTCGGCACCAGCCGGTGCGCGAGGGCGAGGGCGTGGTACATCAGGCCCTCGCTGCCCGCCGCCGCGATCTGAGCGGAAAGCAGGTCGTAGTCGAGGTCCGTGCCCGCGTATCGGGCCAGGTTCCAGATGTCGCCGAGTTCGCGTACGCCGGTTTTGTAGTAGGGCAGGTGGATGCCCAGATGGTGCAGGTTGTCCTCGTGCGCCATCGCCCACGCGGGTACGCCGTGGAAGTCGATGGGACGCACACGTTTCCATATCGCGGCGTAGTCGACCGTGTAGGGCGCCAGCGGCGTGATCAGGCCCCAGTGCGTGCCAACCACGAGCGCGCCGTCGCGCGAGACGAACGACGGCAGGTGGTGGGATCGCTCGGCCCGCGCCTTGGGCGGCTTGCCGAGCAGCTCCGAGGTCGCGAACAGGCCGAGTTCACGGTAGACCTCGACGGCCGTGTCGACCTGGTCCGGTTCCAGCAGGATGTCCAGGTCGTTCATGCGCTTGTAGCGCGGGTCGCGGTAGATCTCGGTGGCGAAGAGCATGCCCTTGAGCACCACGCAGCGCACACCGCGTTCGTCGAGCCGCCGCACCAGCTCCACCGCCCCGGCCAGGCGGCGGTCGTTGGCGGTCGCGATCCGCTCGGTGACGGCGTCGAACCGCACCCGGACCAGGGGCGGCACCAGCTCGTACACCTCGGCGGCGATCAGCGAGCGCCGCGCCAGCGGGACGGTCGCGTTGAGCTGTGCCAACTCGAAGAAGGCCGCCCAATCGGTGACCCGGTGGGCCAGCTCGACCAGTTCCGCGCGTTCTTCGCCGCTGGGTGCGGCCAGCGCGGCGTGTACCAGCAGCCGTTCGGCGTCGGTCCCGTCCGCGGCGATCACGGTGTCGGTCATGTCAAGCGATCCCTTCCTGTTCGGGATGGAAGCCGAAGCGGCGGGCGACGGTGTCGATGCGGTCCAGTGCGCGGTCGAGGTGGTCGCGGGTGAGGGTGGCCATCATGCTGATCCGCAGGCGCTGCTGGTCGCGGGGCACGGCCGGGAATTCGACGCCGTTGACGAACACACCCTCCCGATGCAGAGCGGTGACCACGTCGGCGACGGCGAGACGCTGTGGTACGAGCAGCGGGATGATCGCGGTCTGCGGGTCGACGGCGAAACCCATCGCGCGCAGCCCGCGCACGAAGTAGCCGACGTTGTCGTGCAGTCGCGCCACGCGTTCGGGATGCGCGGCCAGGAACTCGATTCCGGCGAGCACCGCCGCGACCACCGAGGGGGCGAGCGCGGCGGAGAACATGTAGGAGCGGGCGAAGAAGCGCAGCGTGTCCACCAGGTCTCGCGACCCGGTGACGAAGCCGCCGGTGCCCGCGAAGACCTTCGAGAACGTGCCCATGGTCAGCTCCACCGATCCCGGACCGAGCCCGAAATGCTCGGCGGTGCCGTGCCCGCGCGCGCCGAGTACTCCGGTGCCGTGCGCGTCGTCCACCGCCAGCCACGCGCCGAAGGCGTCGCACAGCGCGCGGATCTCCGGCAGCGGTGCGATGTCGCCGTCCATCGAGTACACGCCCTCGACGGCCACCACCACGTTCGCCCCTGGATTGCGCCAGCGGATCTGCATCAGCCGGTGGCGCAGATGGCGTACATCGTTGTGCGCGAAGGCCATCGAGCGCACCCGGCCGAGTTGGATGCCGTCGTACAGGCTGGCATGGTTCTGTTCGTCGTAGAGCAGCACATCACCTCTGCGCAGCAGACCGGTCACCCAGCCGACATTGGCCGCGTAGCCCGAGGAGAAGACCATGGCCGATTCGCAGCCCTTCAGTTCGGCCAGCCGTTCCTCGAGCCGCCGGTGCAAAGTGGTGGTGCCGTTGAGCAAGGGCGGGCCGCCATGTCCCACACCGTATTCGCGAATGGCGGCGATGGCGGCCTCGACGATGCTCGGCTCGTTGCCCAGGCCGAGGTAGTTGTTGGACCCGAGCATGATCAGCTCGTCGGTCGCGCCGGTCGCCGGATCGCGCACCGGGACGACCGCGCCGGACGGCCCGGCCACTTCTCGCAACACGAACCCGCTGCCGCGAGCGTGCTGCGCGTAGGGCCGGAATTCCGCGAAGCGCTGGTCGAACGTGTGCGCGGCTGGGTCGAGATAGTGCTCCAGGCTGAAATTCTCGCCGTGGGCCAGATCCGGTGCGGTCATGGTCGTCGCTCCTGCCCGAGGGTCACGGTTCCCGCGCGGCCGTCCAGCACCAGGACGTCACCGTTTCCGATCAGGCGGGTGACTCCGGGCACGCCGACGACCGTGGGGATACCGAGTTCGCGTCCGATGATGGCGGTGTGGGAGAGCAGGCTGCCTCGTTCGCTGACCAGGCCGCCCGCGGCGACCATGAGGAACACCCAGCCCGGATCGGTGGTCGCGGCGACGAGGATCTGCCCATCGATCGCGACGTCCGGATCCGGGGTGTCCAGGACCAGCGCGGGAGCCTCGACACGACCTGGGGCGCAACCGATTCCGTGCAGTACGCGCGCTCCCTCGGCAGCGTCCGGGCCCGGTTGCTCCAGTGCCGGATCGCTGATCCCCGACGCGGCGATCCCGGTCGTGACGATGCGGGAGGGCAGGCGCTGAGCCTGCCAGCGGTCGTAATCCGCCTTGCGGAGGGCGACGGTACGCGTGATGTCGGTGTCCACCGCCGTTCCGCGGGTGAGAGCCGCGATCTCCTCGTAGGTCAGCCAGAAGACGTCGCGCGGATCACCCACCAGGCCGTCGGCGTGCAGTCGCCTGCCGTACTCCCGGAACACCCGCTTGAGGAGACCGAAGGCGCGGCTGCGGCCGAGCCGCATGTTCTCGCGCTGCTTCACGTGTTCGCGGGCGAGCCGGAGCGCGAGCCGGAAAACCCACCGCCGCACGCCTTCACCTGCGAACAGTTCGGCCGCCGTCCGCTCGGCCGCACGCCGGATCGCCTGCTCACGCGCGATCATGTCATCGGCGTTCTGCCCGCCACGCAGGTAATTCCGCAGCATGGGCACCAGTCGTTCGGGGTGCTCGCCGAGCGGATCGGTCTCCAGCTTGAGTTCGTCCACCGTGCGGTCGCCGAACTCGGCGATGTGGCGCAGGCACGCCGCGCGGAAGGTCGCGAACCGGTCTTCCGACAGTGCGGCCCACACTTGCCGCGCGGTGGAAGGACCGTCGAACAGCCCACGCAACGCCGAGTCGCCGCGCACCCGCGCGGTCAGTGCCAGTGCCGACCGCACCGGATCGACGCTGTCGACACCGTCCTCGCCGCAGAACAATTCGTTGCGCAGGGTGAGCGCCGCTTCCTCGGCGAGACCGGCTCGGCGCAACTGCAGTCCGACCACATGGAACATCTGCTGGGCGAGGAAATCGTTGAAGATCTGCACCGAGTAGGCGGGCACGAGTTCGTCGAAGAAGCGTTCGGTCCACGCCAGCAACGCGTGTGCGTCGCGGTCGCGCTCCGGCCGATCCTCGTCCAGCCTGCGTTCGAGGTCTGTGGTTGCCGCCGCCAGCGCCGTGAAGAACGCGCGCAGCCGCCGTGGCAGCCGCAGCCAGCCGAGCAGGATGATCGCGAACACACGCAGGCGCAGCGCGATCGCGCGCAGCCGGGCGATACCGCGGGCAGGCGCAGGCGGTCGCTGGTATCGGTTCTCGATATTGAGCGCGGCCTCCCAGCCTTCGATGGCGAATTCCATGCCGGGGATCTCGAGAAACAGGCGGTACCAGTTGCTGATGTTGTAGTAGATCCGGCCGCGCGCGGTGCCGACCAGGTACGGATACAGATCGGCGGCGTTGCGCTCGACGATCCGCGCGGTGGCGCCGAAATCGCGGTGACACGTTCGGAAGACCCGCTCATAGGCGGTACGCAGCACCGAGAACGTCAGCGGGCTCGACAGCCCCGGATACGACTCCGCGACATTGACGTTGTCGAATACCGTCTCGCGTGCGCCGGTCGCGGTGACCGGTCTCACCTGCAACAGGTGCAACCGCCCGTCCGGCGTGTAGGCGAACTCGACATCCTGCGGTGCGCCGAAGCGGTCCGCGAGTGCGCCCGCCACCTCGGCCAACTCCTGGATCTCCGTGTCCGACAGCGCAGCCACGGTCAGCGGGTCGGCGAGTTCTTCGACCGTGGTCCCCGCGCCGTGCGGCGAGGGTGCGACCCGGCTGCGCTTGTCGGCGACCACTCGTGAGGTGATGGCGCCGGTGCCGCGGTCGACGAAGTAGGTATCGCAGTCCACCGTGCCCGCCACCACGCCTTCGCCCAGCCCGAGCGCGGCCGCGACCACGGCTTCGGAGGGATCACCGCTGCGCGGATTGCAGCTGAACACCACCCCCGAGACGGCGCTGTCGAGCAGTACTTGCACCACCACGGCGCAGGCGACCGGCGCATTGTCGAGACCGCGGCGCGCCCGGTAGAACAGCGTGCGCTCCGACCACGCGGAGGCGAGTACCGTCCCGATCGAGGCGGGCAGATCAGCGGCCCCGACGTTCAGCACGGTGTCGAGCTGTCCGGCGAAGGAGTCGGTCGCCGAATCCTCCCCGCGCACCGACGATCGCACGGCGAAGCGCACCTCGCCCGCGGCGGCCGGAACGGCGGCGGCCAGTTCGGCGACCACGGCGTCGAGTTCGGCGGCGATATCGCCGGGCAGGGTGCATCCCTCGACGAGAGCGCGGATCCGGGACGACACCGACCGCAAGGCGGCCGGGTCGTCCGGATCGAGTTCGGCGAGCAGTCCCGCGATGGCGTCGGCGGACGGAGCCAGCAACCGCGCGCACGTATCGGTGCTCAGCACGGCGAACGGCGGCACGCGATATCCGGCGGCCTGCAGTCTGGCGAGGTTGGCGGCCTTGGCTCCGGCGTGCGCCGCGGCCGCCGGGTCCGCCGCGAGGGTTTCGGCGCGCAGTATCGCGCCGGTGGTGGCACTGGTCATCGTGCGGCCTCCTGTCTGGTCCGGGTCGCCGGGACGGCGCGCCCGCGCCGGGTCAACCGCACCAGGACCGGGTCGGGGGTGTTGGAGATCTCCGGGTGCTCGCGCACCCGCATCCCGTTCACCAATTCGATGTCGTAGCGCGACAGCACCATCGCCAGACCCACCCGGATCTCGATCAGCGCCATCTGCTGGCCGACGCACAGATGCGCGCCCCAGCCGAAGGGGAAGTACCGGAACGGCGGGCGCGCCCGGTTCCGCTCCTTGGTGAACCGGTCGGGATCGAAGGTCAGCGGCGCGTCCCAGAACCGCGGCAGGCGATGGTTGACGAACGGGCTGATCACGACGATCGCACCGGGTCGCAGGTCGAACCGGTCGAAATGGTCCGGCTCGAGCGCGGTACGGCTGAACGCCCAAGCCGGCGGATGCAGGCGCATCGCCTCATCGATCACGCGGCCGGTGTACTCCAGCCGGGGCAGCGCGGCCCGCACGGCGTCCGGGTCGTCCGGCGCGTCCGGCAGCGCGTCGATCTCGGCGCGCACCCGGTCGAGCACGACGGGGTTGCGGCCCAGTTCGTAGATCGTCCAGGCCAGCGCCGCTCCGGTGGTTTCGTGACCGGCGAGCAAGAAGGTCAGCACCTCGTGCCGCAGCTGCGCGTCGTCCATCGCGTGTCCCGCGTCGTCGCGGGCGGTGAGCAGCCGGGCGAGCAGTGACCCGGCGTCGTCGTCGGTTCGCCGGTGCCTGCCGATCACCTCGTCGACCACGTGGTGCAACCGGCGTCGCACTTCCCACAGCCGCCGGTTACCCGGAGTCGGGAGGCGCGGCGGCAGCTGGATCGGCGCGGCCATATGCCGCATGACCCACGAAACGCCCTGGCGCACGTCGTCTTCGATCTGCGGAAGCACGCCGTCGAAGTCCGCGCCGAGTACCGCGCGGCACACCACGTCGGCGGCGAATCCCATCAGCTCGGGCACCAGGTCGAAGGCCGCGCCGTCGGCGGCGCGGGCGTCCAAGCGGGTGCGCATCCGCTGTCCGCACTCGACCATCAGCGGGATCTCGGACTCCACATGACGGCGCGTGAAAGCCGGTTTGATCAGGGCGCGCTGACGTTTCCACAGCTCGCCGCCGCTGGTCAGCAAGCCGGGACCGAGCAAATGGTTCAGGCTTCGGTAGCTGATCCCCTTCTCGTAGCGCCCCGCACGGCTGACCAGCACTTGCTCGATGTGCTCGGGTTCGACCAACAGGTGCACGTGCTGGTGCGCCAGGCGGAGCCGGACACTGCCGTAGTGGAGCGCGGACTCGTAGAACAGACCGAGCGGGTCGGTCCGGTACCGGGCGTAGACGCCCAAGGGATGCCTGGTGGACGGGCCGTCGAGGCGGCGCTCGCCGGTCCCGGTCGTCGGTGTCACCGCGCCACGTCTCCCCCGCGCACGGCGCCGACCAGTTCGTCCGCGTCGCCGTCCAGCAGGCGCCGCGCCGCGGCGCGCTGGACTTTGCCGCTGGTGGTCTTCGGGATGCTGCGCGGCGCGACGATCCGCACACCGGCCGCCAGCACGCCGGTGCGTTTGCTCACCGCGGCGCGTACCGCACGGGCCAGCGCGTCGTGCTCCGTCCGCGCCACGGCGGATTCGACGATCAGGTGCAACTGTTCCGATCCGGCGTCGGCATCGGTTCGTCCCAGCGCGACCACGCCGCCCGGCCGCACTCCCGGCACCTGCTCGGCGGCGATCTCGAAGTCGGTGGGCAGGTAGTTCGCGCCGCGGATGATGATGAGGTCTTTGCGTCGCCCGGTGATCCGCAACCGCCCGTCGCGCAGGTAGCCGATGTCCCCGGTGTCCCACCAGCCCTGCGTCCGGGTGGCGGCGGTGGCTTCGGGCAGCCGGAAGTAGCCGGGCGTGGTGGACGGCCCACGGAATTGCACCCGGCCGAGCAGATTCGCGCCGCACGGCGTTCCGTTCTCGTCCACCACGCGGACTTCGGTGCCCGTCACGGGCGCTCCGCAGTCGACGATGTCGAGCGCGTCGCCGTCACCGGCCGGGACATCCACCGCGACGCCGTCTTCGGCCAGTCCGCGCCGGGAGACCGAGTCGAACGCGATCGGCGCCCGCGGATCGGACACCGTCACCGCGAGCGACGCCTCGGCCAAGCCGTAGCACGGTACGAGCGCGTCGGAAGGCAGCCCCCAGCGGCCGAACCGGTCGACGAACCGCCGCACCGTGGGCGGATGGATCGGTTCGGCGCCGCAGAACAGGAACCGCCATGCGGACAGATCCACTCCGTCGAGTTCACCGTCGGCGATGCGGGCGGCGGCGTATCCGTAGGCGAAATTCGGTGCGGCGGTGACAGTTCCGTGATGCCTGTGCACCGCGCGCAGCCAATCGGCCGGATGGCGCAGAAACCGGTTGGGCGGGATCAGCACCGCGTCGATGCCACGGAACAGCGGTGTGAGAAACCCGCCGATCAGGCCCATGTCGTGGTGCAGCGGCAGCCAGCCCACCCAGGTGTCGCCGGGTCCGATCGCGGCGGCGCGGGCGATCTGCTCGCAGTTGGCGGCCAGATTCGCGTGGGTGACCTGAACCCCCTTGGGCGTGCCGGTCGAGCCGGAGGTGGCTTGGATGAACGCCAGATCCTCCGGTGCGGGCAAGTGGGGCGCGAGCGCGGGAGCGCCCGGTGTGCCTGCCAGCGCATGCAGTGCCGACGCGTCGATTGTCGCCACCGACGCGGGCACTGGCAACGTGGTGAGCACCGCCGGAGTGCTCACCACGGCCGCCGGTTCCAGATAGGCCAGCAGCCGGGTGAACCGGTCCAGGAAGATTTCGGCGGCCCCGAAGCCGCCCGGCGTGGCGATGGCGGTGGGCACCGCGCCGAGCGACAGTGCGCCGAAGAAGGCCGTGACGAACTCCGCCGAGGTGGGCAGGCACAGCAACACGCGGTCGCCCCTGCGCACGCCGTCGGCGGCCAGTCCCGCCGCGGCGCGGCCCGCAGCGCTCACCAGATCATCGTGGCGCCAGCGGATTTCGTCGTCGTGCCGGGCAGCGGCGCGCTCGGCCAGGATCACCGTCGACGCCGCCGCCGTACCTCGGTCGCCGCCGGACAGCAGCGCGTGCACGATGCTCGGGTGTTGCGGGCGCAGTGTCCCTGATGACGCGGTCATGGCTGGTCCTCGACATAGCGCACGATCGTCGCGACCGTGGTCAGCCGGACGGCGACGTCTTCCGGAATGCTCACGGAGAACTCCTGTTCGAGCTGAATGGTCAGTTCGATGGCGGTCGGCGAATCGAGTCCGTAGTCGATCAGCGGCGCCGCCGGATCCAGATCGGTCGCGGGCACCCACAGCACCTCGCCGACGATCGCGCGGACCCGCGCCTCCAGGTCCGCCGAGCCGATGTCGTCACGTGCACTCATCCGAGCAACTTCCCTTCCGTCACGCAGGCGCGCACCGATTCCTCGAGGTCGACGTCGTCGGCGGTGTCGATGCGGTGAAACGCCACTTCCGGGAACGCGGTCGCGAGGGTCTCGCGCACCCGCTCGTATCCCGAGCGCAGGGTGGTCAGCCGCTCGGCGGTCTCATGGGCCTCGACGGGCCCGTGTGCCGACCGCCGCGCACAGCGGGCCGCGGCCTGGCCGGGCGGTGCGTCGAGCCACAGCACCGCGTCCGGCAGCGTGGTGCGGAACCGTTCGCCGAAGCCGGATACCGCGCCGGCGATGTCGCGACCGACCAATTCCGCGATCTCCGACAGCAGCAGCCACGGGTCCGGCGAGCTGCCCAGCCGTTCGGCCTGGGCGTGCTGCCACGCGAGGATGTCGGCGAACGTGCCCGGTCGATGCCGTTCGAGCACCGCCGCGATCTCGTCCTGTCGCGCGCGGCAGCGCCCGTCGGTGCCCGCCAGCGCCACGTACAGCGGACCGTAGACGAGCAGTTCGATCAGCGGATGCCGTTCGCACACCAGCACATCCGGTTCCCAGGTGCGCAGGAAGTGCTGTTCCACCGGCCCGAACAGGGTCATCTGCAGGTACATCGCGGTGGCCTTCATCGCGACGTCGCCGATCTCGTCACAGCCGACGCTGAAGGCCCGCAGCTGCCGGGACAGATCAGCGAGCGGAACGTCGCGGGTGTCGTGGAAATCGGGGCAGGTCATCGACGCGAACCCACCGGCGTCGGTCCGCACCGCCAGCGCGCGGAGCGCGGCCAGCACCGAGGACTTGCCCGCGCCGTCGATGCCGACCAGGGCCACCCGGCGGGTGTACGAGCCGCTCATCGGTCGTCCTCGCGCAATTGGGTCAGCACCGCGCTGGTGATCTCGGCCTGCGCCGCCGTGCCGTCGAGCCGGATCCAGCCCAACTCGTCCGACAGCGCGTCGAGCGCCTCGTGGCTGCGCTGCTGGAAGGCCAGGAACGACTCCTCGTCGCCGTAGCCGCTCTCGTAGTCGCTGCGCAACCGTTTGCGGCTCAGCGCGTCCTGCGGCCGCACCGCGAGGTAGAAGGTGCGATCGGGTTCCGGGAACCCCGCCGCCAGGCTGCGCAGGACGGCCGGGTCGCCGCCGTGGGCGACTTCGGTGGCGTAGTACTTGTACCAATACGCGTTCGCGAGCACGATGTCCGCGCCACGCTCGGCGGCCAGGTCCAGTGCCAGCTGCATGGCGTGGAACAGGAAGTGCGCGCGGCTGAGCGGGGTGAGCATCTGGAGGTAGCCGTAGATCTCCGCGGGACTCCCCCACGGGAGTTTCGAGGAGACCTTCGGGTCGAGGAAGGCGTCCCAGATCGTCACCGCCGCGACACTGTGGCCCTGCGCCTCGAATTCCGCGGCGATCCTCGCCACCTGGGTGGTCTTGCCCGAGCCGTCACCGCCCGCGAGACAGATCAGGCGTTTACGTGCGGTCAGTGTCGTGTCCTTTCCGGAGCCGCGCGTCACGCGAGGTGATGCGACAGGATCTGCCACCTCCGTGGCGGTTTCGGGGAGAGCGGGGGGCGGCGAGTCTTCCTCCGGCCGCGCGCGAGCGGCGACGTCCGCTCGCCGGTGATCCGCGGACGGTTCGCCGCTCACGGGGGCCGTGACGGAGTCCGCGTCCAGGATCCGCACCACTCCCGCGCTGCCGTCGATTCGGATCCGCTGACCCGATCGCACGACACTCGTCGCGCCCGCAACGTTCAGTACGGCGGGGATGCCGTACTCGCGTCCGATCACGGCGGCGTGCGACAGCATGCCCCCCACCTCGGTCACCACACCCGCCACCAAGCCCAGCGCGGGAGTCCAACCCGGGTCGGTGAATCTCGTGACGAGGATGTCGCCGTCGCGCAATTGGTCGAGGTCGGTGAGCGCGGTGATCACCCGCGCCGTGCCCTCCGCGACACCGGGACTGCATCCGAGTCCGGACAGGTCGCCGTCGGCGACGGCGCGCACCGCGGCCACGGTCACCCCGCCACCGAGTTCGTGCGGCGGCGTGAGATCGCGATAGGCCGCGTACATCGCACGGCGGTAGGCGATCACGGGCGCGAGGTCCGCCGCGTCCGCGCGGCCCGCGACCAAGTCGGTGAGCTCGTGGATGGTCAGCTGGAACGCGTCGTCGGCGTGCTCGAGCGCGCCGGCGGCGGTCAAGCGCGTGCCCGCCTCCACCACGTAGGCGCGCACGACGGCGTAGCACTGCGACGAGAATTCCCGCATCCGTTCCCTGGCCACGAGGTAGCGGCGCATCCGCTCGATCTGCTTGTCCAGCGCCTTGGCGTAGCGCACCCGTGTCGCCGGACGAGCCCGAACCCGGGCTCGGACCGCCGCCGACTCGGACTCGTAGCGCTTGCGCTGCTCCACCAGCGTGGCCGCCGGGTCGGCAGGCGCGGTGCCGTGTTCGAGCATCACCGCGATCATCGATCGCACCCGCTGCGGGTCCTCCGACCAGCGCGGGCAGGTGAGGTCGAGTTCGGCGTCGGCGTGGAAGCCCTGCTCGGCGAGGAAGGCCGCGAGCGCCACCTCCCACTCCGGGCTGTCCATGCCGAATTCTTGTGCGACACGGTGTAATTCGACGATTCCGCGTTGCAGCGCCATGTGGCTGATCTCGGCGAGACCACCCATCAGGTCGATGGCGGAGCTGGCCGCGCCGGTGGCCGCGTCGACCTTGTCCAGCAGCTGTTTGAAGTCGGTCTGCACGCTCGAGTTGTGATAGATCGTCGTGAAGTAGGTGCGCTCGGTCGTCGCGTGCAAGGTGAGCAGGCAGTCGGCGAGGTCGGCGGCGAAGGTCGCCTGGTCGGTCCGGGGCAGCGCGCGCACCCGCTCGCGCCACGCCGCGTACTTGGCGGGCCAGCTCGCGGCGAACGCGTCGACGGCGGCGAGCTGTTCGCGATAGCTGCGCTGCACCGCCAGCGCGACGGGCAGCGCGCGGGCGATGGTCAGCGGCGTGTTCGGCGTGCGGATCGGCCCCTCGGGGCCGTACTCGTTGAGGACGCCCAGGTCGTCGTCGAAGTGCTGTTCGTCGAAGCCGGGTATGCGCTGGAAGCACTGCTTCACCGCGCTCACGTTCCAGTAGGCCCGGCCGTAGTACATCGCCATCCAGTCCGGCTCTTCGCCCGCCGCGGCCAGGCCCAGCCCCTCGAAGAACCGCTGCATCGAGTACTGGAAGGCGTTGTCGTACAGCGAGAACATCATGGGTGTGCACACCCGGGCCGAGACGCCGCCGTCGCGCAGGTCCGCATCGGAGAACTGGTCGATGTCGGTGCGCCAGCTGATCGCGGTGACCGCACGCGACTGCAGTAGCCACAGTGCGCCGTCGCCATCGATCGCCCATTCGATGTCCTGCGGCCGATGCCTGCGGGCCTGCACCGCGAGCAATAGCGCCGCCATAGCTTCGGTGTCGGCGCCGTCGAGCCGGACATCCTCGTCGCCCGCCTCGCGCGCGACCACGCCGCCGTCGGACAGCCGCAGTGTGTAGCGAGTGGGGGTGACCTGCCCGGAGACCAATCGCTCGCCCACGCCGTGACAGGCCTCCAGCACCGCGTGCTCCTCGATGCCGGTGAGCACATCGATGCTGAAACCGACCCCGGCGCAACGTGCCTCGACCATGCGCTGCACCAGGACGGCCACCGTCGCCTCGGCATCGGCCATGCCGCGGCGGGACAGATACGCCCGCACCCGCTCGTTGCGTACCGAGGCGCGGCACCGTTCGATGTGCGTCCGCAGCGCGTCCGCGTCCGCGACGTCCAGATAGGACTCGTACTGGCCCGCGAAACTGGCGTCGTCGAGATCCTCGAGGACGCCACTGGAGCGCACGGCCACCGGGAACCCGCCGATGGCCCGCACCCAGCCGGACAGATCGTCGTCGCCGACGCCGTCGAGGTCCAGATCAGCGGGCACGACGAAACCGGCTGGGACGGCGAATCCGTCGGTCAGCAACTCGTGCAGAGTGGCGGCCTTGCCGCCGGCCCGAGCGGGGGCGAAGTCGGCCGCGCCCAGGAACATCGGGGCGGACGCGGTAGTCGGAGTGATCACGGTGGTGGCTCCTGTCGGCAGCAGAACCGGGCGCAGGTCGTGACGAGCGGCCAGACTTCGTGCCGCGCGGACACCGGCCACGGTGAGCGCGCCGTAGGACGGGCTCGCGGTGCGCGGCTCGAAGCCGAGCAGCAGCGTCTCGGCCATGCACGCGTAGACGATTCCGGCGGGCAACCCGGTTTCGGGTAGGGACGGGGTCTGGCCGAGCGGCAGCGCCATGCGGCCGCCGTCGACCAGGGTGAGATGCGGATGCTCGGCGACCGCCGGGTCCACGTCGCCAGGTACGGCCAGATCGCAGACGAGCACCGGGTGGTGCGCGGCGAGATGTCGCGCGGTGATCAGCGGCTGCGCCGAGTTGGTGGCGGTCAAGACCACCCGGCAGTCACGCAGTGCGGCCAGGTCCTCGCTCACGACCACCTCGCCGGGCAGTCCGGCGGCCACCCGGCGCAAGCGCGTCCCCGCGCCCGGCCTGCCCACCAGGACCAGCGAATCGGCCAGCGGAGCGAGCAGTTCGGCCATGACCGCGCCGATATTGCCGAGTGCGCCGAGGATGCCGACCCGCCGCTGCCCCGACGGCAGCGCGGCCAGTTCGGCGCTGAGCACCTCGTAGGCGCAGGCCGCGGTGAGCGAATTGCCGGAGGTGACCGTAACGGTGTCCTCCGTCACCTCGCGTGCGGCATCGGTGACGATCGAGGTGTAGCCGCCGAGCCCGATCACCGTCGCTCCGGCCGCGATCGCCTGCTCTACCGCGTGCCACACCAGTTCGCGCACGTAGGTCCGCTCGCCCGCACGCTGATGCGCCACGATCTGTTCGGCGGTCAGCGGCAGCGCGAACACCATCATCTCGGCCTCGGCGCCGGTGGGCGAGGAGATCGTCCGCCTGGTCAGTTCGAAGGGATCGGCGACGGGGCGCAGACGTTCGAGCAAGGCGGCGAATTCCGAGTCGCTCCAACATTCCAGCTCGGGGGCGAGCCTGCGCAGGTCGACCGTCTCGGGCAGGTTCGCCAGGAACGCCACCTTGGTCGGCGCGTGCGGGTCGCGCGCCGGCGGCATATCGGCGCGCCGTGGCAACGGAGCCCGCTCCGTCACCGTGGGCTTCGTGGTGACGGGAGCGGCCAAGTGCGCCAGCAGCACGTCGTATCGCCCACGGTGCAACAGTGCCGCGACGTCGTCCAGCGCCGCCGCCAGCCGCGCCATGTCGCCTTGGGTGACGAACGCCGAGGGCTGGACGCGCAGGGTGGTCGGTGCCGAGAGGGTGGGCAGCACGCGGATCGCGTGCCGGTGCAGGAGGTATCCGGCGACCACGTAGCCGAACATGTCGGGCGCGCAGACCTCGCGCAGCAGCGCCGATTCCGGCTCCGGCGCCCGCAGCTGCACGCCCTGCAGGAGCCCGCGCCCACGCACCGCCACGATCTCTCGCGGCCAGCGGCGGGCCACTTCGTCCAGCTGCGACCGCAATCGCGCTCCCGCATCGCTGATCCGGAGTTGGTTGTCGCGCAACAGGTCCAGCGCCGCGTCCGCGACCGTCGCCGACAGCTCGTCGTCGGCGAAGGTGGAGGTGTGGTAGCGACCGAAGTCGGACACGGCATGCGCGCGGTCCACCAGCAGCGCGGCGATCTTCACCAGTCCGCCGCCGAGCGATTTCGACATCAGGTAATAGTCAGCGCGCACACCCGAGGGAGCCGACGCCAGGAACGTGCCGGTTCGGCCCATGCCGCACTGGATCTCGTCGAAGACCAGCGCCGCGGTGTGCCGATCCGCGAGTTCCCGCAAGGCGCGCAGGGTGTCGGCGGGAACCTCCCGCACACCGCCTTCGCCTTGGACGGGCTCGGCGAACACCGCCGCGACGGGCGACAGCCGCCGCCACGTCCGCACGGGCGCGCCGTCGGCGCCGAAGCCGATGACACCCACGGTGCACAGCTCGTCGGCGAACGCGTCCGCCACCTCGTCCGGCGCCCAGGTGTCGAGCCGCCACCGCGGCGGGCCTGGCACCACCAGGTCGGCCGGGGTATCGGCCTGTTCGGTCAGCGCGAAGGCGCCGGCGCTCTTTCCGTGGAACGCGCCCGCGAGCGAGACGAACACCGGTCCGCGCTCACGCAGCCGCGCGATCCGGCCCAGCGATTCGGTGAGTACGACCGCGGCGGTCCGCGGCTCGGCGTCCCCGGCGGGCGCGGATGGGCGCACATCGTGCAGGCGGTCGCGGCGCAGCCGGCGCAGCGTCCGCCGTAGCTCGGCGTCCAGTTCGCTCAGGGCGCGCGCGTGCGCGACCGCGGCGTGCCGGATCGCCGCCTCGACCGCGTCGGCTCCGGTGGAACCCAATGTCACCACGTACTCCCGGCCGGTAGACGCACCGACCGACTCGGACAGCCGCCGCGCCAACCGCGCGGCGCCGGGCCGGACACTGCCCTGCGCCACGAATGGCACCTGCTGGTTCAATGTCGCGGTCGCGGCACGTACCAGCGCCGGATGGTTGTGACCGAACAGTGCCGCGCCGAAACCGCCGACGAGATCCAGCACCCGGGTCCCGTCCGCGCGGACGAGATGGTCGCCTTCCGCGGCGGTGTACATCACGTCCAGGTGGCAGGCTCGCAGCAATCCGGCCAGGCCGGGTCGGTTGTAGTCGGCGAAATCGCCGAACGAGTCGGATCCGGTGCGCGGCAATTGTTCCTGCCACCCCGCGCCCGTGGTCACGCGCACGCCTCGGCCCGGGTGTGCCGCGTACGAGTCGTCTTCGCCGCAACGCACGCGATCACATCGCGCGCGGTATGCAGCATGGCCGCCTCCTCGTCGGAGATCGCGATGCCGAACTCCCGCTCCAGCTCGATCACCAACTCCACCGACCGAACCGAGTCCAAGCCATAATCCAGCAACGGCGTGTCCGGTGCTATTTCGACCACGTGCAGACCACGCGAGAACATCGTGAGAACTCGTTCGGTCAGGGCATCGAATTCATTCATTCAGCGCCTCCTTCATCGCGCGCCAGACCTTTCCACCGGCGCGGAACATCTGTGCCGATCGACGGCCCTCGGGCCGTTCGAAACCGGATATACACAGTTCATCGCAGGTTTTCGCACCCGCAGATTCCGCGCTCACTTGCCCTCCGATATCCGCGAACGGGACTGTCGATTCTCGCCGCTCGTCTTACCCGTGCGGCGTGCCACGACACCGTCCCGCGTTCTCACAATCTGTACACCCGCACTATGCGGGCTGCAATCCGAAACCCGTTGCAGAAAAGCATGTTTCGCCGGAAGGCAATTTTTCAGACAACTTCCTCGACTATGTTTCCGGAAACAAAGCCACGCACCACGGGAACCAGGCCGGGAAACGCACTGTCCCAGACGATTTGACAGCAGGGCGAGCGCAGTGGATTTACGTCACCTGTCACCGCTCGACACAATAAAGTGCCCGCTTTTGGAAACTGTGCAGTTCATGTGGCATTCATCCACTGGACAAGCGGTAATAAATACCAACCCATCGGTATTTAACACGCGAACTCCCCTTACCGCATCGCGGCCGGAACATGCAGTCACGTAACGACGTTTTTACGCTGCCCGCCAACGCGTTTCACCCATCTGGAGACCAGCTAACTCCTGGACCGCCACCGGCGTGTGACGCCTCTCATTACCAGCGGGTAGTATGCGTAAATGCTGTGACCGACCACAATCGGCTCACGCGCCCTCTAGGGCGGTTCATACCGAGGGCAGTCCCGGTGGGCTGCCGTCGTGTCGGATGTCGCGATTAATCTGCCGGGCATGGTCAACCCCGATACGGCACTGCGCCGCCTTCTGCGCGAAACAGGAAAACTGCTACAGCCGTACGGGTTCCATGGCGTCGAGCCCACCTGGACACGAGTCGGGGCGCGCGGCGTCGCGTCCGTCGGCCGTACCCGCGTGACCCGCACATGGACCGACGGACAACAGGTCCTCGGCTTCGGGCTGACCTTGAAGGCCACCCCCACCCCGTGGTGGGAGTACTGCAACTGGCGCAACACACGACTGGGCCTGCCCCATGTACCGCTGGAATCGGCCACCGGCCCCGACCTGATCGACACTCGCTCGCTGTCCGATGAACTGACCACGCCGTGGATCCTGCGGCTCGACCCAGCCGAACCGGGCCAGCAGGCGTTGCAATCCGACATCGACGCCATCCGCGGCCAACTTCCCCGCCGCGTGCACGCCTATGCCCGCAGAGCGCTACGGCTGCTGGAAGCCGATCACTACCTCGACGAGTTGTCGTCCCAACCCGATCCGGGCATCCGGACCTGGGAGGCGATCATCGTCCTCCTCGCCGACCGCGGACCAGGACCGCGCCTCGATGAGGCCATACGCCGCTTCCAACAGTGCACCACGGGACCGGACGCCTCGGCCTACGCGGACGAAGTCGTCACTTACGCACGCACCCGAACAGCGGTCGGCGAAATCATCTGCGAGCGCTGAGTATGCGGATCGCGCCGGTGATCCGGCGATAATCGCGCCGATCAGGCTGGGGCCTATCTTCGGCTCCCGCCGGCGCATGCGCACGACCGCGACGATGGGCGGACATCGACGGACCGGCCGGACGAGATCGTGACACCGGCAGTGGGCCCCGAACGGTCAGGAGGCCCGAGCACGCCGGGGCAGGTGGCTCGACCCGCGGGCCGACCGGGCATTGCCACTTCGACAACGGCATCTGGTCGCCGAGGTGTGAGCCGAGCCGTCAGCGGTATCCCGGCGCCGAGCCGATCGACAACGGACATCGTTTGTGAAGGAGGACCGAATCATGCGCGGAGTCGTCATGCACGCCCCCGGTGACGTGCGCGTCGAGCAGCGGGAGGACCCGAGGATCGTGGAGCCCACCGACGCGGTCATCCGCATCGCCGCGACCTGTATCTGCGGGTCGGACCTGTGGCCCTACCGCGGCATCGAGAAGCTGAGGGGACCCACCCCGATGGGCCACGAATACATCGGCGTGGTCACGGAGATCGGGCCGGAAGTGAGCGCCCTGAAAGTCGGCGACTTCGTCGTCGGTTCCTTCTTCGCTTCCGACAACACCTGCGAGATCTGCCGCGCCGGCTATCAGAGCCGCTGCGTGCGCAACGTACCGATCGGCATGATCGGCACCCAGGCCGAGCAAGCCCGGATCCCGCTGGCCGACGGCACCCTCGTCGTGGTCCCCGCCACCCCCACGCCCGAGCAGATCCCGCACCTGCTCGCGGCGTCCGACGTGCTCGGCACCGGGTGGTTCGCCGCCGTGGCCGCCGAGGCGGGTCCCGGCAAGACCGTCGCGGTCGTCGGGGACGGCGCGGTCGGGTTGCTGGCCGTGCTGGCCGCCGGGCAGCTGGGCGCGGACCGCGTCGTCGTCATGAGCCGCCACGCCGACCGCCAGGCTTTGGCCCGCAAGTTCGGCGCCACCGATATCGTCGCCGAACGCGGCGACGCCGGTGTGGCCCGGATCAAGGAACTCACCGGCGGCCTGGGCGCGCACTCGGTCGTCGAAGCCGTCGGGACCCAGGAATCGATGGAACAGGCCATCCGGTCGACGCGCCCCGGCGGACACGTCGGTTATGTCGGGGTGAGCCACGATGTCGCGCTCGACGGCATGGAACTGTTCTTCTCCGGTGTGCACCTGCACGGCGGACCCGCGCCTGTGCGCCGCTTCCTGCCCGAATTGATCGACCTCATCCTCCGCGGCGACATCCATCCCGGCGAGGTCTTCGACCGCACCCTGCCCCTCGACGAAGCCGCCGAAGGCTACCGCGCGATGGACCAGCGCCGCGCCACAAAGGTCCTACTCACCCTCTGACACCTCGGGCCGCGCGCGATGCTTGCTCGGGATCGACGCCACCGCGCTGGTGGTGTGCGGAGAGGATGCGCTTCCTCGGTGCCGGCCGTACGGCGACCCGAAGCTCTCGGGTGGATTCCGATACCGCACCGCGCGTGAAGACGACATCGGTGGGTAGGCCACGGACGTGACCGAACCCGGAAACAAGAAGGCACCCGAACTGGGCGACCAGACCGATACCTCCCACCCCGACGACCTGGACCTCGAAACCTACGAAACCCCGCGGGACGAAGACCGCAACGAGGAGGCGGGCGCGGTGGAGCCGCCCGACTGAGCACCGTTTCGCCCATGGTGGCAGGGGAATTCATGCTCCATGGGTATTACCGTCGCCGTCACCGGACCGACCGGCGAGATCGGCATCTCCGCTGTCACCACACTCGAACGCGACCCGGCGGTGGGCCGGATCCTCGGCATGGCCCGCCGCCCCTTCGACCCCGCCGCGCACGGCTGGACGAAGACCGAGTACCGGCGCGGCGACATCCTCGACCGGGCCGCCGTGGACGCCTTGGTCGCCGACGCCGAGGTGGTGATCCATCTGGCATTCGTGATCATGGGCTCGCGGCAGGACAGCGCACGCGTCAATCTCGAGGGCACCCGCAACGTCTTCGAGGCGACGGTGGCCGCCGAACGAGCCCGCCGCCTCGTCTACACCTCCTCGGTCGCCGCCTACGGCTACCACCTGGACAATCCTTCGCCCCTCACCGAGGACGTGCCGCCCGAGGGCTCGACCGAGCACTACTACTCCCAGCAGAAGGCCGCCTGCGAGTCCGCGCTCACCGAGATCACGGCGGGCTCCGACCTCGAGGTGTTCGTGCTGCGGCCGTGCATCGTGGCGGGTCCGAAGGCACCGGCCCTGCACGACCTGCCGTGGGCGAAACTTCCCGGCCCGCTGCGCGCTCTGGCCCGCGCGAATCCGCTGTTCAAGCCGATCGTTCCCGACCCTGGACACCCACTGCAACTCGTCCACCACGACGACGTGGCCACCGCCATCGCACTGGCCGCCACCGCGGACGCCCCGCCCGGCGCGTACAACATCGCGGGCGACGGCACCCTCAGCCTGTCCGACGTGGTGACCGCGCTGGGCGGCAGACCGGTGCGCGTCCCCGCCTTCGCCGCCACGGCGACCTCGACGGCCCTCACCTATCTCCCCTTCGTGCCCGCCACCCTCGAGTGGTTGCACATCGTGCGCACCCCCGTCGTCATGGACACCAACCGCGCGAAGCAGCATCTCGGCTGGAAACCGGCGTACACATCGGCCGAAACCCTCGCGGCGCTCGCCGCCGCCCGCTGACCCGGACGCAATCCGCCTGCCGCGGATCGACACTCAGTAGCAGGACCGGCTACCGCAGTGGATCAGTTCCACACGGCGGGCCCGGATGGCGACGCGGTTACGCGACCGCCTGACGCTGCATGACTTTCGAGCACCGATGCTGCTGGACGACGGGTTGCGGCGAACGGGCTGCGGCGGACGAGTCGAGCGGAGCAATGCGGCGCCGTAGTGGGCGCCTCCGTCGCCATACGTCCGGCCTCCATAAGTGGTCCGAATACGCCTCGGCGACTCAGGATTCGGTCATATGCGGATCCCGCCGCCGCTGTTGCCGACTCGTATGGGTACGCACGGCGTCGAGGTATTCGGCGATGGCCTCCCGGTTGCGGGTGAGGCAGTCGATGCGCCGGGACATGCGGGTCAGTTCGTCCTCGAGCAGGGTGAGCATTTCCGGCGTCGCCTCGTCGAACATGATGGAGCAAGGCTGGTCGAGGCAGGGCAGGATCTGTTTGATGATGCGGGTGGGCAGGCCGGCGTCGAGCAGTCCCCGGATCTGGCGAACGCGGTCCACCAGACCCTCGTCGTAGGTGCGATAACCGTTGCCACAGCGCTGCGCGGCGATCAAGCCCTGCTCTTCGTAGTAGCGCAGCAGTCGCCGAGACGTGCCGGTTCGCTCGGACAGTTCTCCGATACGCATATGTGTTCCACCTCATACCGACCCGGGTTGACCATCACATAGATGTGATGGTTCGAGCATAGGGCTCATGAAGATAGGCATCACCACCTTCGTCACCGACGAAGGGATCAGCGGTCCGAAACTCGGTGTGGCACTGGAGGAGCGGGGGTTCGAGTCGTTGTTCTTGGCCGAGCACTCCCATATCCCCGCGAGCCGCAGGTCCCCCGCCCCGGGCGGCGGCGAGCTGCCGCGGCCGTACTTCCGCGCGGTGGATCCGTTCGTCGCGCTCGCCGCCGTCGCGGCCGTCACCGAGCGGCTGATCCTCGGAACCGGCGTGACCCTGCTGATCCAGCGCGACGTCATCCACACCGCCAAGGAGGTCGCGACGCTCGACCTGATCTCCGGCGGACGCTTCGTCTTCGGCGTCGGCACGGGCTGGAATCGCGAGGAGATGGCCGATCACGGCACCGATCCACGCACCCGCGGCGCACTGCTGGACGAGCAACTCGCCGCCATCCGGGCGATCTGGACCGACGAACTCGCCGAATTCCACGGACGGTTCCTGGATTTCGAGCCGATGTACGCCTGGCCGAAACCCGTGCAGCAGCCGCATCCGCCGATCTTCCTCGGCGGCGCGGAAGCGGCGGCCGAGCGCGCGATCCGCCACGGTGTCGGCTGGATTCCCGCCGCCGTGACCGATCCCGCTGAAATCCCCGCTCAGCTTTCCCGGCTGCACGGGCACGACCTGCCGGTCACGGTCGCATTCGTGGCGACGGATCCCGCGCTGATCGAGGGCTATGCCGAGGCCGGAGTGCAGCGGTTGCTCTTCGGCCTGCCGACCCTTCCGGAATCGGAAACACTGCACGCCCTCGACGAGATCGCGAAGGCGGCCGACCGGTACCTGGTTTGATCCCGCCACGCTCGACTTGCCTTGACATCGGCGGCAAGGTCTACCGTTGCGACGCCGGTGTGGTGCGGGGATCGCGAGTACGGCGATGCGGGATCACACCGGCTCCGCTCTCCATCCGAGATGCTCCTCGCTGGATTCGCGCCGACGCGCATACGAAGGGATGTCTGTGAAATTCGCGATCAGCTACAGCACGCCGTTCAACGGGACCGACCCCGATCGGCTCATCAGGTTTGCCCAGCATGCCGAGGAATGTGGTTTCGAGGCCCTGTACGTGCAGGATCACATCGCGTTGTACCCCGGCGCGTCCTACGGCGCTGGAGAACTGCCCGCGACACTGCCCTACTTCGATCCGCTCGACTGTCTGGGTTTCGTCGCCGCGGCCACGCGACGACTGCTGCTCGGCACCGGTGTCCTGTTGCTGCCGTATCGCCACCCCGTGGTGCTCGCCAAGCGCCTGGCCACCATCGATGTCTTGTCCAAGGGCCGCATGCGGCTGCTCACCGTCGGAATCGGGGCCCTGCCCGGCGAGGCGCAGGCGGTGGGGGTGGACTTCCACACCCGCGGCCGCCGCGCCGACGAGGCGATCGACGTGCTGCGCCTGCTGTGGTCGGGCGGTCCCGACGGCGTCGGCTATCACGGCGAGTTCTTCGACTTCGACGCTCTCTGCAGTTACCCGAAGCCGCTCGAGGCGGCCGGACTTCCGATCCACGTGGGCGGATCGAGCCGGGCTGCCGCCCGCCGCGCCGGACTGCGCGGCAACGGCTACTTCGCGGGCGGAATGCTGGAGGAGGCCGAGCGCGATCTGCAGATCGAGGTGGCGCGCAAGGCGGCCGCGGAAGCGGGCCGTGACCCGGCCGCCTTGGAGTACACCCGCTGGGGCTCGGCCGATCTGTCGGCCGAGCAGGTCGGGCAACTCGAGGAACACGGCGTGACCCGGATCGTGGTCAACCTGACCACGGCGAGCGCCGAAGAACAGCACGACAAGATGTCGGAATTCGCCGAACGGTTCGGTCTGGCACCGAAGTAGCAGGCGGCAGCCGATCCGCGAACGCTCACACCTGCCGGAAAATCCACTTCTCCCGGTCGCTTTCCCGGTTGATCAACAGTTGCGGTCGATTGTTCACGATCACCCCGATGACGAATTCGTCGTCGCTGGTCGCGATCGGAGAAATCTCCGGGAAATCCGGCAGGTCCCAGCCGTAATGCTCCTCGCTGCACACCAGGTGCCCATTCGCACGGATCGCCGCGAGGTGGCCGCCCGTTTTCTTGTTGACGATGTCGAAATCGCCCTCTTCGGGATTGGCCGGACAGGTCCACAGCTGCGCGTCGTCGTCGGCGGCACGCTGGCGCATGGTCACGCTGTCCGCGGTGCCGTCGACCGCGAGTGCTTGGCCCGTCTCGTAGTTGATGATCTGGTAAGTCGTGGCAGTCTTTTCGGCCATGGTCTCGTCCTCACTGTGTGAGCGCACCGCTACCGGGCTCGACACCGCCCGTGACGCTGCGCTGATCTCGTAGTCGTCGTCCAAGGCGAATCGCCGACAGCAAGTACAGCAGAAACGGCTCCACATCGGAGCGGATTCCCGCAGCTGTATCCAGATCGCCGTCTCCGCTCCTCGATGCGGGAGTAATTCATCCGAAAGAGGTGAGGGAACGCACGGCCGCGAATTCATATGCTGCACCGGGCGAACGAGGTTCGCGCCATCGATTGCTGTCGAGCGCACGACCTGAAGGGAGACGACCGATGACCGATACCGGCATGGGAGCCAAGCGGAAGATCGTGTCTTTGTCCGCACCGATCGAGCAGCCGCCCGCCCAGAAGAGTTCGCCCGGCTGGTACAAGCTGTACAACGACACGGACATGTACGTTTCGGTCTACCGGCAGGAACGGGACCAGCCCAAATCGCTGTTCATTCTGGCCCCCGGACAGACCAGCTCCGAGTACGAGGCGGGGCACGAGATCTACATCCTGTGGATCACCGATGTCGGCACCGAGTCGACCCCGATCACCTGGGACGGTTCCGGCGGTTTCAGCTGCGAGTACGTGCTGAGCGGGTACACGCAGGCGAATCAGGTGAACAACGTGAGCTCCTTCCAATAGGCGGGGGCGATGAAGGCGCTGCAGTCTCGACCTGTCCTGGCCGTCGCTCGCCTACCAGCAGCCGCACGAAGGGAAGACCAGCAGGCGCGCGGTGGTCCTCCCCAACGGATGAGCCGCCGGTAGCGCTCGGACGCCGATTTGGCCGAAAGTATGGATTTTCTGACCTCAGGTGTTTGGCATCGGTCTTTGTCCAGGTCATAGCGTTGTCGTCATGAGCACACCTTCGATCGTCATCATCGGCACCGGTTTCGGGGGGCTCGGCATGGCGATGGAACTCCAGCGTGCGGGCCTGCACGATTTCCAGATCCTGGAGCGGGCCGAGGACGTCGGCGGTGTCTGGCGGGAGAACACCTATCCGGGCGCGGGCTGCGACATCCCCTCCCCGCTGTATTCCTACTCATACGCGCCGCGCACCGACTGGCCGAAGCGGTTCTCCCGGCAGCCGGACATCCTCGCCTACCTGCGCGGGATCGCTCGCGAGCACGATCTGCTGCCCAAGATCCGCTTCCGCGCCGAGGTCACCGAGGCCGAGTTCGACGACGCGACCGAACGGTGGACCGTGCGCACCGCCGACGGCGCCGAGCTGACCTGCGATGTGCTGATCTCCGCGGTCGGGCAGCTCTCGCGGCCCGCGCTGCCGAACATCCCCGGTGTGGAGACCTTCCGCGGCACGGCCTTCCACTCCGCCGAGTGGGATCACGAAGCCGACCTGACCGGCAAGCGGGTGGCGGTCATCGGCACCGGCGCGAGCGCGGTCCAGTTCGTGCCCGCGATCGCGCCCTCGGTGGCGCAGTTGACGCTGTTCCAGCGTTCGGCCGCGTGGATCATGCCGAAACCGGACGTCGAGTACAAAGCCTGGCATCATCGCGCCTTCCGGCTGCTGCCGATCACCCGCCTGACCGAGCGGTTCGCGTTCTGGCTGTTCTGCGAGTTCCTCGCGCTGGGCATCGTCGACGTGCCGGTCATCCGCAAGCTGGTGACGCGGATCGGCCTGCGGCAGCTGAAGCGCCAGGTGGCGGACCCGGACCTGCGGGCCGCGCTGACCCCCGACTATCCGGCCGGCTGCAAGCGAGCGCTGTTCTCGAACGACTACCTTCCCGCGCTCACCCGCTCCAACGTGACGGTGGAGACCACCGCGATCGCCGAGATCACCCCGGAGGGCGTGCGCACCGCCGACGGCGCGCTGCACGAGGTGGACGCGGTGGTCTACGGCACGGGCTTCAAGGGCACCGAATTCCTTTGGCCGATGCGGATCTCCGGCCGGGGCGGGCGCAAGCTGGCCGACGAGTGGTCGCAGGGGGCCCGAGCCTACCGAGGCATAACGGTTCCCGGTTACCCGAACCTGTTCCTCGTCTACGGCCCCAACACCAACCTCGGCGTCGGTTCGATCGTCTACATGATCGAATCCCAGGCCCGCTATATCCGCCAGGCCGTCCAGCGTCTCGCCGAGCGGCCCGGCCACGTGCTCGAAGTGCGCCCCGATGTCGAGGCCCGGTTCGATCGCAGGCTGCAACAGCGGCTCGACCGCACACCGTGGAACTTCTGCTCGAGCTGGTATCGCAACGCGGCCGGGCGAATCACCAACAACTGGCCGGGCACCGTCACCAGCTATCGGTGGCATACGCGCAAGTTCGACTTCGCGGACTACGACCCGAGGCGCGTCTCCTGACGCGACCTCCTCTGCGGCAACAACTTTCGACGAGTGGTGGAGATCAGATGACGTTCGACTACGACGTGGTGGTCGTCGGTTCCGGGTTCGGCGGCAGTGTGACCGCGCTGCGGCTCACCGAGAAGGGCTACCGGGTCGGCGTGCTCGAGGCGGGACGGCGTTTCGCCGACGACGAGTTCGCCACGACCTCCTGGGACGCGAAGAAGTACCTGTGGGCCCCGGCCCTTGGTTGCTTCGGCATCCAGCGGCTGACGCTGCTGAAGGACACCTTCATCATGGCGGGCGCGGGCGTCGGCGGCGGCTCGCTGGTGTACGCGAACACCCTCTACGAACCGCCGGACAAGTTCTACCGCGACCGCCAGTGGGCCCACATCACCGACTGGAAGGACGAACTCGCTCCGCACTACGACCAGGCCAAGCGGATGCTGGGCGTGACGACCAACCCGGCGACCACGCCGGCGGACCGTGTGCTGGCCGAGATCGCCGAGGAGATGGGCGTCGGCTCGACCTACCGCAGCACTCCCGTCGGCGTCCTGTTCGGCGGCAACGGCGCGCGGCCCGGTCAGGATGTGCCCGACCCGTTCTTCGGCGGCGCGGGCCCCGCCCGCAACACCTGCACGCACTGCGGCGAGTGCATGACCGGCTGCCGCCACAACGCCAAGAACACCCTGGTCAAGAACTATCTCTACCTCGCGGAGCTGGCCGGTGCGATGGTCCATCCGCTCACCACGGTGACCGATGTGCGTCCGCTGCCCGGCGGCGGCTACGAGATCTCCACCGTCCGCACCGGACGCTGGGTCCGCAGGGCGCGCCGCAGGTTCACCGCCGAGCAGGTCGTCTTCGCCGCGGCCGCGCTTGGCACCCAGAGACTGCTGCACCGGCTCCGCGACCGCGGTTCTCTGCCGGACATCTCCCCGCGTCTGGGCGAACTCTCCCGCACCAACTCCGAGGAGTTGCTCTCGATACGCAGCCGCCGCAAGGACTCCGACTTCACCAAAGGGGTGGCGATCACCTCCTCGATCCACCCGGACGAAGACACCCACATCGAGCCGGTGCGCTACGGCAAGGGCAGCAACGCCATCGGCCTCATCGGCACCGCCATGATCGACCCCGATGGGCGGACATCGAAGCTGCGCCTGTGGGCGCGAACCATGCGCAAGCTCGGACGCGACGCCTTCCACATCCAGAATCCGCGCGGCTGGTCGGAGCAGATGATCGGGCTGCTGGTGATGCAGTCGGTCGACAACTCCATCACCACCTACACCGAACGCGGTCTGTTCGGTCGCAAGATGACCACCAGACAAGGTGTGGGCGAACCGAATCCGACCTGGCTTCCGGCGGGGCACGAGGTGGCCCACCGGGTCGCCGACAAGATCGACGGCATCCCGGGCGCCGGTTGGAGCGCTCTGTTCGACATCCCGATGACCGGGCATTTCATCGGCGGCTGCGTCATCGGCGACTCCTCGGACGCCGGGGTGGTCGATCCCTACCACCGGATGCACGGGTACCGGGGACTGCATGTCATCGACGGTTCGACCATCTCGGCCAATCTCGGGGTGAACCCTTCGCTCACGATCACCGCGCAGGCCGAGCGCGCCACCGCCCTCTGGCCGAACAAGGGCGAGCCGGATCCGCGTCCCGAGCCGGGCGCGCCCTACCGGCGCATCGCCCCCGTGCCGCCGCGCAACCCCGTGGTCCCGGCCGACGCTCCGGCCGCGCTCCGGTTACCGATCATCGAGATCAAGGGGCCGTCCGGCCGGTCCGAGCCGACGGCGGACACACGCGGCTGACCGACGGCCGTATCGGCGGGCTCTGCGAACCGCATCCCGCATTCGGGCCGTCGGACGCCGACGAGCGCGACAACAGGTGGTCGGCCCGGCCGTGATCGGACTCAGACCGGAACGCCGCCATAGGTGCGCCGGTATCGCGCTTGGAGGAACGACAGTATCCCGAACGCCATCAGCCCGAGGGCCACAGCGATGAGCAGCCAAGGGCCCAAGGCGCTGTCGGCGAAATCATGCAGAACGGCGTCGACCCCTTTGGCGTTCGCCGGTTCGTAGTTCGCGGCCGCCACCACCGCGGCGAGTCCGATGCCGATGACGATGACGCCCCGCGCCAGATAGCCGATCCGGCCCAGCCATATCACGGCCTCCCGCGAAGCGCGGGTCATCCAGCCCATTCGCAGATCGTCGAGGAAGCCCAGCCGAATCCCGCGCAGGGTTATCAGGACGCCCCCGGCCAGGATGGCCAAGCCAAGGAGCAAGACGACCACTTGGCCGCCGTTCCAGCCGAGTATCCGGGCGGTCACATCGCGTGCGAATGCGTCACTCGGCTGCGGTGTCCGGCCGTCCACGACGAACCTGAGAACGACGAAGGACGCTATGGCATAGAGGATTCCGAGGCCCAAGGCGCGCAGCCGGGGCCCATTCGAACTCGTCGCGGGCGCGGCGGCGGCCTGCGCCAGCCGCCAGGCGGCCAGAGCCGCGAATCCGAAACCCAGAATCCACAGCAGCAGATAGCCCAGCGGCTTACCGGCGAGCGCCGCCAGCGCACCGCCCGCGGTCGGCTCGTGCTGCGCGGTGCCGACGGCCAGCATGAAGGCGAGAATGCCGATGACGATGTAGGCGATCCCGCGTGCGATGAAGCCGAAGCGCGCGGCCCCACGCAATCCGCCGGATCTCGCATACCTGCCCGTCCCCCGACGCTCGCGCCGCCGCCACCGGTCGCCATACCGGTTGCGCCATCCGCTTCCGTACCCGGTCCGCCATCGGCTGCGCCGCATTCCGCCGGTGCGGCGCCATCGGTATCTGTCAGCATTTCGGAACAAACTCATGGTTCTCACCTCTCCATGGACCGTATTGCCCACTTCGGGTGGAATAACCGCTACGGTCACGGTCACCGTAGGAGACCCGGAAAACCCTGCTCACGAACACTGGCTGTCGCGGACGCAGGCGAGCAGGAGCTGAGTGATGTCGGCCCGCGGGGGCGTCGTGGAGCGCGGCTGGGTGGCCAACGGGATCTGCGCGAAGTCGGCGGCGTGCGCGGCGCCGAGCTGGGTGGCGGAGCGGAAACCGTAACGCTGCCAGGCGATCGACTGGATCTTCGGATCCTGGAGCGCCGTGATCAACCGATGCGCGGGAGCGGTGAGGGCGAGGATCGGATTGCTGTTGAAGATCGTCGGGTCCGGATACAGCAGCCTGGCGTTCGCCAGCAGCGCCTCGGTGGCGGGGCCGTTGTCGCGGTAGCCGACCAGCTGTTGCAGGATCTGGTTCTCGTATCCGGCGTACAACGAGGCCGCTCCTTGGATGAGCCATTCCCGGAAACCGCCGTCGGAACTGTCGGACTGCAGACCCTGCGCGTCGTAGAGGCCGCGCACGGCGGGCAGTCCCGACCTGGCCTCGCTGACCGTCGGCGGCTGGAACACGTCGCCCGAGGCGATGACCGTCAGTTCCAGTTGCAGCAGCGTGAATCCGGAGTTCGAGGACTTCGGATCCGTGCTGGCGATCCGGATGGGACCGGCGAGGTCGGGCGCGCCGAGCGCGGTCCACTTCTGCTTGGGCAAGACGAAGTCGAGCAGCAAGCGCTTGAAATCGACGATGTAGTAGGTGTTGTCGCGCCGCGCCACGATGCCCGCGCGAACCAGCGCGTCGGTCGCGGCCGCGCCCGCGTAGATCACTTCCGGCGTCTCGAGCACCGATTCGGCGCGGTAGTCCGGGAAGGTGGCGGTGTCGTGCGATGTCTCGAAGACGCTGCGCGCACTCGCCGAAGACGGCCACAGGCAGTCGATCTTCTGATTGCGCAGCTGCTCGGTGGGTATCTGCGCCAGGTCATAGGAACCGCGTTTTTCGAAGCGCACCTCGAGTCCGTACCGGTCGCGCAGGACGGCACGGACTTCGCCGTCGGCCATGAGCGACGATTTCTCCGATCCGCCCGAGCAGGTGAGCTGCTGGACTGCGGCCGGAGTGTCGTTCGAGTCGCGGATCACCACGACGCCAACGGCAATGGCGATCACGGCGACCACGATCGCGATGAGGACGGGGAGGCGGGATCTGTTCATCGCTCCTCACTCGGGGGAAGCTGCGAAGGATTCATGAGTTCCAGGTGGGCCAGGTCCCGGAAGAAGGACGCCAGATCGGCCTCGCCGATTTGTTCGGCGCTGTGCGCGGCGAAAGCCTCGAAACCGGCGAGTGTGCGCCGGCCGCGGATCAGCAGCGCCTCGGCATCACCATAGGCCGACCTGTGGTCCTGGATCTCGACGTACCGCCGCAGCGCCGATTCCACACTGACCAGGTAGTCCAGCAGCTTGCGTGAGGTCATGGAAAGGCTTGCCGGATCGACGGTCTCGGTGCGATCGAGCAGGCGTGGGATGGTGTCACAGGCTCGCAGCAGGGCAACGCGTGTGTCGGCATCCGTGACGCGCGCGGCCAGTGTCGCCACCCGGCGGTTGGTCTCCGATACCCGCCGCGTCAGCCGACCGCGCCGAGTGACGGCAGCGACCGATTGCCCGGCGAGGCCGGTGAGCACGGCCGCGCCGACCGCGACCAGCGCCGCGCCGACCGGCGATCCGAGCACGGCGTACAGACCGAGGAAAGTGGGAACGAGCACGACCAGCGCCGCGATCACGGCGGCATTACTCGGCACCGGCCCCTCCTACCGGTAACCGGTGGCCTGGCGCAACGCCGCGACCATGTCATCGGTGGTGATATACGACCCGCCGGTGCGCTCGGCGATCGTCCGGAGCGTGTCCTGTTGCACCGCGGAGCCGAATCCGATGACCACCACCGGGACTCCGGTGCGGGCGATGTCGTCGAGGCCTCGGCCGCCTTCGGTGTCGGCGCCGTCGGTCATGAGGATGACGAGACGTTTTCGTTCCGGATCGGCCGCACCGGTGAACTGGTCGGCGGCGGCGTCGAGGCAGCGGTAGATGCCGGTGTTGCCGCCCGGCTTGCGGGCGCGAACGGCGTCGCGCAGGCTCCGCAGGTCCGGTGCCGCATTGCCGCCGGTCCATCGCGCGGGGGCCGTGGTGTGGTTGAACAGCAGCACCGCCGTGCGGTCGTGCGGACCGATCTGGAGCAGGTACTTCTTCGATTGCACCGGATCGAACAGCAGGTCCACGGCCCGCTGCACCCCGTCCCAGCCGCCGTTGTCGGCCATGCTGCCGGAGGCATCGATGCAGTAGACCAGGTCGGTGGGAGTGCGGTAGACGGTCTGGTAGTTCTCCAGCGCGGCGTCGATGACCGGAGCGGCCGGATACGTGATCGGCTGGTCGGTGATCGTCGCGCGGATGCCCCAGGCCGGATCGAAGACCGCACGCGGTGCGCCCGGCAGCGACAGCCCGATGCTGGTGATCGGCCGCCGCCCCAACTGCACCAGCCGTTGCTGGGTATCCGCCGAAAGCAAGAAGTCTTGTAGTTCGCGGAAATTCGCGAGCTTCTCCGGATTGTCGCCGTGCGGCAGGAATCCCAGCGGAGCGTCCGAGATCGCGAGTGCGCCCTTGGGGTAGATGGCGTACAGCGGTTCCTTACCCGCCCGCACCAGTTGCTGGTTGCGCTCGATCACCAGATCCTCGTAGGTGAACATGGTCTTGCACTGCTGCGGTGTGGCCAGGCATTCGTCCATGAGCAGCCCGGTGGACGGCGGCGTCTTCCCGAAAGCCCGTGTCAGACGCGTTATCCCGGCACGAACCTGCTCCGAATCGAGTTGCGGCCGGGTCAGCGGCACACCGGGATCGTTGCCTGCGAAGTAGTTGAGGAAGCCCAGCAGCACGGTCGCGCCGGAATTGGACTGGGTCGGATTCGTCATCCACGTCGTGGTCTTCTTCGCCTCGACCGCCGCCAATATCTCCTCGACGCCCACCTCCCGCCCGGTGAATCCCAGCGCGTCCAACTCGCTACGCGGACCGGCGAATACCAGTGGCGTGCTGAACATGGGTTGCACTTGCCGCAGGCGGTGTGCGGTGTCACCCAATTGCTGGAAAAGGCTGCTGGCGAACCAGAATCCGTCGTAGGGCGCGTCGCCGGACTCCAGCAGCCGAGCTTGATCCACCGATCCCAAGCGGGTCATGGTGCAGGTCAGCTTCTGGTCCCGGCACCACGGCTGCACGACCTGCTCGAATACCGCGTCGTGCTCGGAGCCCGCCACGATGTTCAGCACCCTCGCATCGGCGTTGTACGCACGGACAGGTCCGGACTTGCGATCCTCCCCGCAACCCGAGAGCAGACCACAGAGCGTGAAAATTATTACGGCAAGCACTGATGTGCGGCGATACGGCAATTCGCCACCTTCCCCTCGATGACGCGATCGTAAACGCAGCCGACGGCGGAAACGGTGAACTACCAGTAACGTCCAGGGGAATCCTCGTCCATGCCGCGATCGCGGATCCCGAGAACCGCACCCTTCAGGGTGCATCGGCACGTCGCCTGCTCGATCCCGGCGCGGGTTCCTCGGGTGGAGCCGTGTTCGCCCGCGCAGCCGCAGCGGCGTGCGGCTCGAGCGAGGCGCGCAGGCGAGCGTGGCACATGTCCTGATCGACGGGCAGGCGGCTGCCCAGGTGTCCCTCCCGCGAGCGAGCGTGTCCGGCCGTGCGGGCAGCCCATCGCACCCGCGGCGACCGGCGCTCAGCGCGTCCGGGCGAATTCTGATGAATAGACCAGAACCGCCGTTTACTTTCAGCTATCGTCGGTGGCAGAGCAACCGCTCTGCGGGACGCCAGTGATGCCGGCACAGCCGTGGATCCGGACGTCCCGCGCAGGCCCGGGCAGTCGGACACCGACCGCTCTGTTCCACCGAGGAGCCGCATGTACCCCGGCGCACACGTCGACCGCTTCCCAGACAAACCGGCTGTTGTCGTCGCCGAGAGCGGTGAAGCGCTGACCTACCGGGAGCTCGAGGAGAACTCGGTTCGACTGGCCCGGCACCTGTACGACGCGGGGCTGCGCAAGGGCGATCACGTCGCGCTGCTGTCCGGCAACGACCCGAAGATCTACGAGGTGTACTGGGCGGCATTGCGAACCGGGCTTTACATCACCGCGGTCAACCGGCATCTGTCGCCCAGCGAGATCAGCTATATCGTCAACGACTGCGGAGCCAGGGCGCTGATCGTATCGGCCGGTCTCGCCGACGCCGCCGAGCAGATCGTCCCGGAGACTCCCGCGGTCGAGATCCGCCTGGCCTTCGGTGGCCAGGTGCCGGGATACAAGTCCTACGAGGACGCCCGGGTGGCAGCGTCTCCCGATCCCTTGCCGGACCAGCCGCGCGGTGCGGACATGCTCTATTCCTCGGGCACCACCGGACGGCCCAAGGGCATCAAACAACCCTTGCCCGACCGGCAGGTCGGTGACGCGCCCGGTGACACCTACACCGCGATCTTCGGCCCGCTCTACGGATTCGACACCGAGACCGTCTATCTCTCCCCTGCCCCGCTCTATCACGCGGCGCCGCTGCGCTTCGGCGGCGTGGTCCACGCGCTCGGCGGAACGCTGGTGATCATGGAGAAGTTCGACGCCGAACAGGCATTGGCGGCCATCGAGCGCTACCGCATGACCCACAGCCAGTGGGTGCCGACCATGTTCGTGCGGATGCTGAAGCTCGACGAGGCGGTCCGCGCCCGCTACGACGTGTCCAGCCTGCGGGTCGCCGTGCACGCGGCCGCCCCCTGCCCCGTCGACGTGAAGCGGGCGATGATCGACTGGTGGGGCCCGATCCTGTACGAGTACTACGCCTCTACCGAGGCCAACGGCGCCACCTTCATCGACAGCGAGCAGTGGTTGCGCAAGCCCGGCTCGGTCGGCACGGCCGGTCTCGGCAGCATCCGGGTGTGCGGCGACGACGGCGCTGAGCTGCCCACCGGCGCGATCGGCACCGTCTACTTCGAACGCGATGAGGCCCCCTTCGCCTATCACAACGACCCCGCTAAGACCGCCGAAGCGGTCCACCCGGACCACCCGACCTGGACCACCACCGGCGACATCGGCTACGTCGACGAGGAGGGCTACCTGTTCCTCACCGACCGCAAGGCTTTCATGATCATCTCCGGCGGCGTGAACATCTACCCGCAGGAGGTCGAGGACGCCCTCGCCCTGCACCCGAAGGTGCTCGACGTGGCGGTGATCGGCGTGCCCGACCAGGAGATGGGCGAATCGGTCAAGGCCGTAGTCCAACCGGCCCCCGGCGCCCGAGCCCGGCCCCGCCTTGGCCACGGAGCTGCGCGATTATCTGCGCGACCGCATCGCCCACTACAAGGTGCCGCGCAGTTTCGACTTCGCCGACGATCTGCCCAGGACCCCCACCGGGAAGCTGGTCAAGGGCGAACTCCGCCAGCGATACCTGTGAGGTTTCCGGCCGCTACGCGACGTCGGCGAGGTCGGCGGCCTCGCCAGCGCGCGTCATCAGGCGCGCGACGGCCTCCGCTACCAGCCCGGGCTGCTCCAGGATCACCGAGTGTCCGGCGCTCTCGACGATCACGAAGTCCGAGTACTCGACGGCGGCGGCCATCGCGACGGAATGCGACGGGGGCGTCATCAAGTCGGCGCCACCGCACAGCACCAGCGTCGGAATCCGGGACAGAAGCCCGAGAGCCTCGGTCCGGTCGTAGACCATGAGGTCGCTCAAGAAGCTCGCCATCGTGACGATCGGCGTCTCGTTGCGCATCGCGTTGGCGAGGGCGAGCACCCGCGGGCTCACCTTGCGATCACCGAATTCCGCGGTACGGACGAGCGGGGCGAACAGCTGACAGGCCAGCAGCTTCGCATGGTGCATCGCCCCCGGCGCGAGTCGAACGGCCGCCTGGAACGCGGAGACGACCGGGCTGCGCAGCAGACGGCCGAACCCGGCGTTGGCGAGACCGCCTGAGGCGGTCGCGAGAAGGGCGACTCCGACGACGCGGGTGCCGATCTCGTGCGGATTCTGACCGGCGTAGGTCAGCGCGGTCATACCACCCATCGAGTGGCCGACGAGGACGACCGGCCCGGTCGGTGCGACGACATCGAGAACTTCGCGCAGGTCCCGGCCGAGCTGGTCGATGTTGTAGGTCCGCCGGGGCGCGGCGGCCGACTCGCCGTGGCCGCGGTGGTCATAGCAGACGATCCGAGCGCCTGCGTAGCGACGCAGCAGCTCGTCGCGGACATAGGTCCAGGACTCGCTGCGCAGGCAATGTCCGTGCAGCAGGACGACGGTGAGGTCCGCGTCTCTCGGGCCGTATTCGCGAACCGCGAGCGCCGCGCCGTCCTCGGTCCACACCGTGGCACGCCGTTCCTCCGTGGCGGCGATTGTGCTGAGAGTCGACATGGGCTGCTCCGGTTCACTGGCGGTACTCGTCCTACTTTCCGCCGTATGCGCCGCCGCCATCAGGCCCCCGAGTGCTGGGCTCCGATCCCCAAGGGGTATGCCGATCACCACCAAGGTGGGACTGTTCGCCGGGGTGTTGTTCGGCCACCGGCGAAGGACGGGGCGAAGCCGCGAATATGCGGCTAACGCACCGGATCGACCCCGAGCACACCCAGGGCGAAATCCCCGTATTGCGCGGCCACTTCCTCCGGCGTCGCCGGGCCCGACTCGCGAAACCACTGGGGGATGGCGGTACACATGGTGGCTATGGCACGACCTGCCGCCCGAACCTGGGAATTGGCGATGCGGCCCTCGGCATGAGCCGCGGCGATCGCGTCGTCCAGGATGGCTTGGATATCGCGACGGGAGCGGGCGATGCGCGCACGTTCCCCCGGAGCAAGGCTGCGCATCTCGCTGGCGCCGATGAAACCGAGGTCGCGGCGGTGGGTGTGGAACAGGGCCAGTGCTTCGACGATCAGGCGCACCCGGTGGATGCTGTCGCGGCCTTCGGCGCGGGCGGCGCGCACTCGCCAGTGCAGTTCGTCCATGGTCAGATCGAGGATGCGGACCAGCAGGTCGTGCTTGTCGCGATAATGGTGGTAGAGGCCGGGAACGCTGGTACCCGCCCGCCGGGCGATGGCGCGCACGGTCGTGCCGTGGTAGCCGATCTCTACGAACGACGCGAGGGCGGCGGCCAGCACCGGGTCGACGTCCAGCGGGGCGAACTCGCGCCAGTCACCCTGCGCATCCAGCTCGGAATCGGCACGATCGGAGCTCGGGCGCGCCGCGGGAGAGGCGCCGCCGAGCAAATGAGCGACCGGCACACCCAGCACATCGGACAAGCGAGCGAGCCGGGCGATCGAGATTCCGGTCTTTCCCGTCTCCACGGCGCTGAGCGTCGCCGGACTCACCTCGAGACGGCGGGCAACTTCGCGCAGCGACAGGCCCGCGGCGCGGCGCGCGTGCCGGATCGCCTCGTGCGGCGCCACAGTCTCGTTTCGCATGTTGTTCAGTATAACTGAACAACATACATCCACTACCCGCGCCCGACACCCCCTGAATCGCATTCTTTGACACCGCCGGTGCCCAGTGGAACAGTGTTCAGACAGAGCGATCATTCGGTCCGTGGACGAGGCGCTGGATGTCGAGGAGGAATGCGCGATGCCGATCGAACTGACCTATTCCGACGAAGTTCGGGCGCTGATCGACCGCACCCGGGCGTTCGTGCGGGAGACGGTGCTGCCGATCGAAGACGAGCACCTCGGCGACATCACCGCCGCGGGCGGCGACGGACTGCGCGTCACGCTGAACAAGCTCGCGCGCGAGGCCGGGGTCTTCGCGCCGCACGCACCCGTCGAGTACGGCGGCCACGGCCTGTCGATGTCGGATCGCGCGCCGGTGTTCGAGGAGGCGGGCTACTCGCTGTTCGGCCCGACGGCGCTCAACATCGCGGCGCCGGACGAGGGCAACGTCCACATGCTCGCCCACATCGCCGACGCGGAGCAGAAGTCGCGTTACCTGGAACCGCTCGCCCGCGGCGAGGTGCGCTCGGCCTTCGCGATGACCGAGCCGGCGCCCGGAGCCGGTTCCGACCCGGCGGCGCTGGCCACCAGGGCCGTCCCCGTCGACGGCGGCTGGCGGATCAACGGCCACAAGCACTTCATCACCGGCGCCGACGGGGCCGGCTTCTTCATCGTGATGGCCCGCACGTCCGGCGAACCGGGACAGCGGGGCGGGGCGACGATGTTCCTGGCGCCCGCCGACACCCCGGGCCTGCGCGTGGGCAGGCATATCACCACGCTGGACCGCGCCATGATCGGCGGACACTGCGAAGTCTTCTTCGAGGACATGTTCGTCCCCGACGAAGCGGTGCTCGGCGCTGTCGACCGCGGCTTCGAATACGCCCAGGTGCGACTGGGTCCGGCTCGCATGACGCACGTGATGCGCTGGCTGGGAGCGGCGCGCAGAGGCCACGACATCGCCGTCGAGCGTGTCGCCCAGCGTGAAGGCTTCGGTTCCCGGATCGGCGATCTGGGCATGGCGCAGAAGATGATCGCCGACAACGAGATCGACATCGCCGCCACCCGCGCGCTGCTGGTGCGCGCCTGCTGGGAACTCGACAACGGAGAGCACGCGGGCAACGCCACCTCGATCGCGAAGACCTTCGCCGCCGAGGCGATCTTCCGCATCGTCGACCGCAGCATTCAGTTGTGCGGCGGGCTCGGTGTTTCCGACGACCTCCCGCTGGCGCGCCTCTCCCGCGAAGTACGGCCCTTCCGCATCTACGACGGGCCTTCGGAAGTGCACCGCTGGGCCATCGCCAAGCGTGCGGTCAGCGCGGCCCGCCGGGCGGTGGCCGACGGGTCTTCGCGTTGATCTACTGCGCGGATCTACGCCGGACAGGCCGTTCGTCCCCGACGAGCGGCATTTCCGGCTCGCCGGACGGAATCGGTTCCGAGCGCTGCCGGGTCGATCGGCCGCGCGTGCGATCCAGCGAGCGAGTATCCGCGTAACATGCGGACTTCGTGACTCCGCCGAGGCATCCGAGGGCGGCAGTTCGCCGGTGAAAGGGTCCGCCGCCCTGATCCGATCGAGTCCCCGGGATGATCGAAGGAGAGCCGTATGCCAGCGCAAGACCGCCGATACCTCGTCCTCCTGATTCCGGGTGACCTCGGCGACGACACCGTCCTCACGGCAATCCGTTCGGAGTTCTTCGACTGGCTGCGGAGATCCGGTGCGGAAGTCGTCGAGGACGGCGGCGCCAACCGATTGGTCATCACATCGTCGCCGGAGACAGCCGAGCGACTCACGAGGCTCGAGTACGTGCTCACCGTCGAGCCGTACGCCTAGGCGCCGGCTCGCCGGGCTGCCGCGCATCCCGATTATCGGTAGTACGAGCCCGCCCGCGATGCCCACAGGTTTGCCGCCGACCCCGCACCGGCCGCGACCGCGCTACCGACGGTCTCATCGGCTGCCGCATTCGGGCGCGGCACCGTATCCTCGGATGAATCGATCTGCACGACAACCGTATTCGAGGCAGACATGTCGCGGTCCGAGGCATCGGCGGTGGCGGCCGGAGCCTACGCGTGGTTCCGGACGGCGGTCCGGCGAATCGATCCCGAATTGTGGGAGTCGTGGTGGCAGTGGCTGGATCGGAAATTCGGCGACGACACGACGATTCTGTGGACCGAGCCGTGGCCTCACGACTACTGGGTCGCCCACGGGGTGCAACACGCCATCGAGGGGGTACCGCTCCCGCTCGCCTACCAGACCTGGTCCCACCGCGGCGCGCTCGACGACTGGCCGCTTTTCGGGGCGACGGAATGGGACCTGTTTCCACCCGGTGTGAGCCGGTCGACCAGCTCGGCCGCGCTCGATGACGTCCTCGCGCAGGCGGGTCCGCTCGAATACGATCGCGAATACAGTCTTGCCCAGCTGATTTCGTTGTCGGATGAGCTACAGCGAACGAGTACGGAGGAAGCGTCACAAGCCCGCCTGCAATCGCAGTTCATCCGCGCGTGGCTCAGCTCTATCGTCGGAAACACCTTTTCGAGCATGTTCCGGGCGCCCTCCACGGATGCGGATCTGCTGTATCACGTGACGATCCGCCGGGTCGACCAAGCGATGGGTGCTTTCGAGCAGACACACCACCTGCGAATGGATCTCGCCGAAGCGATCGAGACCTTCTACTGCGCGACGTGGCCCGACGGGCTGCCGATCAAGGTACCCACGCAACAAGGACAATCACTCGAGTGGCGAGACCACTGGTTCTGGTTGACGCGGGAGCTGGAACCGGAGCGGCTGCGGGAAGCCGTCGGCATCGTCGCGAGGTTGCTGGTCTGTCCGCCGATCATGGACGCCATCGGCTATCTGATCAGCAGGGATCGCCCGGTCAGCGCGCTGGGATTGTGCGTCCTGCGCCGCTGTGCCCTGGGACTGCGGACTCTGGCCTGGCTAGAAGCCGCCGCTACTCATCGGTGGCGGGATGTCCGGCTCGCCGACGTGGCGACCTTCGCGTTCGCCGCCATCGCCCCGTGGTGGCCACGGCCTTCCCTGGCGCTCAGCCATCGGTCCGGCGACACGAAGCCGCAACTGATGAAACTCGGTCTGTGGCGCGCCCCCGACGTGGCCATCGACGCGACGACCGTCCCCACCGGCGAGTCCAACACGGGCATGGTGTGGCGTCTGTTCGCCGCCACACCGGCGATCGCCAGGGTGCGGTCCGAGACCTACACCGCCAGCCTGTGGTGTCGACGCGAGGTCGAGTTGACCCAGTACCTGCTGGACCACTCCGATTTCCTTCGCGGACGTATCGTGGCGGACGTCTCTGTGCAGCAGACAATCTCGGTCGACCGAGCGATGTCGTCGCGCAATCTGCTACCGGATCGTTCCGAACAGAACCAGCCGTTGTTTCCCCCGTCCACTCTCGTCTTGGACGTACCGAGCTACCCGCCGTTGATCATCGGTGTACTCGCCGCGGTGTGCACATTGCGGCTGCTGCGCACCCACTACGGCGACACCGGAGTGGCCAATCGGATCGCCGACGAACTGGTCGCGGGCCGCCCCGTCGACCTACCGCCGCCGACCAACCATCCGCAGGGCTGGGATATCCACTACGCCGCCTTCGCAGTGCTCGGCCGATACAGCCGACGACACAAATCGCCGGTGCGGCTGTCACGGCGCTACCCGAGGGCCGAGGCCGCGTTGGATATGACGGAAATCGCCGAACAGGTTCCCGATCTGACGCAGGCACAGGCGGGAGGCGTCGACATACTGGCCGCTCTCGAATGGAATCGCGAGATCCGCCGGTGGTTCTCCGAGCACTGGGGCTCCCGCCGCACCGTGATCGATTGCAGGCGGTTCGATGTCAGCGGATGGAGCGATGACCCCCGCCATGCCGTCAAACGCGGCATGCTGCAATTACGTTCCGAGGCATTGACTTTCGTCATGCAAGTGGCCGGTCAGTCGGTGGACTCCTGGCCCGGGCTCGGGTACAACGATCCGCCGATTCTTACCGTCCACCTGCCCGACCAGCACAGTTGGATCGATGCTTCGTTCGCGCTGCCGACCTGGGTGGACGTCTACGCCTCGCTGCGCACGCTTCGTTTGGACCGCGCTCTGGTCGACGCGATGCGCACCGCACTCGATGACCAGTTCACTCCCTTGGCGAAGCTACCGCGGTCCAGGAAGCCCGCTGACGTGTTCGCCGCGCGGGGCGGCCCGGGCACCCCGCATCCCGATCGGCCCGTGACGGTCATCGTTCACCGCGACTGAGCGAAGCGGGCCCATGACGCCGGTCCGCCGCCGCCAGCTCTGCTGACGGCGGCGGATACCTCCGATGGACGAACCCGAGCGTGATTACCGCCCGTGCTGATGCGCGGACTGGCGGGCCTCGTCGACGTCGGCTTCGGCTCGCGCCTTCTCGGCCGCGGCTTCCTTCCCGGCCGCCTCGCGCTGCGATTCCGCCTTGTCCTGCTGCGCGCGACCTTCGTCCTTCAGGTCCTGATGACCGGTGACGGTACCGGCCGCTTCCTTCACCTTGCCCTTGGCGTCTTCGACGACGCCCTCGACGCCCTCGCGAGCACCGCTTCCATGTTCAGCCACAACAACCTCCTGGAATATCGGAACAAGCTGACATCTGGCGCATACCCGGGAGACGGGCCTCGAATCCGGAGCGACGAAGTTCGGTTCGCGCGTCACGCTCTCCCGCAGGCAGGACGGGTCAGCGCAGCGGGGTGCTCGCGCTCGGTCTTGTCGATACCGCTCGTTGTACTCCGGAATCGGCAACGGGATCGCCATCAGCGGGCCCGTGCTGGGCTCCGACGCGGGCGTGGTGGCCTGGCTCAACGCGATGATGCCCGACCTCGCGCGCGACACCTCGACCACGCTGCGCGATCGTTTCACCGACTTCGACGGGCGGGATGCGCGCCTGCGCGGCAGCTCACGCGCCCGCGTCGACCTCGGCAACTACAACGTGGTCGACGGTGACGGGATGACGAAAATCTTTGTCGCCACCGCCGCCGCCGAGATGGGCGAATCCGACCTCGCCCACGCCCTCGTCCGCTCTATGCACGACCGGTACCGGGTCGACGAACGCAACGGCGCCCGGCGCTTCGCGGGAGTCTCGACGGTGACCAACGCCCACCACACGCTCACCCGATTCAACCGGCCCGACGGCCTGCGCGATCTCATTCGCGGAACGGTGCCGCCCGAGTGGCGGACCGGACCGATTCTCGGCATCGCGCCTCATACGGATGGCCTGGTCGCCAAGGCGGTGACCGACGGCAGCGCCCTCGAACTGGCGCTACGGCCCGGCCACGGGTCCAGACGGGTGCGGCTGGGGCTGCGACGGCTGATCTCCCGCCGCACCTACCGCGTCACCGGCGCGATCGCGCCGGCCGTGTCGCCGACGAGTCCGGCGAGGGCACCATCGAAGTCGACCTCGAGATCGCGCTCAACGCGGATCGCCGATAGAAAGATCCGATCGCACGCTCGATCCAGCAGTTCCCGGCTGGCACGGGCGCCCCAGCGCGTGCCAACGTGGGCGCGCGGCCCGACCGGATGCCCACGCGATCGCCTCCGCTGCAAGCGCTTTCGACAACAGCCGCACTGTCACGAGCCCCGACGGTCACGACACCAGAGGACGATGAACCAGCACACGAAGAGCCCGTCCGCCGCGGCCCGCGACTACGTGTCCGCCTGCGCGACGCTGACCAGCCTGATCGACCTCGCCGCGCACCCCGCGACGTCGCCGCGCTTGCGGGTGGCGCTCGCCGAGTATTGCCGCCGTCACGGCACAGCCGATCCCGGATTGGCGGCGAGTTTGTCCTTCTGGAAACAGCGCCGTGCCTCCTTGACGCCCGCCGATTACGAGGCGATCCGCGCCGTCCTCTCCCGCGACGGCGCGATCCTCTACGCGTTCCACGACTGATCATCGCCGCAAGGAAGTGGGGTTCCTCCCCACTGCCCAGGTTCAATTCGCGTTTCGGTCACGTACACGCTTCTTCGGCCCCTTCTGGCACGGCGATGCCATCCGGTCAAACGGCCCGCGTTCGACTGCCCCTCGCCGACACGGTGCCGGTCGATCAGCGACCGCTTATCGCCGCGTGTCGACGCCGCCGATGCCCGACAGCGTCAGCTCGACGGGTTCGCGCGGCTGACCAGGACGGAATACGCAGCGAGTACAGGTGTAGATCGTGGGCATGCACTCGTTGCAGTGCACGCACGCCGACCGCGTCGACGCATCCGACTGGATGCGTCGCAACAGATTCGGTTCCCGCAGCAGCGCACGGCCCATGGCGACGAACTCGAAGCCCTCTGCCCGCGCGAGCCGCATGGTGTCGAGATTCGTGATGCCACCCAGCAGGATCAGCGGCATCGACAATTCCCTGCGGAAGTGCCGTGCGCGCTCGAGCAGATACGCCTCCCGGTACGGATACTCCTTCAGGAATGCCTTGCCGACCATACGGAATCCCCATCGCGCGGGCACCGGGAGAACGTCGCCGAACGATTTCCGCGGGGCGTCACCGTGGAACAGCAGCATCGGGTTGAGCAGCGAGCTGCCCGCCGTCAGTTCCAGCGCGTCCAGGCTGCCGTCGGCTTCCAGCCACGCGGCGACCTGGATCGCCTCGGGCACGGTGAGCCCGCCCCGCACTCCGTCTTCCATGTTCAGCTTCGCGGTCACCGCGAGCCTGCCGCCCACGGCTTCCCTTACCGCGGCGGCGATCTCACGCGCCAGCCGCGCCCGGTTCGCCAAGCTGCCGCCGTACCGGTCCGCACGGCGGTTCAGTTTGGGGCTCAGGAACGAGCTGACCAGATAGTTGTGTCCGAAATGGATCTCCACCGCATCGAAACCCGCCTCCTCGGCCAGCTTCGCCGCGCCGGCATGAGCGGCCACGAGCTCGCGGATCCTGTTCTCGTCCGGGCTTCGCATCATCCGCATCGACAGCGGGCTGAACATCCGGCTCGGCGCCAGCGCCGGAACTCCGTTGGAGGCCGCGTTCGCCACCGGTCCGGCATGGCCGATCTGCGCGCTCACCGCGGCGCCCGCACCGTGCACGGCTTCGGTGAGCCTCCGCAGCCCCGGCACCGCTTCCGGGCGCAGCCAAATCTGATGCCGGTCGGTCCGGCCGCCGGGAGCGACCGCGCAATAGGCCACGGTCGTCATCCCGACGCCACCGGCGGCGACCTCGCGATGGAACTCGATCAAGTCGTCGGTCACCAGCGCGTCCGGCGTGCGGCCCTCGAAGGTCGCGGCTTTTATCACCCGATTGCGCAGGGTGATCGGCCCGAGCTGGGCGGGTGCGAATACGTCGTTCATTGTTTCTCTCCTGTCGGAGCGGTCAATCCGGCCACCACGAATTCCCGGAGGGTGGCCACCGCCTCCTGCGACATCTCTCGGTGCTCCGCACTGCCGAATCGCATGATGAGGAGGTCGAACGCCAACATCCACCGGCGCCTGCTCTCGCGCTCGCTCACGCCCGGCAACAGGCTCACCCACGCATCGATCCGGAACCACGGCTGCCGCCACTCGGTCACCTGCCTGCCGAGGACGAATTGCGCCAGCAGTCTCAGATGCAACCGCCCCACCGGATCGGCGGCCAACTCGACGAACGGCTCGATCACCGCATCGACCACCTCGGCGATCGACCCGTGCCCACCGGTGACAGCGGCCAACCGGTCCGCCCACACCGGACCCAACCGCTCCTCGAGCAACGCGGCGACCAGGGCGTCCTTCGACCCGAAGTGGTAGTGCACCGCCGCCGGGTTCGCTCCTGCCTGCGCGCAGATACCGCGCACGGACACCTCGTCGTATCGGCCTTCCAGCAGCAGTCGCTCGGCGGCCGTCAGCAGACGATCGCGGGTGGTCGCGGCTTCGGAGACCGGTTTCGGCATGCGCCAAGTCAAGCACGTTTCCATCGTTGATTCAATCATTGATTGAAACTTGTCCACGCAGAAGCCGACACCGCGCCGAGCCGCGCCCTGGATGCCAGAAGTGTGGACGAAAGCCGATAGAACGCAGGGTTTCACTGCACGTCACCAGGTCGTCACACCCGGCCGCGAGCACGGCGCGAAGGTGTTACGCACGGCGGCCGAGTCGATGAGCTTCGCGTCGACCTCGCACGCGGGCAGACGTGCGTCGGCACGGCGTCGATCGAGCCAGGTCGCGGCAAGCGGTCCGGCGCTTTTGTCCGCACTTCATTCAAGCCGCTGAGCGGGCCTCGGATCAGCCGTGGCACATGATCGCCTCCGAATACGCCGATACCCGGGAGCAGTGCGAGCTGCACCGCCGCTCGTGTAGCGCAGCGTCTGGTATTCACACCGGCCGCGTCGCGGTCAGCGGACCGGATTCAGCCGCTTCGGCGTCAGCCGGTACGCGTGCCGAATGCACACGGGCGAACACAGGGCGAACTCGGCGACACGCACCGGCCACTCGGCGGTGGGCACGGCGTACGCCTCCGGCAGGCGGTCCGCTGCCTCGGCGTGCCTGTATCCGAGGTACCGGATCCGAGTCCGATCACCGTCTCCGGACCCCACAGCAGTCCGCGAACCAGGCGCCGCGGGCGGTTGCGGTCAGGAATGACCCGCGATGATGACCTCCGGGATACCGGTGCCGAGTGGGACCGGCCTGCACACCGGCGCCGGGCTGCCCGGATCCAGCAGGGTGAGCAGCAACTCCTGCACGAACGGGTCGTACACCATGTGGAAGTGCCCCGTGAGGTCGGCGGGACACAGGTCTTGCAGGGCGATGTTCCGCGCGCCGGGCCCGCGCAGCGCGATGTTCTCGAACGGCTGGATCATCTCGTCGACGTGGCTGCCGACGGTCACGTACCGCACCCCGGGCACCGTGTCGCCACCCGCGTTGAGATCGAGCATGAGCGGCGACCCCTCGGCCTGCTGCACGGCGGCGAGCGAAGTCACCTGAGCGAACGCCTGCAGAGCGCCCGGGATCGCCTCGGCGACCGGCACCAGCCCGTACATCACACCGCCGTAACTGGGCGATGCGAGGCCGACCCATTGCTCGACCTTCGGCGCACCGCCCAGTTTGTTGACGTAGTAACGAGTCACGTTCGCGCCCTGCGAGAACCCGACCAGATCGATCTTGTCCGCGTGGGTCGCCGCGAGCACTCGATCGACGAACGCACCGACCTGGTAGGCGCTGAGCACCAGATCCTCGGTGCCGTAGCTGTGCGCGCCGGGCTTGCCGCCGTAGTTCAGCGCGAACACGCAGAATCCGGCCGCGGTCAGCTGCGGCGCGATCCCCGACCAGTCGGAATAGGCTGTGGAGTCGGTCCCGTGCGCGAGCACCACCGGACGGGGATGCCGGGCGCTGGGCACGCAGCCGAAATCGTTGGTACCGCTGGGGACCGCGTTCGGATGACTCTTCTGATACCACGCGGCGGCCAGGTGGTCCGATTGCGGTGGAGCGGCGTACGTCGGCACGTCGGGCGGGCGGAAGCCGAGCGGCTCGGCCGACGCCACGCCCGGGCCGAGCGCGGCCACACCGGCCACCACGAAGGCCAGCACGGCATCACGCAAGTGTGAAACGCCCCAAGTTCCCGCTCGGATCGACTGTCGCATCTCACAATGATCCCTCTGATCGGCTCGAAATGCGCGCGGTATAGGGGTGTTTCGCGTCCCCTACTTCTCGGGGGTCTCGTCCTCGGCGAGGATGCGGTAAAGGGACTTGCGGGTCTCGGTGAGCAGCTCCGCCGCCCGCGCCGCCTGCTGCGGGGTGCCTGCCGCCGCGACCTGGGCCACCGCCCCCATCAGCTGTCCGACGAGTGCGCGCAGGTCCATCGCCTGTGCGCCGACGTCCTGTTGCACGTCCGCCCACGGATCGCCCAGCTCGTCCTGGTGCGCGGCGACGTACTCGGCGCCGGACTCGGTGAGCTTCGCGGTCTTGCGCCCGGCGACCTTCTCGATGAGGACCAGGCCCTCGTCCTCCAGTTGCGCCAGCGCGGGGTAGATCGATCCGGGGCTCGGCCGCCAGATGTCGTTGCTGCGCCCACGGATCTGCTGGATCAGTTCGTAACCGTGCATGGGCTGCTCGGCGAGCAGCAACAACACGGCGGCGCGTACGTCACCACGCCTACCCCGGCCGCCGCGTCCGCGTCCGCGTCCGAAATGCGGGCCGAAGCCGGGACCGAAGCCCGGCCCGAACTCCGGGCCGAAGCCGTGACGTCCGCCCCGGCGAAAGCGCCGCCCGTGCTCGAAGCCCTCGTGACCGGGCACCGGCCCGCGGCCACGCCGGCCGAATTCTCGGTGTTCTCGGTGTTCCATGTCAGCCTCCCAAGGCTCTCGTGTTCGAATCATGCTATCGACGATATATCGACAATGCATCGAATGCAAGGCTCGGTTTCGGCATCCGCGCCCAGCCGGAGGTCAGCTCACCAGCGAATCGATCCAGCGCGACAGCCGCGCCCCTTCGGCGACCATCAGTCCGGGATCACGAAAAGTGTTGGTGAGCAGGGAAATCCCTTGATAAGCCGCGACATAGGCGATCGCGAGCTCCTTCGCGTCCGCGCGTCCCATCGCGGCGAACTGCCGTTCAGCCCAATCCACCAGCACGCGCATCACCTCGGCGGCCGCGGCATCGAGCCCGTCCCCCCGCTTGTCCAATTCCGAGGACAAAGTGCCGAACGGGCAGCCGTAACGCACGGTCTGCTCACGATCGGCGACCCATCCCGCGATCAGGGCCTTCAGCCGCCCCGAAGGCGTCTCGTGCCGGTCGCTCGCGGCGATCACGGCATCGAGAATGCGCGCGTGCGAGCCGATCGCCGCCTCGATGAGCTGGTCTTTCGACTTGAAGTAGTAGTAGACGTTGCCGACCGGAACGTCCGCGGCACGCGCGATGTCGGCGATCGTCGTCTTCTCCACGCCCTGCTGATAGAACACCCGCACCGCGGCTTCGACCAGCCGCTCCCGCTTGCCCGATCCGGCCTTCGCCTGTGAGTCAGTCACACAACTAACTGTAGACAGCGCGGCGATGACCGGCTACCGTCTTTTTAGTCAGACAACTAACTAAGGAGTCACAATGATCGTGGTCACCGGAGCTACCGGGAATATCGGCGCGCCCCTCGTGCGGGCGCTGGCGGACGCCGGCGAGGAGGTGACAGCCGTCGCGCGGCATGCGGACCTTTCGCTGCCCGACGGAGTCCGCTCGGTTCGGGCCGATCTGGCTGAGCCGGAAAGCCTCTCCCCCGCTCTCGCGGGAGCCGACACCCTGTTTCTTCTGATTACCGGCGAGCAGTTGGTGGCGGGTCCAGAACCAGAGCAGGTGCTGAAAATCGCCGCTTCGGGAGGCGTGCGGCGCGTGGTCTTCGTGTCTTCGCAGGGCGTTGCCACTCGACCGGACGCGGCGGGATACGCCCGGCTCATCGCCTACGAACAGGCGATCAGGGACTCCGGGTTGGCCTGGACCTTCCTTCGGCCCGCCGGATTCTTCTCCAACACCTACGCGTGGGCGGACGCGGTGCGCACGCAGCGCCTGGTCGCAGCACCGTTCGGCGACGTCGGTCTTCCCTCGATCGATCCGGCCGACATCGCCGCGGTCGCAGCGGCGGCATTGCGCGACGACCGGCACGACGGACAGATCTACACCCTGACCGGGCCCGAGCTCGCTACCCCGCGCGCCCAGGCCGAAGCACTCGGCGCGGCAGTCGGCGAGCCGCTCCGATTCGTGGAATTGACTCGGGCACAGGCCCGTGCGGCGATGCTCGACTTCATGCCCGAGCAGGTGGCCGACCACACGCTGACCATCCTCGGCGAGCCGACGCCCGCCGAGCAGCGGATCAGCCCCGACGTGCCGCGTGTGCTCGGGCGCCCGGCCACGAAATACGCCGACTGGGCGGCTCGCAATCGAGCGGCCTTCGCCTGAAGCTCGGCCGAGCGCTGCGCTGTCGCGAGATGATCGCCGGTTTCGACGTTTCACCGGCCGGAAACGCCGAGGCGATCACGCTCACCCGGGTTGGGCAAGAACGAGGGCAGTCCACCCGGGTAGCGAAGCCTCCGGCAACGGGCGGCATAGACAGCCCCGGCGCGCGACGGGCTTGCCCAGTCGGCCATGAAGCGACGCGATCCGATCGCGGGTCCGTTGCGGCCGGTTCGCCGCGATATGCCGAGTGACGAGCGGACGACATCAGGTGCACCGAGCGGTCCCCCCTCCTTCCCTCGGTCCGAGTACGCCGACCTCCTCGCGACACAGCCCGGGTGCCCGGCGGCACTATCGCGGCCCCATGCCGACGAGGCAGCGGTGGACGCACTCCGGTAGCCGTCAGCCGATGTCGACCGGGTCAATTTGCACGCGCAGGGGGGCGTCCGAACGGTGCGTGCTGCGAACCGCCTGAGCCGCGCGCAGGGCACGCGCGAGCGCCGCTCCGGAGCGGCGCTCGACCCGCAGCAGCAGGCGTTCGACTTCGGCGGGCGCATCGCCGGAGGAGAACGGTTTGCGGGCGCCGTCCGGCAGCGGCACTGGTCCGAGGCGGTCGACCGTATCCGGCAGGTCCGCCGCAGAGAGCAGTTCGGCGATCGTGTCGGCGGTGCCGTCGATCGCGGCGAGACGGACGGCAGGCGGGAAGCCGACCTCGGCCCGCGCCGCGACCTCGGCCCGCGCGGCGCCCACCGGATCCCATCGGACCAACGCCTGCACGGTGGGGATGGACGGCTCGGCCACGACGATGACCTGGCCGTGCGCGCGGACCAGCGCCGCGGCGGCCATCCAGCGGCGCAGCGCGTCCTCGGCGGCACGCAGGTCGGCTCGGCCGAGCAGCGCCCAGCCGTCGAGCAACAACGCGACACCGTAACCGCCAGGAACCACCGACTCGGCGCCGACCGTAGCGACGACCACTTGCGGGCCCGGCTCCACGGTGTCGAGCACGGTGCCGCCGCCGGAAGCACGGATCGGTACGCCGGGAAACGCACGGCCGAGCTCCTCCGCCGTGCGCGCCGCTCCGATCACTACGGCGCGCAGTGCGCGCGACCCGCAGGTGGTGCAACGAAACGCGGTCTCGGTGATCCCGCACCAACGGCAAGCGGGACTCTGCGCGGCCGCGCCGGGGTCGGCGGCCGATCCGCGCGGTCCCCGAGCTTCCGGCAGCGCGAGCGGCCCGCCGCAGTGTCGGCATCGAGCAGGAGTACGGCATTTCCCGCAGGCCAGCGCGGGAATGTACCCACGACGCGGCACCTGTACCAGCACCGGCGCGCCTTCCTTCAGCGCGGCGCGGGCAGCCGCGAAGGCGACACCGGGAATTCGGACAGCACGGGCGACCGGATCGCGTTCCAGCGCGATATCGCTGTCGCCGGGGGCGCTGATGCGCGGCGTGGCCTTGCGCAGCACGGCACGATCGGCGACCAGATCGTGCGCCCAACCCAAATCGACCACCGCTTGGATCTCCGCGGTGCGCGCGAAACCCGCCGCGACGAAGGCCGCACCGGTTTCGTGCGCCCGCAACATCGCCACCTCACGCGCGTGCGGATACGGCGCACGCGGTTCGGCGTAGGTGTCGTCACCGTCGTCCCACAACGCGATCAGCCCGAGGTCCAACGCCGGTGCGAACACGGCGCTGCGCGTGCCCACCACCACTCGCGCCGAACCGCGCAGCACCGCGAGCCACCGCCGGTACCGAGCCGCTGGACCGAGACCGGCGGACAACCCGACTGCCGAGTCCCCCACCAGCCCAACGCATTCCGCGAGGACCCGGTCGAGGTCGCGTTGGTCGGGGACCATGAGGATCGCGCTGCGCCCCTGCCGCGCCACCACGGCGGCGAGCTCAGCCAGCCGTCGTGGCCAGTCCTCACCGGGCAGTGCCTGCCAGGCCGCGCGCGCCCCTTTCCGCTGGCCGAGGGCGGCGACGAACGCCGCCCCGTGGACGTACCGTTCCCAAGGCGCGAGATCTATGGCCGGAAACTCCGAATCGACGAAGGCGGTTCGGTCTTCGGCGTCGCCGCTCGCCTCCCCCGGGCCGCCCGAGTCCCCCGCGCCGGTTTGCCCGAGCTTCGGATGCGCACGTGCGGACGGCTCGGCATCGAGCTTCTCGTCGATCTCCGGCGCGGGCACATATCGGCCGGCGCCAGGGCTATCGCGCTTCGAATCCGGTTCCGCCGCAGCACCACTTTTCGGAGCCGCGCTGCTCACATCGGCCGAGTCAGCTTGCAGGTCAGAGGATTCCGGCGATGCAACGGGCAACTCTCCGGCGGACACGGAACTCGCCACGTCCGACCGCACGGGACCAATTGCGGCGGCGGGGTTTTCGTTCGCGGAATCGGCTCGGGCCGCAGCGGACTTCTTCCCGCCACCGGTTTCGGTGCGGGCGTGGCGCGGTGGTATCGCCAGACGCAGGACATCGGCACGCGTCCCCGCATATCGGGCCGCGACCTTGCCGGCCAGCTCCAGGATTTCGGGAGTCAACACGCGTTCGCCGGAGACGACGCGTTCCAGCTTGACCAGCTTTCCGCCGTGGTCACTGTGCCGCGATCGAGCCAGGAGATAGCCGTCGACCAGCCGACCGGCGAAACGGACCCGCACCCGGACCCCCGGCTGGGCGAGTTCGTCCAGCTCGGGAGGCACCAGGTAGTCGAAGTCGCGGTCGAGATGCGCGGGCGAGAGCAGCGGAAGCACCCTGGCGATCGGCAACTCCACGCCCGCGGGACCCGCGGCCGGACGGTCCGCCTCGGTGGCGGAGGTGTCCGCCGCGGGTTCGTTCACTCGGACCTGATCGAGGTCAGAGTCCGACGGCGGCGCGCAACTTGTCGGCGCGGTCGGTGTGCTCCCACGGCAGGTCCACGTCGGTGCGGCCGAAGTGGCCGTACGCGGCGGTCGGCGCGTAGATCGGACGCAGCAGGTCCAGGTCGCGGATGATGGCGCCGGGACGCAGGTCGAAGACCTCGGTGATCGCGGTGCTGATGCGCGCCGGGTCGATCTTCTCGGTGCCGAAGGTCTCGACGAACAAACCGACCGGAGCCGCCTTGCCGATCGCGTAGGCCACCTGGACCTCGACGCGGTCGGCCAGATCGGCCGCGACGACGTTCTTCGCGACCCAGCGCATGGCGTAGGCGGCGGAGCGGTCCACCTTCGACGGGTCCTTGCCCGAGAAAGCGCCGCCGCCGTGGCGGGCCATGCCGCCGTAGGTGTCGACGATGATCTTGCGGCCGGTCAGGCCCGCGTCGCCCATCGGGCCGCCCAGCACGAACTTGCCGGTGGGGTTGACCAGCAGGCGAATATCCGAGATGTCCAGGCTGGGCAGCTCGAGGTCGGCGAGCACCGCGTCGAGGACCTTCTCGCGGATGTCGGGCGCGAGCAGGTTGTCCAGGTCGATGTCGGCGGCGTGCTGGGTGGAGACGACCACCGTGTCCAAGCGGACCGGGCGATCGCCGTCGTACTCGATGGTGACCTGGGTCTTGCCGTCCGGACGCAGGTAGGGCAGCACGCCGGTCTTGCGCACCTCGGTCAAGCGGCGCGACAACCGGTGCGCGAGCGCGATCGGCAGCGGCATCAGCTCGGGGGTGTCCTTGGTGGCGTAACCGAACATCAGGCCCTGATCGCCCGCACCCTGCCGCTCGATCTCGTCGTCGGAGCCGCCGATGCGCGCCTCGTGCGAGGTGTCCACACCCTGCGCGATATCCGGCGACTGCGCGCCGATCGCGATATTCACACCGCAGGAATTTCCGTCGAATCCCTTTGCCGACGAGTCATATCCGATTTCCAGGACCTTTTCCCGGACAATTCGGGGAATATCGGCGTACGCCGACGTGGTGACCTCACCCGCGACGTGGACCTGGCCGGTCGTCACGAGGGTTTCCACCGCGACCCGGCTGCGCGGATCCTCCGCGAGCAACGCGTCGAGAATGGAATCGCTGATGGCATCACAGATTTTGTCCGGATGACCTTCGGTCACGGACTCACTGGTGAAAAGCCGGCTCCCGGACGTGCGCACAGTTCTTCCCTCTCCCTCAACGGGTTACTCGTATCGGCTTGCGACAGTAACGCGATGTCGCGACTGCGCAACCCTTATATCTCAGCCTATTCCAAATCACCGACAGGGCGGACCTCAACGCCGCGGCCATCCCGGACAGCTGAACTCCCGGTGTCGTGCCGGTGCCGAATTGACGACGGCGCCGCGAACGACGGACCGGCTGGCAATCCTGGCAGGGACGCGGCCCGGCTCAGCGCAGCAACACGCTCAGCGCGTCGAGCACACGGCTGGCCAGCAACGCCTTGGAGCCGTGATCGAGCGCCTGCTCGGTGCCGTCCGCGCCCAGCAACCAGCCGTCGTTGGTGTCCACCTCGAACGCCTTGCCCTCGCCGACCGCGTTGACCACGAGCAGGTCGCACCCCTTGCGTGCGAGCTTGGCCCGCGCGTGGGTGAGAACATCGCCGTGCTCGTCACCGGTCTCGGCGGCGAAACCGACGATCGCGGTGCCGGGCAACTGCCCGTCGCGGCGCGCCTGCACCAAGCCGGCGAGGATGTCGTCGGTCTTGGTCAGCGGAATGACGTCGGGCTCGCCTGCGCCCTTCTTGATCTTGGCGGCGGCGACGTTGGTCGGCCGGAAATCGGCGACCGCCGCGGCCATGATCACCGCGTCGGCGCCGACGGCGTGCTTGTCGACGGCGGTCTTCAGCTGTTCGGCGGTGGTGATGTGCACCAGGTCGACGGCGGCGGGCGCCGCCATCTCGATCGTGTTGCCCGCGATCAACGTCACGTGGGCGCCGCGCTGGGCCGCGACCCGCGCGAGCGCGTAGCCCTGCTTGCCGGAGCTGCGGTTGCCCAGGAAACGCACCGGATCCAGCGGCTCCCTGGTGCCGCCCGCCGTGATGACGACCCGGCGGCCCGCCAGATCCCGCGGGATCGCGTCGGCACGCTCCATGAGCAGCGACGCGAGGCCGAAGATCTCCTCGGGCTCGGGCAGTCGTCCGGGGCCGGTGTCGGCGCCGGTGAGCCGGCCCGCCGCGGGCTCCATGACGATCGCACCGCGGGCGCGCAAGGTCGCGACGTTGGCGACGGTCGCCGGATGCTCCCACATCTCGGTGTGCATCGCGGGCGCGAACAAGATCGGACATCGGGCCGTCAGCAGCGTGGCGGTGAGCAAGTCGTCGGCGCGGCCGGACGCGGCACGGGCCATCAGGTCGGCGGTCGCCGGGGCGATGACCACGAGGTCCGCCTCCTGGCCCAGCCGAACATGCGGCACCTCGGGCACGTCGGAGAACACGCCGGTGTGCACCGGGTTCCCGGACAGTGCCTCGAAGGTCGCCTTGCCGATGAACTCCAGCGCCGAGGTGGTGGGGATCACCCGGACGTCATGTCCGGTCTCGGTGAATCGCCGGACCAGAGAACACGCCTTGTAGGCGGCGATGCCTCCGGCTACACCGACGACGATCCTTGTGGTCACTACGCCTCCGGCCTAGTAGTGGTCACGGCGAACCGGGGTTCGCCTCACTCGCCTTCGGAGTGCTCGAGCAGGTCGGAGTGGATCTCGCGCAGGGCGACCGACAGCGGCTTCTCCTGCAGACCCGGCTCGACCAGCGGGCCGACGTACTCGAGGATGCCGTCGCCGAGCTGGTTGTAGTAGTCGTTGATCTGCCTGGCCCGCTTGGCCGCGTAGATGACCAGGGCGTACTTGGACGACGTGCGCTCCAGCAACTCGTCGATCGGCGGGTTGGTGAGGCCGACCGGCGTGTCGTAAGCGGGCGCGGTCTTGATGTCCGTCACTAGGAAGACTCCTGCTGTGGTCGGTCGGATGAACGAGGGGCCCTGCGAGTGCGGCGGCGTGCCGCCTCCGGGCCTGGTCACTCATGCCGGAGTGGATTGCGCATGCGCGAAGGGCCCTACGTGAATACGCAGGCTACCTCCTCCGGGCCTGATCGCTCATGCGCAGGTGGGGGTCACGAACTCGAGTTTGTGCTAACGAACAACGATACCAACTGCTCACAGGCGCTGGTCACCTCGTCGTTGACGATAACCATGTCGAACTCGTCACAGGCCGCCAGCTCGATCCTGGCCGTCTCCAAGCGACGCTCGATCACCTCGGGCGACTCGGTGCCGCGCGAGGTCAGTCGCGCCACCAACTCGTCCCAGCTCGGCGGGGCAAGGAAAACCAGAATCGCGTCGGGGATCGCCCGGCGCACCGATCGCGCGCCCTCGAGATCCACTTCGACCAGTACCGGAAGGCCCTCCGCCAGCGCGGCGCGCACCGGCCCGGCGGGGGTGCCCGAACGCTGCAACCCGCCGTGGATGTCCGCCCACTCGAGCAGTTCATCCGCCTCGATCATCGCGTCGAACTCCGCACGGGAGACGAAGTGGTAGTCGAGGCCGTCGACCTCCCCGGGCCGCGGGGCCCGGGTCGTTGCCGACACGCTGAAGACCAGGTAGGGCAGTCGTTCGCGGACACAGCGGACCACGGTGGACTTGCCCACGGCCGAGGGGCCGACCAGTACGACCAGTCGACCCTTCCGCGTGTGTTCGATCACCCTCGTCGTCAGGCGTCGAAGTCGAACCGGGCCAGCAGCGCCTTACGCTGCCGGTCGCCGAGTCCGCGCAGCCGCCGGGTGGGGGCGATCTCCAGCTCGCTCATGATCTCCGCCGCCTTGACCTTGCCCACCTTCGGCAGGGCCTCCAGCAGCGCCGACACCTTCATCTTGCCGAGGATCTCGTCGGTCTCGGCGTCGGTGAGCACCTGCTTCAGGTTGGTGCCGCCACGCTTCAAGCGCTCCTTGAGCTCCGCCCGAGCGCGGCGAGCGGCAGCCGCCTTCTCCAAAGCAGCGGCGCGCTGCTCGTCAGTCAGCTGGGGAAGGGCCACGGTTCCTCCGTCTCATCGTTCATTGCATTCAACTCCTGCCGGTAACCCGGCAGTCTCAGCGACCGTACCCACGACGTCCGCCGATTGCGAACCCACCCCCCAGGTCAGCGCATGATTCCGGATACGGACCGCACCACGGCGGCCCGGCGCCGGTGCCGCCCGCGCCATCGAGCGCATCGCGATACCGAATCAGCGAAATGTGCCGCCAGCAGGGCGTTTTCGACAAACCGAATGGTTTGCGGAAGGGTTGCGAGACGGCAGCGCATCTCTCCAGCAACCCCTCACGCGCCCTACCAGGAACTTTCTGGAAATTCTCCGCGTGTCGCGAGTTTTTTGCGCGTGTCGGGCGTCACATCCGAGCCGTTTCGGCCGCCATGACCGGCATCCGGTGCCGGATACCGGCCCTGTACGTCGGTCCAGGAGCGTTGTGCCCATCCGTGCACCGATCGGCCCCGAAATCAGCGCAGGAGCGCGCACAGGCCCCGCTAAGGGGCACGTGTGTGCGAACACCTGCACGCTCGAGGGACGGAAACGACGAAGGCCGGCGCGGATGCGCCGGCCTTTCGCGGTCATTTCTGGAGGAACGCGAACGCGTCCTGGAAACCGTGCACTCTGGCACGCAGTGCCGGAACGGTGGGCCCGTCCCTCAGCACCTCCCGCGAGACGTTCGGCACGACGGCCGGGAGCATCGCCTTCGGGACCAGCTCCCTGATGGTTTCCGGGCCGCCGCCTTGGGCGCCAACCCCTGGCATGAGGATCGGGCCGTTGAGCGCGGAGAGATCTGGTGCCTCGCTGAGCGTGGCGCCGACCACAACGCCGACCGAACCGAACTCCCCGCCCGCGTTGCGCGCCGCTGCCTCGTCGACCATGGTCTGCGCGACCGTGCGGCCGTCCGCCGCGACCGACCGCTGCACCTGCGCTCCCTCGGGGTTCGAGGTCGCCGCGAGCACGAAGACGCCGCGGTGGCCTGCCTCGGCGAGCGTCAGCGCCGGTGCCAGCGAACCGAAGCCAAGATACGGCGAGACCGTGACCGCGTCGGACCCGAGCGGGCCGTCGGCCAGCCAGGTCCGCGCGTAGGCGTCCATGGTGGACCCGATATCGCCGCGTTTGGCGTCGGCGAGCACCAAGGTTCCCGAGGCCCGCAGCACCTCGATGGTGCGCTCCAGGACCGCGATGCCGCCGGAGCCGTGGGCTTCGAAGAACGCGACCTGCGGCTTGACCAGTGCGACGAGGCCGTCGAACGCCTCCACGCAGATCTCGGCGAACCGCTCGAGTCCCTCGACGTCTTCGGTCAGTCCCCAGGACCGCAGCAGTTCCGGGTGCGGGTCGATGCCGACGCACACCGGCCCCAGTTGCCGCATCGCGTGCCGCAGGCGGTCGCCGAAGGTCTTCATCGCACCCGTTCCGTCCGGTCGCGGCTCACCCACGCAGCACCGAGTGCAGTTCCTGCAGCGACCGCACGCCGATGCCACCGTTGATGCTGGCCTCGATGCCCTGCACCGCGGCCGCCGCACCCTGCACGGTGGTGATGCACGGGATGTTCACCCCGACCGCCGCGCTGCGGATCTCGTAGCCGTCCACGCGAGGGCCGGAGTTGCCATAAGGCGTGTTGAACACCATGTCGACCTCGCCGTCGCGAATCTGCTCCACGATCGTCGGCTCGTCGTCCGGCCCCACTTCGGAGTGCTTGCGCACCTGCTCGCACGGAATCCCGTTGCGGCGCAGCATCTCCGCCGTGCCCTCGGTGGCGAGGATGCGGAAGCCGAGGTCGTGCAGGCGCTTCACCGGGAAGACCATCGCGCGCTTGTCCCGGTTGGCGATCGAGACGAACACGGTGCCCTCGGTGGGCAGCGAGCCGTAGGCGGCGGTCTGACTCTTGGCGAAGGCGGTGCCGAAATCGGCGTCGATGCCCATCACCTCGCCGGTCGACTTCATCTCCGGCGAGAGCAGCGAATCCACGCCGCTGCCGTCGGCGCGCCGGAAGCGGTGGAACGGCAGCACGGCCTCCTTGACCGCGACCGGAGCGTCCAGCGCGACGTGCCCGCCGTCGCCCTCGCTCGGCAGCATGCCCTCCTTACGGAGTTCGGCGATGGTGGCGCCCAGCATGATCCGCGCGGCGGCCTTGGCCAGCGGCACCGCGGTGGCCTTCGACACGAACGGAACCGTCCGGCTCGCGCGCGGATTGGCCTCCAGAACGTAGAGCACGTCGTCCTTGAGCGCGTACTGCACGTTGAGCAGGCCGCGGACGCCGATGCCCTTGGCGAGCGCGACGGTCGAGCGGCGCACCGACTCGATATCGCTGCGGCCCAAGGTGATCGGGGGCAGCGCGCAGGCGGAGTCACCGGAGTGGATGCCCGCCTCCTCGATGTGCTCCATCACGCCGCCGAGGTAGACCTCCTCGCCGTCGCACAGCGCGTCGACGTCGATCTCGATCGCGTCCTCCAGGAACCGGTCGACCAGCACCGGGTGCTCCGGGCTCAGCTCGGTGGCCCGGGAGATGTAGCCCTCCAAGGAGTTCTCGTCGTAGACGATCTCCATACCGCGGCCGCCGAGCACGTAGGAGGGGCGCACCAGCACCGGGTAGCCGATGTCGTTGGCGATCTTGCGCGCCTGCGCGAAGGTGGTCGCGGTGCCGTACTTCGGCGCGGGCAGACCGGCCGCGACCAGCACGTCACCGAATTCGCCTCGGTCCTCGGCCAGGTCGATCGCGGACGCGCTGGTACCGACCACCGGCACGCCCGCCGCGGTGAGCCGCTGCGCGAGGCCGAGCGGGGTCTGCCCGCCCAGCTGCACGATGACACCGGCGACGGTGCCGGACTCGCACTCGGAGTGGTAGACCTCGAGCACGTCTTCGAAAGTCAGCGGCTCGAAGTAGAGGCGATCGGCGGTGTCATAGTCGGTGGAGACGGTCTCGGGGTTGCAGTTGACCATCACCGTCTCGTATCCGGCCTTCGACAGCGTCTGCGCCGCGTGCACACACGAGTAGTCGAACTCGATGCCCTGGCCGATGCGGTTCGGCCCGGACCCGAGAATGATCACCTTCTCGCGTTCGGGCTGCGGCGCCACCTCGGACTCGGCCGCGGGATCGAGCTCGTAGGCCGAGTAGTGGTACGGGGTCTTGGCCTCGAACTCGGCGGCGCAGGTGTCGACCGTCTTGAAGACCGGGCGGACCCCGAGCCGGTGACGCAGGGCGCGCACACCGCTCTCCCCTGCCAGTTCGGGTCGCAGCGCGGCCAGCTGACGATCGGACAGGCCGTAGTGCTTGGCTCGCCGCAACAGCGGTTCGTCCAGCACGGGCGCGTCGAGGATCTCCCGGCGCAACTCGACCAGACCGGCCACCTCCGCGACGAACCACGGGTCGATGCCGGAGGCGGCGGCGACGTCCTCGATGCTCGCGCCCAGCCGCAGCGCCCGCTCCACCTGGTAGATGCGCCCTTCGGTGGGCGTGCGCAGGTCTTCGAGGATCGCTTCGACGTCGGTCCACGCGCCGTCGTCCTGGGTCCAGAAGCCCGCGGCTTTGGTCTCCAGCGAACGCAGCACCTTGCCGAGCGCCTCGGAGAAGTTGCGGCCGAGGGACATGGCCTCGCCCACGGACTTCATGGTGGTGGTCAGCGTGCCGTCGGCGCCGGGGAACTTCTCGAACGCGAACCGCGGGGCCTTGACGACCACGTAGTCGAGGGTCGGCTCGAAGCAGGCCGGGGTTTCCTTGGTGATGTCGTTGACGATCTCGTCGAGCGTGTATCCGATGGCCAGTTTGGCGGCGATCTTCGCGATCGGGAAGCCGGTCGCCTTCGACGCCAGCGCGGACGAACGCGACACGCGCGGATTCATCTCGATGACGATCAGGCGGCCGTCGCGCGGGTCCACCGCGAACTGGATGTTGCAGCCGCCGGTGTCGACGCCGACCTCGCGCAGGATGGCGATGCCGAGATCACGCAACTTCTGGTACTCGCGGTCGGTGAGCGTCATCGCCGGGGCGACGGTCATCGAGTCGCCGGTGTGCACGCCCATCGGGTCGACGTTCTCGATCGAGCAGACCACCACGACGTTGTCGCGACCGTCCCGCATCAGCTCGAGCTCGTATTCCTTCCAGCCGAGGATGGACTCCTCGATCAGGACGTTCGCGGTGGGCGAGGCGGCCAGGCCGCCGCCGGCGATGCGATCGAGGTCTTCCTCGTTGTAGGCCATGCCGGAACCGAGGCCGCCCATGGTGAAGGACGGGCGCACCACCACGGGGTAGCCGAGTTCGGCGACCGTATCGCGGACCTCGTCCATGGTGAAGCAGACCCGAGAGCGGGCGCTCTCGCCGCCCACCTTGGCCACGATGTCCTTGAACTTCTGCCGATCCTCACCGCGCTGGATGGCGTCGAAGTCGGCGCCGATGAGTTCCACGCCGTACTTCGCCAGCACTCCGCGCTCGTGCAGCGCGACCGCGGTGTTCAGCGCGGTCTGGCCACCGAGGGTGGCCAGGATGGCGTCCGGACGCTCCTTCTCGATCACCTTCTCCACGAACTCCGGCGTGATCGGCTCCACGTAGGTGGAGTCGGCGAACTCCGGATCGGTCATGATCGTCGCCGGGTTCGAGTTGACCAGCGACACCCGCAGGCCCTCGGCCCGCAGCACCCGGCACGCCTGCGTGCCGGAGTAGTCGAATTCGCACGCCTGGCCGATGACGATCGGGCCAGAACCGATCACCAGGATGTGCTCGAGATCCTTGCGGCGAGGCATCAGGCTCCTTCCATGAGACCGGCGAAACGGTCGAACAGGTACGCGGCGTCGTGGGGTCCGGCGGCGGCTTCCGGGTGGTACTGCACGGAGAAGGCGCGGCCGTCGACCAGCCGGACGCCCTCGACCGTGCCGTCGTTGGCGCAGACGTGACTCACCTCGGCCGTGCCGAAGGGGGTGTCGAACCGCTCGCCCTGCTCGCCTTCCAGCGCGAACCCGTGGTTCTGCGCGGTGATCGAGATCCGGCCGGTCTCGTGCTCCACCACCGGGATGTTGATGCCGCGGTGGCCGAACTTCATCTTGTAGGTGCCCCGGCCGAGCGCGCGGCCGAGGATCTGGTTGCCGAAGCAGATACCGAACAGCGGCAGGCCCTCGCCCAGCACGCCACGGGTCAACTCGACCGCCGCGTCGGCGGTGGCCGGGTCGCCTGGACCGTTGGACAGGAAGACCCCGTCGGGCTTCAATTCGAGGATCTGGTCCAGCGTGGTGTTCGAGGACACCACGTGCACCCGCATGCCGCGCTGCGCGAACATGCGCGGGGTGTTGGTCTTGATCCCGAGATCGACCGCGACGACCGTGCGGCGATGGTCGCCCTCCGGCTCGATCGTGTAGAGCGCGTCGGTGGTCACCTCGCCGGCGAGGTCGGCGCCCAGCATGGACGGCTGACCGTTCACTCGGTCCACCAGTTCGTCCGCGGCGGCGAGCGCGTCGCCGGAGAAGATGCCCGCCTTCATCGAACCGCGCGTGCGCAGATGACGTACCAGCGCGCGGGTGTCGATGCCCGCGATGCCGACGATCCGCTGACGTTCCAGCTCGTCCGGCAGCGTCCTGGTGGCGCGCCAGTTGGAGGCGCGCCGCGCCGGGTCGCGCACCGCGTACCCGGCGACCCAGATCTTCGTGGACTCGTCGTCCTCGTCGTTCCAGCCGGTGTTGCCGATCTGCGGCGCGGCGGCCACCACGATCTGGCGGTGGTAGGACGGGTCGGTGAGGGTCTCCTGGTACCCGGTCATCGCGGTGCAGAACACCGCCTCACCGAGCGTCTGGCCCACGGCGCCGTAGGCCTGGCCGCGGAACACCCGGCCGTCCTCCAGCACGAGTGCTGCTTCTCCTGTCATCCCTCGTCATCTCCCGTCATCGTCCCGCTCTGATCCGCCGCGGGAAGCCTGCGCCAAGCCGGGTAGACCGACTTGTCGTCGCCGCGGAAACCCGTATCGATCTCGGTTCCCGTCGGCAGCTTCCAGCGAATGACCAGCACACCATCTTCCGTCATCACTTTGCCCGCGTGCCCGCGTTCGGTGCGCACCGCGGTGATGGATTCGTCCGGAATCCAGATCAGCGTCGCGCCGTCGCGTTCGAGCAGAATCCCCTTTTCGAACCGCGTGAGTTCCGCGGTGGCCCGGAAACCCAGATCGCCGACGGTGATCCGGTCCTGCCAGCTCGGCGCGATGGTGCTGCCCAAGTACAGGCCGGTGGTCGGCTCCAATACCTGCGCACCCAGTTCCGCCGGCACGGTGGGCAGCGTGCCGATGCGCTCGGCTTGGCGCGCCGCGCGGTTGCGCCAGCCCCGGTACATCAGCCACAGGCAGGCCGCGAACAGGATCAGCAGCCCGACCACCCAGAGTGTTCTCTCCACTACGAACCTCCTCGAACGGCTGCGCCTCGGTTGCTCATCTACGCCTCCGCCCGGTCGACCAGCGCCTTGCCGTCCCTGGCGGTGACCCGGCCGCGCAGCAACGTCGCCGTCACCCGGGCCGGGAAGGTCATCGCCTCGAACGGCGTGTTGTTCGAGATGCTGGCCAGGTCCTTTCCACGCACCGTCCAGCTCGCCTCCGGGTCGACCAGCGTCAAGTTGGCCGGCTCGCCGACCTCGAGCGGTCTGCCGTGCTCGTCCAAGCCGACGATCGCGGCCGGTCGCTCGCTCATCACGCGGGCGACGCCGCGCCAGTCCAGCAGCCCGGGCTCGACCATGGTCCGCACGATGATCGACAGCGCCGTCTCCAAGCCGAGCATGCCGGGCCGCGCCGCGGCGAACTCGCAGCACTTGTCCTGCTCGGCGTGCGGCGCGTGGTCGGTGGCGACGCAATCGATGATGCCCTCGGCCAGCGCCTGCCGCAGCGCGGCGGCGTCGGACGCCTCGCGCAGCGGCGGGTTGACCTTGTTGACGGCGTCGTAGGTCTCCAACCGGGAGTCGTCCAGCAGCAGGTGGTGCGGGGTCACTTCGGCGGTGATCGAAATACCCTGGGACTTGGCCCATCTCACCAGTTCCACGGTGCCCTCGGTGGAGGCGTGGCAGATGTGCACGCGGGCGCCCGCGTCGCGCGCCAGCAAGGCGTCGCGCGCCACGATCGACTCCTCGGCCGCGCGCGGCCAGCCGGCCAGCCCCAGCCGGGCCGCGGTCGGCCCCTCGTGCGCGACGGCGCCCTTGGTCAGCCTGGGCTCCTCCGCGTGCTGCGCGATCAGCACCCCGAGCGAGTTCGCGTACTCCAGGGCCCTGCGCATGATCAACGGGTCGTAGACGCAGTGACCGTCGTCGGAGAACATGCGCACCGCCCCGACGCCCGCGGCCATGGTCCCCATCTCGGCGAGCTGCTTGCCCTCCAGGCCCACGGTGACCGCGCCGACCGGATACACGTCGACCAGTCCGACCTCACGGCCCCGCCGCCACACATGGTCGGTGACGACCACCGAGTCGGCGACCGGATTGGTGTTGGCCATCGCGAACACCGCGGTGTAGCCGCCGAGCGCGGCGGCGGCGGAACCCGTCTCGATGGTCTCGGTGTCCTCGCGGCCCGGCTCACGCAGGTGGGTGTGCAGGTCGACGAAGCCGGGCAGCAGGATCTGGCCCTGCGCGTCGATGATTTCGGCGTCGACCACGCCCAGATCGGTGCCGATCTGACGGATCTCCCCGTCGGCGACGAGCACGTCGACCGGCTCGCCTTCGCCGTACAGCAGCACGCCTTTGATCAGAACGATGACGTCGTTCCTTCTACTCATGCCACTGCCTCCTGGGTTCCGACGAGCAGGCGGAACAGCACCGCCATCCGCACGTGCACCCCGTTGGTGACCTGTTGCAGCACAGCGGCTTTCGGCGAGTCCGCGACGGAGGACGCGATTTCCATGCCGCGCAGCATCGGGCCGGGGTGCAGCACGACCGCGTGGTCTTCCAGCAGGGCCAGCCTGCGTTCGGAGAGTCCGTAGGTGATCGAGTACTCGCGGGCCGACGGGAAGAACCCGCCGTTCATCCGCTCGGCCTGCACCCGCAACATCAGCACGGCGTCGGCGCCGATCAGCTCGGCGTCCAAGTGGTGTGAGACGCGGGCGGGCCAGCTCTCCACGCCGACCGGAAGCAGCGTGCGCGGAGCGACCAGCACGACCTCCGCGCCGAGTGTGGCCAGCAGGAAGACGTTCGATCGCGCGACCCGGCTGTGCAGGATGTCACCGACTATGACCACCCGCTTGCCCTCGATGTCGCCGAGCCGCTGCCGGAGGGTCAGCGCGTCCAGCAACGCCTGGGTCGGGTGCTCGTGCGTTCCGTCGCCCGCGTTGACGACCGCCGGGCCGGAGCCGCGCCCCGACGAGACCGCCCACTCGTCCATCCAGCGCGCGATCTGGTGCGCGGCGCCGGAGGCCGGATGCCGCACGATCAGCGCGTCGGCTCCCGCGGCGTGCAGGGTGAGCGCGGTGTCGCGCAGCGACTCGCCCTTGGCGACCGAGGAGCTGCTCGCGCTCACGTTGATCACGTCCGCGCTCATCCACTTGCCCGCGACCTCGAACGAGACCCGGGTCCGGGTCGAGTTCTCGTAGAAGACCGTCATCACGGTGCGCCCGCGGAGCGTGGGCAGCTTGTGCACCTCGCGGCCGAGCAGCGCCTGTTCGAACCGCTCGGCCTCGTCGAGCAGCTCGTTCGCGGCGGCGCGATCGAGCGCGGCGACCGACAGCAGATGCCTCACGCGCCTGCCTCCTGCCGCGAGCCGGCGTGTGGCAGCTTCATCACGCCTCCTCCTGGTGCAGGTAGACGCCGTCCCGGCCGTCGTGTTCGGTCAGCAGTACCGAGATGTCCTCGGAGCGGTTGGTCGGCACGTTCTTGCCGACGTAATCGGCACGGATCGGCAGTTCCCGGTGACCGCGGTCGATGAGCACCGCCAGCTGCACCGCGCGCGGGCGGCCGAGGTCGCGCAGACCGTCGAGCGCGGAGCGGACGGTGCGGCCGGAGAACAGGACGTCGTCGACCAGTACCACGAGCGCGTCCTCGATACCGCCTTCCGGAACGGAGGTGCGCTCCAGCGGCCGGTGCGGGCGGCTGCGCAGATCGTCCCGGTAGAGGGTGATGTCGAGCGAGCCCAGAGCCGGGCGGACGCCGGAGAATTCCTCGATCTTGCCGGTGAGCCGCGCGGCCAGGGTTGTGCCCCGGGTGGGGATGCCGATCAGCACCACGCGTGGCGCGCCCGGCTCACCCGCGTCCAGCGCGGTCTTCTCGATGATCTGGTGCGCGATGCGCGCGACGGTCCGCCCGACATCCGAAGCCGACAACAGCTCTCGTCCCGCCGCCACCCATTCCGGGGTATGTCGCTGCGAAGTCTCGGCAGCGCCGGACTTGGCGGCCCGTTCTTCGGGCACGGCCATGCCGACCTCCTTCCCCGCCTCACCGGACGGTCCGTTAAAGGATGTCTTACGGCAAGCAGCGTAGCAGCGCCCCAACCCTTGATTTCACCAGGCATATCGCGCTGTGAGCGGGGCCACTGAGCGCGTAGCCGCGGCCGCTGTCGGCGGACGGCGAGAAACACACCGAGATCGCGGCTGCCAAGGAGCGCGGGACGCTCCAGCGCCGCCACCATCGCGGTCATCCCCACACCGGCCGTGGGGGCTTGCGGCGGTCTTCCGCTCATGACGACTCCCGTCGTCCGATCAGCTTGCCGACCGGCAGCTCCTCTCCTCACGCTGGTGGTGTCCCGTCGATCGCGGGGGAAGTTCGACGAATATGACCGAAAACCGCTAGCACATATGTTCGATCAGCGGTACGCTCGGCCGCATGTCCACACCGCTACAGAGATCGCTGCTCGACGGGTTCGGTGAGACCGAACTCGGGCCGCTGCGCGACGCGCGCCGTACGGTGCTCGACCACGGCGCCTGGGTGGATCTGCTGCCCGGTTGGCTTTCGGGCGCGGACGCGCTGTTCGACCGACTGGTCGACGGCGTGCCATGGAAAGCCGAACGCAGGCCGATGTACGACCGCGTGGTAGACGTGCCCCGGCTGCTGCGGTTCTACGCGGAGCACGAACCGCTGCCGGATCCGGCACTCGCCGACGCGCGCACAGCACTGAGCGAGCACTATCGGCGCGAACTCGGCGAACCGTTCCGCACCGCGGGCCTGTGCTACTACCGGGACGGGCACGACAGCGTCGCCTGGCACGGCGACACCATCGGCCGCGGCGCCACGCACGACACCATGGTCGCGATCGTGTCGATCGGGGCGCCAAGGGCGCTGCTACTCCGGCCGCGCGGCGGTGGGCCGAGCATCAAATACGTTGTCGGACATGGCGACCTGCTGGTCATGGGCGGTTCTTGCCAGCGCACCTGGGAGCACGCCGTGCCCAAGACGCGCAGGCCCACCGGTCCGCGGATCAGCATCCAGTACCGTCCACGCGGCGTCCGCTGACCCAGCTCCCACGCACCGTTTCGAGCTGAACCATCGTCGAGGTCGGAAGTGATCGTCGTCCGCCACGTGTCCCTCGCTCCGGTTAGCCTGGCATTATGAGCAATCCAGGGGCGGGGGTCTTGGCCGTGATGCCGCTGCACACGATCAGCGAGGTCTACGGCGAGGCCGGGCTGCGCGAACGATTACTGCTGGAAATCGCCGAGTTGCCGGACACGCAACGCTTGGCCGCGGCGCTCGATCTCGCGGCCGATCTGCATCGCGACGATCGGTACGGCCGCGAGCCCTATCTCAGTCATCTTCTGCGCGTGTCGATTCGGATCATCAGCCATTACGAGGTTCGTGATCCGGACGTGGTCGCGGCGGGGCTGTTGCACGACGCGGTCGAGGACCACGCCGCCGAGCTGGCCGCCGATCGTCCCGGACCCACCGTCGACGCCGCACTGGGCGCGCTCACCGATCGGTTCGGTGCGCGAGTGGCCGATCTCGTGGCCGCGGTGACCAATCCCGAGCCGGATCCGGCTCGGGACCGGCAGGCGCAGTACCGCGAGCATGTCGCGACGAATCTGGACCGGGACCCGTGGGCCCGCGTCATCAAGCTCTCCGACTTCACCGACAACGGTGTGGGCATCCTCTACGCCACCGGCCCCGCGATGGCGAGACTCGCCGCCAAGTACCGCCCGCTCACCGACGTGTACCGCGATCTGGTCACCCGGCCGGACACGCCGCTGGCCGAGCACGTCCGGCAGCACATCCTCGATCAGCTCGACCGAGCCGACGAACGGTTCGAGGCCATTCTGTCGCGGGACTGATCGCCATCCTGGCGGATCCAAAGCTCATGCGACACACCGCATCGACCGCCACGGCGCGCCTTTCGTAGCGGCGCCGTGCGGACAATGACCGCCGCCACAGACCGCACTGCACCACTGCGCGGGGCGCGGCCACACGCCGCCCCCGAATCACGGTTCGCCCCACGAGCCGGCCGATCGACGCGCCACACGAGCCGTCACGGCGCGCGTAGCACCGATTCGACCAGCTCGCGCACCGCGGCCAGCAACCGTTCCGTCTCGCCCGCGCGGACCATGCCAGGCACCAATTCGGCGCTCAGCGCGCCGAGCAGTAGCCGCCCGACCACTTCGGCGTCCAGGTCCGGACGCGCCTCGCGCAGCAACGTGGTGATGTGGTGGTCCCAGAACGCGTGGAATTCGGCGGTTCGCGGATGTGGCGGCTCGGTGCGATAGGCGACCATCAGCTCGGAATTGTTGATCACCAACCGTGCCATGGCGTCGAAGTAGGCGACCAGCCGGGCATCGGCGGGCGCACCGGGGCCGAGGGGTGGCGGGCCGCTGGTGACCGCGTCCATGAGCGCGACCGCGCTTTGCGCGACCATCTCGTGCAACAGCCCCGCCCGGCTGCCGAAGCGATGGAAGATCGTGCCCTTGCCCACTCCGGCGGCGGCCGCGACGCGGTCCATGGTGATCGCTTCGGCGCCGTGCTCGGCCAACAGGGCGAAGGTGGCGTCCACTATCGCCCGCCGGTTGCGCGCCGCGTCGGCTCGTTCCTTCGGCCGTCCGTCGCCCATCGCATCCACTTTCTAGACAAGTTGACCGACGGTCCATATCATCGGTGAGTTAATTGGACCGTCAGTCAACTTATGGAGTTCATATGCAGGCAATCGTAATGACGGCGCCGGGCAGCCCGGACGTGCTGGTCACCGCGGACGTCCCGGCGCCACGGGCAGAAGCGGACGAGGTGGTGATCCGCGCCGAGGCGATCCCGGTGCTGTTCCCCGAGACCAAGCTGCGCTCCGGCGAGTTCCCGCTCGGCGCGCCGCTGCCGCTGGTTTTCGGTTTCCAAGCCGCAGGGGTCGTCACCGAGGTCGGCGCGCAAGTCGATCCGGCGCTGATCGGACGCCGGGTCGTCGTGTCGACCCAGGGTTCCGGCGCTTACGCCGAATTCGTCGCCGCCAACGCGGATTCCGTGGTTTCCATTCCGGACGGCCTGTCCTTCGTGGACGCCGCGGCGGTGCTGATGAACGGATCGGTGGCGATTCCACTGCTGGAGACCGCCGCGCTCACCGGCATCGAAACCGTCCTGATCGAAGCCGCCGCCACGGGCATCGGCAGCGCGCTGACCCAATTGGCGAGAGAATTCGGGGCGGCTCGCGTCATCGGGACCGCAGGTGGTCCCGACAAGGTCGCCCACGCGCGCAAACTGGGAGCCGACGAGGTGATCGACCACAACGATCCGGACTGGACCACCCGGCTGCGCGGGACACTCGACGGCGCGACGGTGGACGTGGTGTTCGATTCGATCGGCGGCGCGAGTGCCGTCGGCCTGCTCGATCTCCTGACACCCCTGCGCGGCCGGATGCTGGGCTACGGATGGTTGTCCGGAGCACCCGCGCAGGTGTCGGCGAGCGACCTGCTCATGCGCGGGCTCACCTTCGTCGGTTGCGCAGGACCGGACTGGCTGAACCGAGTAGCCCAAGCGCGCACCGCCGTTCTGGCCCGCGCGGCGGCGGGCGGCCTCGACCCGCTGGTCGAGGCCGTGCTGCCGCTGGACCAGGCGAGCCGCGCGCATCGCCTGTTGGAGGAAAGGACGGTACTGGGCAAGATCGTGCTGCGCCCGGGCTCCGCCGTGTCCGGATAACGCCGCGCGGCCCCCGGCGTAGCTAGGGTGGGCTGGTGCGGACTTCTGTGGAATCCCATGTCGGCGCCGCCAACGCGCTCACCGCACGGTGGTGCGCGGCGGCGGGCGAACGAGACTTCGTGGTGTCCGGCGCCGGGGTATGGCCGCTGCTCGCCCTGCTCGCTTCCGCGGCGGACGGTCCGGCTCGGGACGAACTGACGACCGCGACCGGCTTGCCCGCGGCGGACGGGCAAGCCGCGGCGCTCCGGCTGCTGGACGACCTCGAGCGCGCGGAGGCGGTGTCGGCCGCACTCGGAGTGTGGGTGCGCCGCGACCTTCCGTTGCACGAGCCGTGGTCGCAGTCGCTTCCCGAGAGCGTGCTCGCGCGGCTGGCCGGGCAGTCCGAGCTCGACAGCTGGGCGGCCCGGCACACCGATGGGCTCATCGAACGCTTTCCCCTCACGGTCGATCCCGAGACGCTGCTGGTACTCGCCACCGCGCTGGTCGCGAAGACGAAGTGGCAGGCGCCCTTCGATGTCGGGACGCTGGCACCCGAGGACGGCCCGTGGCGGGGACATCGCGGACCCGGGTTGTCCCGCACGAGCCGCGACCTGACGAACGCCGCGATCCTGGACGCATCGGAACCGGTCACCCGCGTGGTCGTCGAAGGCGTCGCCGACCTCGACGTCCACCTTCTGCTCGGCACCGGGGCACCCGGCGCCGTGCTCGAAACGGGCCTGGCCGCGCTGTCCGGCAGTGTGCCGACCCGCTCCGACCTGCCGGTCGGCACGAAGGGACCGGGCCTGAACGTGCGTACCGAGCCGGTGGTACCCAACACTGGCCGACTGCGCGTCCAGCTACCGCCTTTCGAGGTCCGCTCCACCCACGATCTGCTCACCGCGCCGGGCTTGTTCGGCCTGACCGCCGCGACCGACTGCACCCACGGCCACTTCCCGGCGATCTCCCCGGACCCACTGTGCGTCGGCCAGGGAGCGCAGGAAGTGCTCGCCCGGTTCGGCCACGAAGGTTTCGAGGCGGCCGCCGTGACGGCCTTCGCGTTGCGCGCGGCAGCGGCCGTCCTGCGGCACGACTACGCGCCTGTCGTCTCGGTGGTCTTCGACCGGCCCTTCGGTTTCCTCGCCGTGCACCGCCCGACGGGTCTGGCGGTCGTCGCGGGTTGGATCGCCACCGCGCCTACGTCCTCCCCCGACGTGCCGGCCTGAGCGCTACCGCCGCGCGAAGTGCGGGGCGTGCTCGGGCAAGACACCGCGAGCGATCAAGAAGGTCGGCACGCTGCGAATCACGGGGACGCGCCGCAGAATACGGACCGGCAGCGGTGCACGCGGGGAACTCGCGATGTCGACTCGTCCGTCGAGGGCGGGCGCGACCGCGACGGTGTGCAGGAGTCGCTGCATTCCCTGTGTCACCACGGTCGGGAATCGGCGCCGTCGCTGCACCTTCGCCAACTCCCTGGTGCCGAGCGTCCCCGAGAGCAGCGGCGGAGCAAGGATCCTGGCCGCGGCTACGGCGTCCTGCACGGCCAGGTTGATGCCGACGCCGCCGGCCGGGGACATGGCATGGGCGGCGTCGCCCAGACACAACAGACCGTTGGTGTACCACTTGGTCAGCCGATCGAGTTTCACCTCCAGCAACTTGACCTCGTCCCAGCTGGTCAAGGCGTCGATCCGGTCGTAGAGCCAGGGAGCGGCCTCGGCCAGACTCCGCATGACGTCCCGCACCGGCCCGCGGCGGGCGGATTCGTCGGCGCCCTTGGCGATCAACGTCGCGCACTGCCAGTAGTCGCCGCGATCGAGCAGCACCGCCACCCGCCGGGCGCTGACGATCGGCAGCGCGCCCGCGGGATCGATCTCGGTGCGCGGCAAGCGGAACCACCAGACGTCCATAGGTGTCGACCACGTGCGGATCGGCAGTCCCGCGGCCGACCGCAGCAGTGAGCCGCGACCGTCGCAGGCCACCGTGAGGTCGGCTTCGATTGCGCCGGTGGCGCCGTCGACGGTCCGGTAGGCGACGCCACCTACCCGGCCGTCGATCCAGACCAGGTCGGTGGCCTCGGTGTTCAGCCGCAGCCGGAAGGTGGGTTCGTCGGCCGCGGCACGCGCGAGCAGATCCAGCAGATCCCACTGCGGCACCATGGCGATGTACTTGTGCCTGCCCGGCAGATGCGTCAGCGTGGCGAGCGTCTGCAGGCCGCCCGCGATCGGCAGTTGCACTCGATCCACCTTGCGCGCGGGCAGTTTCGCGAACTCCGCGCCGAGACCCAGTTCGTCGAGCAGATCGAGGGTGGTGGGATGCACTGTGTCGCCGCGGAAGTCACGGAGGAAGTCCTTGTGCTTCTCCAGCACCGTGACCTCTACCCCGGCCCTGGCGAGCAGGAGCCCGAGGATCATTCCAGCCGGTCCCCCACCAACCACCAGGCATGTCGTGCGCTCCATCGACTGTGTCTCCCTCGGTCACCACATCGCCGCAAGGTGTCGCCTGTTCGCGCAAATCCTAGTGTGGCGGGCGCGGCGCCGGACCCGGATCGGCGACGGCCGACCGGCTCAGCCGATATCCCGATGCAGCACGAAGAAATACGGTTCGGCCATACCACGCAAATCCATCACGCCGAGCAAGGTGTGCTCGTCGGCGCGCCGGAAATGATCGATGATCGGCAGGTGGTCGTAGACCATCGCGGCACTTGTCACACCGCGGTATTCGACCTCACGCAGACGCGCGGTGTGCTTGCGCGTGCGCAGCGCGGGACGAAGGACCGGCAGCAACTTGCGCAGGGCCCGCACACCGGGCAGCGGTACCCGCCCGGCCAACGCGACCGGGACGCGGCGCGGATCGACGGCGAACACCGCGCCGCCCGAGGTGAACAACAGCGGATGCACGCTGTCGGGGCCGTCGAACTGCTTGCCGTACCAGCCCGAAGCCACCAGCACACCGTCCATCGGATGACCGGTGTCCAGCTCCTCGCCTCGCCACCGCCCGGTCGTGACGTCCTCGACCCGCGCCGCGGGGAGTCGGTCGAACAGCGCCCACGCCTCCTGCGCGGTACGGATGTCCGTCACGGTCAGCTCGTTCGCGGCCATGTCTCCTACTCCCCTCAGCGAGGCAACGTTGCGATATATACCCTATCTGTCTCTCAGAACGCCGCTGTCGACCAGGTCCGCGCGGATGTTCAGTAGGTCGCCATGAGATAGATCCCGGCGATGATCATGACGCAGGCGACGACGCGTTTTGAGCTCACCGTGCGCCGCGGGAATCCCATCAGCCCGAAGTGGTCGATCGTGAGCGCACCGAACATCTGTCCCGCGATGATGAGGGCGTTGAACGTACCCGCGCCCACATCGGAGGCCACGGAGATCATCGCCAGGATCGCGGCCCCGCCGAGCAGGCCACCGAAGGGCGCCCAGCGGGGCATACTCCGGATGTCGGCCTTCGTCGGCCACGGCCGGTTCCTGGAAACCAGCAGCGCCACCGTGAGGAAGATCGCGAAGCCGGTGAATGCGACGGCGTAGGAGATCACGCCACACAGCCAGACGTTCTTCAATGCGAGCTTCAGCGAGTTCTGGCAACCGGCTTCTACGGAGCGCAGCGCGCCGCCGACCAGGATGAACGCGAAGATGAGTGCCATCGTGACGCGGGACAGCGCGGCACGGGGCTTTTCGGCGGTCTGAACCGTCATCGAGAATCCTCGGGAGAGTGCGAAGAGTGGATGGCTGGGACCGGCAGCGGTGGGCGTACTGCTGTCAGGTGACGCTGACCCTGGGCTCGTCGCCCGCGGGCTCATCGGCCATCAGGTATATCGCGAGCGTGATCAGCCCGCAGGCCACCAGACGCGGAACGCTGGCGGATCGTTCTTCGAATCCCATGAGTCCGAAGTGATCCATGATCACGGCGACCACCATCTCGCCGACGATCACCAGCGCGCTGAAGGTCGCCACGCCGACATGCCGGGCGACCGCGATCATCCCCATCACCGCCGCGCCGCCCAGCAGACCGCCGAACGGCGCCCACCACGGCATGTTCCGAACGTCGTCGAGCGTCGGCCACGGCGTCTTCGACGACAGCGCCAGGAAGATCGAAAAGCCGGTCAGCGCAACGGCATACGAGATCACCGCGCAGAGCCACATGTTCTTCATGTGGTTCATCAACGTGTTCTGACAGCCGGCTTCGGCCGACCGTAGGCTGCCTCCGACCAGGATGAACAGAAATACCAGTCCGATGACGAGGCTCATGGGCAATACATCCTTGGCTCGACGGCGGACGAACACCGAGATTGCCTCGGACACAACGTTTTCCACCCGAAAAATGGGATCGGTTGTGCCGGAACCGACGTCCGACCTATGTGACCCGCATAACGTACCATCGAATAACGGTACGTTCAATGGGTAAGTGAGGACTGCCGTGGCCCGTCTCGGCCGGGAAGGGACGCGAACGAAGGGCTGCCATGATGGCACTCGTGCCCGAACTGGTCGATTCCTCCACACGGAACCCACCCGCGACCACCTCCGAGCGGCGGCTCAGCGTCCTGGACCGGGTCCGGCTCGCCTTGCTGGCGGCCGGTCTGCTGTGCGTGCTCACCGGGCTCCTGCCCCGCGACGAGGCCGCCGCGAACATGCGCCGCATCGGCCCGTTACTGCTGTTTCTCGCAAGCGTGATCGTGCTGGCCGAGCTCACCCGGCAGGCGAAGGTCTTCGACGCCATCGCCCATCGCCTCGCGATCCTCGGTCGCGGCCATTACCCGGCGCTGTTCGGCCTCTGCGTGCTGTTCGCCTCCGCCACCACGGTGCTGCTGAACCTCGACACCACAGCCGTGCTCATCGCCCCGGTCATGCTGGCACTAGCCGCGCCCGCTCGGATCCCACCACTGCCGCTGGCCATGGCCACCCTGTGGCTGGCGAACACCGCGAGCCTGCTGCTACCGGTCTCCAATCTCACGAATCTGCTCGCCGCCGACCGGGTGGCACTGACCGCGACCGGATTCGCGAGCAGAATGCTGGCGCCGCAGATGGTCTCGATCACCGCGACGACGGTGTGCCTGTGGGTGTGGTACTGGCGGCGCGGTCGCCGGGAAACCGACCGCTACGTGCCGCCCGAGCCGATCCGGCTCGTGAACTTCCGGGAGCGCTCGCTGTTCTACACGACAGCCGGGGCCTGTCTGTTGTTCATCGTCGCGATCCCCCTCGTCGGCGACCGGATCGGCGTCGCGGCGACGGTCGCGGCGCTCATCGCGTTGGCGGCGTTCGCCGTGTTCGATCGCGGTGCGTTGCGGCTGTCGCTCATCCCGGGGCAACTGCTCGTGTTCGTGGTCGGATTGTTCCTGGTGATACCCACCCTGAGCCGATTCGGCCTCGGCGACGCGATGCATGCTCTGATCGGCACCGACTCGGGTGCGTCCGGCGCGTTCCGAGCCGCCGCGGCGGGTGCGGGTCTGTCCAATGTCGCGAACAATTTGCCCGCCTACACCGCGGGCGAGGCGGTGATCCCCGCGCAGAACAGCGATCAACTCCTCGCGTTGCTGATCGGCACCAATGTCGGCCCGATCGTCACGCCCTGGGGCTCGCTCGCCACACTGCTGTGCCTGGAGTTCTGCCGCATGCACGGCGTACGGGTACCCATGCGACGTTTCGTCCTGACCGGTGCCGCGCTCGCGACAGTCGCCACCGCAGGCGCGGTCACAGCGCTGCTGATGACGAGTTAGCCGCCGAGACACCCGCGAGTCAGCGCCTCGCTTGACCTCGAGTGCGGTCGAGGTACGAGGATACTGTCGAGGCCGGATCGAGACGCACGTCCGGGTTCGGTCTCCGCGCGGAACCCAAGTTCCGGTGCTCCCGCTGGGCATCCGTACACCCACCAGCGGGAGCCATGCGCGGTCCCCGGTAGGAGTTGCACGGACGTCGCGTTGCCCGGCCTCACGCCGCCGCGCAGGAACGCGAACCGAGCCGGAAAGCCCGCGCAGGCTCCGACGCGCAGTCGAAGTCAGCTCGGCGCCGTGACTTCCCACTCGTAGATCGTGAGTTCCGAGGACCCGGTGGTGTGCACCGGATCGGTGAACACGATTTCCCTTGCGGCGTCGAGGCTTTCGGCGTAGATGATGTACGCGCCTCCGGTGCCGTCGGTGAAGCGGCCACTCTCCTGCAATTGCCCCACTTCCTGCAGCGACTGCAGGAACTGCCGGTGCGGCTCGATCACGGCGGTATCGAAGCGCGGTGTGCGCATCGCCAGGACGAGGTACTTGTTCACGCCTCGGACTCCGGGCGGGGGGCCCTCGTCGCGGCAGCGGCGGCGCGCACCTGCGGGGCCACCAGGACGACCTGCCCCAGCACACCGTTGAGGAAGGACGGGGAGTCGTCGGTGGACAGCTCCTTGGCCAGCTCCACCGCCTCGTCTACGGCGACGACCGGAGGCACGTCGCTCGCGTGGAACAGCTCCCAGACCGCGATGCGCAGGATCGCGCGATCCACGGCCGGGAGCCGCGACAAGGTCCAGTCCTGCAAGTACGACTCGATCGTTCCGTCCACCCGGTCGAGATCGTCGGCCACACCCTCGACCAATGTCCGGGTGTAGGCGTGCACCGGCGCGACCGACTGGTCGCGGGCGGCGAGCTCGGCGCGCTCGTCGAGCAGGTCGGCGGCGTCGACGTCCCTGGCCTCCGCCTCGAACAGCAGGTCGACCGCACGGCGGCGGGCCTTGTGCCGCGCGCCGAGCTTCTTGTACGTGGACTTCTTGTCCACGGGCTGGTCAGCCACGGTCACATCATTCCGGGATCGGCCGGCCCGCGGCTCAGGCGTTGACCCGGCCGAGGTAGCTGCCGTCGCGCGAGTCGATGCGCAGCTTGTCGCCGGTGTTGATGAACAGCGGGACCTGCACCTCGGCGCCGGTCTCCAGGGTGGCGGGCTTCGTTCCGCCGGTGGAGCGGTCACCCTGCAGGCCGATGTCGGTGTGCTGGACCACGAGCTCGATCGAGACCGGGAGCTCGACGTACAGCGGCGCGCCTTCGTGCGTGGCGACCTGCACGGTCATGTTCTCCAGCAGGAAGCGGGCGCCGTCGCCGATGGTCTCCTCGGCGATGGAGATCTGGTCGAAGGTCTCGCCGTCCATGAAGACGTAGTCGGTGCCGTCGTGGTACAGGTAGGTCATGTCGCGGCGGTCGACGTTCGCGGTCTCCACCTTCACACCGGCGTTGAAGGTCTTGTCGACCACCTTGCCGGACACGACGTTCTTCAGCTTGGTCCGCACGAACGCGGGGCCCTTGCCCGGCTTGACGTGCTGGAATTCGGTGATCTGCTGGAGCTGACCGTCGATCTTCAGCACAAGGCCGTTCTTGAAGTCGCTGGTGTCCGCCACTGTCTTCGGATCTCCTCGTTCTACCGCTTGGTCTCGGGCAGACCGGCGTCAGTCGACGACGGTCAGGTCTTTGCTGGTGTGGGTGAGCAGCTCCGGGCCCCCTTCGCGCACCACGAGCGTGTCCTCGATCCGGACCCCGCCGCGGCCGGGAAAGTACACACCTGGTTCGACGGTCACCGCCACGCCAGTCAGAAGTGTACCGGTTCCGGTTTTCGCGATTCCGGGCGCTTCGTGGATCTGCAGACCGACCCCGTGGCCGAGGCCGTGCACGAACAACTTGCCGTGCCCTGCCGCCTCGATCACCGCCCGCGACGCGGCGTCCACGTCGGATACCGGGACCCCCGGGCGCAGCGCCTCCCGCCCGGCCCGCTGCGCCTCGGCGACCAGCGCGTACACCTCGCGCTGCCAGTCGGTGGGCGCGCCGAGCACGAAGGTGCGGGTCATGTCGGAGTGGTAGCCGCCCACCACCGCGCCGAAGTCCAGTTTGACGAAATCACCCGCGGCCAGCACGGCGTCGGTCGGGCGGTGATGCGGGACAGCCGAGTTCACGCCGGTCGCCACGATGGTCTCGAACGAAACCGCTTCGGCGCCGTGTTCGAACATGGCCCATTCCAGTTCCCTGGCCACCTGACGCTCGGTGCGGCCCGGACGCAGTCCGCCCCGCTCCAGCAGCGCGGCCAGACCGGCATCGCCCGCCGCGCAGGCCGCCCGCAACTGATCCACTTCGTAGGCGTCCTTGACCATGCGCAACTGCTCCACCAGCCCGGGCGAGGCGACGAACTCCAGGCCGGTGCGCTGTTCGAGGAAACCGCGATGCTGGTCGACGGTGACCACATGGCTTTCGAAACCCACCCGGCCGACCTGCCACTCACCGGCCAGCTGCACGATCCGCCGGGCGGCGGCGCGCGCGATCTCGGCCCGCAGATCGGGAACCTGCTCGGCGACCTGGGTCCGATACCGGCCGTCGGTGCCGATCACGGTCCGGTCCTCGGCGGTGCGCGTGTCCCAGGAATGCACCAGCAACGCCGCGTTGGAGCCGGTGAACCCGGTCAGATATCTGATATTCACCAGATCGGTGACCAGCAGGGCGTCCACCCCGTTCTCCACCAGCAGGCTGCGCAGCGCGCCACGCCGCGCCGCGTAATCCGGCACATGACCCTGGTGATCAGCACACATGAGTCAAAACTACCGCCGACACACCGCACACCGACAGCCAACACGTGATCGGCATGGCCTTCCGTGCTGTCGAATCATCGATTTTCGCCCGAAAATTACTGCGGCCCAGCATTTCTCGACAGCGGGAGGCCCACTGACCCATAGCCTGTTCACACCCGAACCAGTTGTGCACATTCCGGTCCGGAGCGGATGACCCGCGCCGGAACCGGGCGAAGGTGGAGCCATGACTCCACTCGCGTGCGCCGCGCTCACCGTCTGGTGCGCGGCACTGACGACGTTCGACCTGCGTGAAGGACGCCTCCCGAACCGGCTGACCGGCTCCGGAGCGCTGGTCATCCTCGGATATGCCCTGCACACAGAGCATTTCACCGCCGCTCTGCTGGGCGCGCTGTTGCTTTCGGCGCCGTACCTGCTGGTGCACCTCGCCGCGCCCGCCGCGCTGGGCGCGGGCGACGTCAAGCTCGCGGTGATGCTGGGCGGGGCGACCGCCCTGGGCGGCGCCCGTCCGTGGGTTTGGGCGGCACTCGGAGCACCGACGCTCACCGCATGCGTCGCGCTCGGAGCACTGGTCTGCCGACGCGCATTCGGCTCCCGCCCCGCCGACCCGGGCGACAGCGCGCTCACCGTGCCGCACGGCCCTGCGATGTGCCTGGCGACATTGCTGGCCCTACTGTCGTCGGTCTTCGACTCGACCTGAGTCCGCTCCGCCCGACACCACCGGAATGCCGCCGGACCGCGCTGGACGCCGCACAAAGCCAGCAAATCAATAGCAATTCATCGGTAGCATCAATCGCGGGCAACGACTTTCCGACCCGCCGCCACGTCAGCGCTCGAGCTACGGCACCTCGGAGAAGTCGCCCCCTCGAGTGCGCCAGTACAGCGGAAGCAGCGTCGAGAAGGAGCCGCCCAGTGAATCCGAGGCATCCGTCGCGGGGGCCGATCGTCGTGGGAACCGACGGTTCGGAGCAATCGATCGTCGCGGTCCGCTGGGCGGCGCAGACCGCCGCACTGCACGACGCTCCGCTGCACATCTCGCTCGTCGTGGAGTCCTCGCTCGGCTCCGACGACGACGATCCCCCGCGTCCGGCGGCGCTGCTGCGGGTGCGCGAGGCGGACGAGGCGATCGAGCGCGCGGCCGACGCCGCCGTGGCGGCCGCGCACACCGTGCGCGACATCACCATCGGCACCGAGATCCGCACGGCGCACATCGCCACCGCCCTCATCGAACGCTCCCGGAGCGCGGCGATGCTCGTGGTCGGCACCCGCGGGATCGGCCGCGTCCAGCGGGTCCTCCTCGGCTCGGTCAGCACCGCCGTCTCCAGGGACGCCGAATGCCCGGTGGCGGTGGTGCCCGCCGAGACGCCGCTGTGGGACCGGGCGACCACCGGCCCGGTGATCGTCGGCGTGGACGGCTCCACCGCCGAGCAGGCCGCCATCGGGGTCGCCGCGACCGAGGCGTCGCTCCGCGGGGTCGAACTGGTGGCCGTGCACACCTGGGGTGAGGTCGAGCCGCTGGCCGCGATCGGCACCGACTGGGCCGCCCTGCGCCGGACCGAGGAGGCGTTGCTCGCGACCAGCTTGGCCGGCTGGCAGGAGCAGTACCCGGAACTGACGATCCGGCGCGAGGTCGTCCGCGACCGTCCGGAGCGAGGGTTGCTCGAACGCTCCCGCGACGGACAGCTGCTGGTGGTGGGCAACCGCGGCCGAGGAACTTTGCGGCGACTGCTGTTCGGCTCGGTCGGTGACGCGCTGCTCCGCTCGGTGGACCGCCCCATCGTCATAGCCCGCTGAGCGCCTCGGCCCGCGGTACCCGGGCTCCCCGGCGTGCGGTTCGTCACGGCGGGCCACGTTCCGGAGCACGGGCGTCGACATGGGAAGATGAACAATGTGCTGCGTTGGATAACTGCCGGAGAATCCCATGGTCCCGCTCTCGTCGCCCTCCTGGAGGGGATGGTGGCAGGCGTCGAGGTCACGTCGGACGAGATCTCCGCGCAGCTGGCCCGTCGCAGGCTCGGCTACGGTCGCGGCGCGCGGATGAAGTTCGAGGCCGACAAGGTCACCGTCATCGGCGGTGTGCGGCACGGGCGCACCATGGGCGGCCCGGTGGCCATCGAGGTCGCCAACTCCGAGTGGCCGAAATGGACCACGGTGATGTCCGCCGATCCGGTCGATCCGGCCGGACTCGCCGACCTGGCCCGCAACGCACCCTTGACCAGGCCCCGGCCCGGGCACGCCGACTACTCCGGCATGCTCAAGTACGACTTCGACGACGCCCGCAACGTGCTCGAGCGCGCCAGCGCCAGGGAGACCGCCGCGCGCGTCGCGGCGGGCACCGTCGCGCGCAATTTCCTGCGCCAGGCGTTCGGCGCGGAGGTCGTCTCGCACGTCGTGTCGATCGGCGCGGCGCAGAACACTTCCGGCCTCGTGCCGAGCGCCGCCGATCTCGCCGCGGTGGACGAGAGCCCGGTGCGTGCCTTCGACAAGGACGCCGAAGCCGCGATGATCGCGGAGATCGAGGCCGCCAAGAAGGACGGCGACACCCTCGGTGGCGTTGTCGAGGTGGTCGTGGCGGGACTTCCGGTCGGCCTCGGCTCGTTCACCAGCGGCGAGAACCGGCTGGACGCGCGGCTCGCCGCCGCACTGATGGGCATCCAGGCCATCAAGGGCGTCGAGGTCGGCGACGGTTTCGAGACCGCGCGCCGCCGCGGCAGCCAGGCGCACGACGAGATGCGCCCCGGCCCCGACGGCGTGCTGCGTTCCACCAACCGCGCCGGCGGACTGGAAGGCGGCATGACCAACGGCGAGGCGCTGCGCGTGCGCGCGGCCATGAAGCCGATCTCCACGGTGCCGCGCGCGCTGTCCACCGTCGACATGACCACCGGCGACGAGGCCGTCGCCATCCATCAGCGCTCGGACGTGTGCGCCGTGCCCGCCGCGGGCGTGGTCGCCGAATCCATGGTGGCGCTGGTCGTCGCGCAGGCCGCGCTGGAGAAGTTCGGCGGCGACTCGCTCACCGAGACCGTCGAGAACATCACCAGCTACGTCAAGCGCATCAGCACTCGCCCGCACGTGCCCGCGGACAGTCGGTCGCAATGATCGTGCAGACCGATCCGCGCGCCCCGCGCGTGGTGCTGGTCGGACCGCCGGGGGCGGGGAAATCCACGATCGGCCGCAAGCTCGCCAGGGAACTCGGCGTCGAGCTGTACGACACCGATGCCGGCATCGAGCGGGAGACCGGTCGCACGATCCCGGAGATATTCGCCGAAGACGGTGAGCCCGAATTCCGCAAGATCGAGGAACGGGTGGTGCGCCGCGCCGTCCTCGCCGAACGCGGCGTGGTCTCGCTCGGCGGCGGTGCCGTGCTGTCCGAGCACACCAGGGCACTCCTGCGCGGCCGCACCGTCGTCTACCTGGAGATCAGTATCGCGGAGGGTCTTCGGCGCACCGGCGCGAGCACGCAGCGGCCGCTGCTCAACGGTGCCGACCCCGGCGCGAAGTACCGGGAACTGATGCGTACCCGTCGGCCGCTGTACCGGGAAGTGGCGACCGTCCGGGTTCGTACCGACGGCCGCAGTCCCGGCCGCGTGGTGCGGATGATCATGACCAAGCTCGGTATGGAGCCGGTCGAACCGGCCGAAACGGATCTCCGGCCACCGCCGAGCGGAATCCCGCAGGGCAGCAGCCGATCCCGGGCCCGCCGACGTGCGAGGGCAAGAGCGGCGGCGCGGCGCAAGACCGCCGATCAGTCCGAGACCACCGACACCGCGACCGGCGCCGCGGCGGAAGCGGCGGTGACCGCCACGGTGCGCTCCCGGCGCAGCCGCAGGAGCGTCACGAGCGAACCCGACGCCGAGGGCGGGGCGGGCAACGGGGAGACGGCGGCGGGCAGCCGATCCCGGCGCGCCCGCGCACGCCGCGCCCGCTCCCGGGCGCGGCAGCAGTCGACAACAGCAACAACAGAATCGGAGCAAGCCACGTGACAGAGCCGAGTCGTCTCGAAGTCCGGACCGCCGACCCGTACCAGGTGATCATCGGCCGCGGGTTGCTCGGCGAACTCGTCGAGTCCGTCCACAGCGCGACCAAAGGTGTGCGCACCGTGGCCGTCTTCCATCAGCCGCCGCTCACCGAGACCGCCGAAGTGGTGCGAAAGGCGCTGGCCGACACCGGTATCGACGCGCACCGGATCGAGATCCCGGACGCCGAGGCGGGCAAGGAACTCGCGGTCGCCGGCTTCTGCTGGGAGGTGCTGGGGCGTATCGGCCTGACCCGCAACGACGTCGTGGTCAGCCTCGGCGGCGGCGCGGCGACCGATCTGGCCGGTTTCGTCGCCGCCACCTGGATGCGCGGGGTGCGGATCGTGCACGTGCCGACCACGCTGCTGGCGATGGTCGATGCGGCGGTCGGCGGCAAGACCGGCATCAACACCGAGGCGGGCAAGAATCTCGTCGGCTGCTTCCACGAGCCGGCCGCCGTGCTGGTCGACCTGGCCACCCTGGAGACGGTGCCGCGCAACGAGATCGTCGCGGGCATGGCGGAGATCATCAAAGCCGGTTTCATCGCCGACCCGGTGATCCTGGAGCTGGTGGAGCGCGACCCGGAGGCCGCCCTCGACCCGTCCGGCGAGGTGCTGCCGGAGCTGATCCGTCGCGCGATCCAGGTGAAAGCCGACGTCGTCGCCGCCGATCTGAAGGAATCCAGCCTCCGCGAGATCCTGAACTACGGTCACACCCTGGGGCACGCGATCGAACGGCGGGAGCGTTACCGGTGGCGGCACGGCGCCGCGGTCTCCGTCGGACTGGTGTTCGCCGCCGAGCTCGGTCGTCTCGCGGGTCGTCTCGATGACGCCACCGCCGACCGTCATCGCGCGATCCTGTCCGCCGTCGGCCTGCCGACCAGCTACGACGCCGACGCGCTGCCTCAGCTGCTGGACGCCATGCAGACGGACAAGAAGACCCGCTCCGGCGTGCTGCGCTTCGTCGTGCTCGACGGCTTGGCCAAACCCGGACGCTTGGAAGGACCCGATCCCGCCCTGCTGGCCGCCGCTTACTCGGCGATCGCCCGGGAGGACAGTCCGAGCGGCGGCGCGGTGCTGCTCTAGCCCGCGGCGGCCGCGAGAGACGAAAACGGCGCGCCCGCTGCGGGCGCGCCGTTTTCTCGTGGAATCAGATCGCGCTGCCCGCGGCGGAGTACAGCGACGGCGGGGTGGAGCGCCCCTTGCCGTTCTGCCGCTCGGCCAGCATCCGGCCGACGCCGACACCGATCAGCGCGGGCACGAAGATCAGCAGGATGATGAACGCCGCGCCCGCCGTGAGTTCGAACAGCAGGCCGTTGTCACCGAGATCGAACCGGGGAGCCCAGTCCAGGATCCAGGACGCCAGGCCGCTGCCGACACCACCCACAACGGCGGCCTTCAGCCACATCATGGTCAGATCGGCGCCGCGTTCGGCGTCCCCACTCTCGACGCGGTCCCTGCGACCGTCCAGCACACCCCAGGCCGCGATGGCCGCGACCAGCACGACCAGGCACAGGATGCGCATCAGTGCCCCGTGCGTCGGCCAGTACACCATCGCGAACCCGAGCCCGGCACGCAACGCCACCACCAGCGCGCCGAGCACGACGGCCCGCAACAACCAAGCATTCATGCGAAACACCATAGCCGTGTTTCTCGGCAGCGACTACGGCCCTGCGTGTCTCAGTTGGATGGAATCCAGAGGTCGTACCTACCGCTACCGTCGTTCCGCTGAATGCACTTCCCGTCTTTGTGCCACAGCGGCGCCTCTTTCATGCAGTTCGCCAGCGCGACGTTCGACGCCGCGGCTACGCACTGGAACCCCCAAGTCGGCTGCGCCGATGCGCAGCCATCGGCTTTCGCCGCCGACTGTCCGGCGAAGACGAACGCGGATGCCGCGATCCCCATCGCGACGGTGACTCCGAGTCGAATCAACACAACGCTACCCCTCCCGTTGAAACGCGTTGGAGGACAGCATAACCGGCGATCACGGCAGCGGAAAGAGCAGAGACGCACCGCTGGTGAGAAGGCTATCGACGCCCCTCGTCCAGCGCCGCCGCCATCTCCGCGCGCGGCGCTGCCTGCCCGGTGAACAGCTCGACCTGCCCATACGCCTGGTTCAGCAGCATCTGCAGACCACTGACCACCGTGTGCCCGGACCGGGCCACCGCCTCGGCCAGCGGGGTGGGCCAGGGGTTGTAGATCGCGTCGAGCACCACCGGCGCCTCGGCTACCGCGGGGGCGACCACCGCCGCCGCCGTGGCGGGAATGGTGCTCACCACGGCTCCCGCTGCCGCGCAGATCGTACGCAGCGCCCCGGCATCGAAACCGGCCAGCGACGCGATCATCCCCAGCCGCTCGGCGAGTTCCAGCGCGCCGCGCGCCCGCCCGGCGTCCCGGGCGACCACGGTCACCGACTTCGCGCCCAGCTCCGACAACGCCAGCAGGGCGGGCCGCGCGGTGCCGCCCGCCCCCAGCACCACGCCCTCGGTCAGGTCGGTGACACCACCGCCGCGGAGCGCTCCGAGCACACCGTCCACGTCGGTGCAGTCGGCCAGCCAGCCCGCGTCGCGGCGAACCAAGGTGTTGGCCGATCCGACCAACACGGCCCGGTCGGTGCGCTCATCGGCGTAGGCCAGTGCCGCTTCCTTACCGGGCATGGTTACCGAAAGCCCGACCCATTCCGGCCCGAGCCCGTCGACCAGCCCGGGCAACTGCTCCGCCGAGCATTCGATGCGCTCGTAGCTCCAATCCAATCCGAGCGCGCGGTACGCGGCCAAGTGCAGCTGGGGCGATCGCGAGTGCGCGATCGGCTTCCCGAGCACCGCCGCCTTGCGATTACCGGCCACCGCTGTCCTTGGAACTGTCGAGGATGCCACTGCGCTGCGCCCGTGCGATCAGGCGCAGATGCTCCTGATAGTCGTCGGTGAACAGGGTGGTGCCCTGCTTGTCGACGGTGACGAAGTACAGCCACGGCCCCTGCTCCGGATTCTCCATGGCACGCAGAGCGTTCAACGACGGCGCGGCGATCGGAGTCTTGGGCAGGCCACGCATCGCATAGGTGTTCCAGGCGGTTTCCTGGGCGCGGTCGGCATCGGTGGTCGCCACCTCGGTGCGATCCAGGGTGTAGTTCACCGTCGAGTCGAACTGCAGCATCTGATCGACCCGCAGCCGGTTCACGATCACCCGTGCCACCTTGCCCATGTCCTGGGGCTTCGCCTCGCGTTCCACCAGCGAGGCGGCGACCAGCGTCTGGTACGGCGTCAGTTTCGTGTCGGCGCCGGACTGCAGCAGTCCGGTGGACTCATAGCTCTTCGCACTCGCGGTCACCAATTGCCGCAGGATCTCCGCAGGCGTCCCGCTCGGATCGAAATCCCATGTGCCCGCGGCGATCAGGCCTTCCAGCTGCCGTGTCCGGTCCGGGCAGTCCTTGACACCCTGGATCGCCCATGCCGGCACTCCGAGCGCGGCCAGGTCCAGGCTCGCGCCCGCGGCATCGAGCTGTTCGTAGCTCACGCACTTCTGATTGCTGCCCGTGCCGATGCAGCTGGCCTCCGCGATCTTGCGGTAGATGCCGTCGTACCGCCCGCCGGTGCTCATGTCGTGTTGGTCGTGCAGCAGCCGTCCCTCGGAGACGACCAGATTGCCGACCCGCGAGGACTTGCTCACCAGCGCCGACACCGCCTCGGCGGCGGGGCTCTGGCTGGGGATCGCGTAGAAGCCGGGCTGCACCGTGTTCATGTTCGAATTGCGCACGGCCGCTTGGAAGAACGCGCCCGAGCTCGCCACGACGCCGCGCTCGACCATCGTCGACGCGATCTGCTGGGAGGTGTCGCCCGGATGCACCTGCACCACCACCAGCGGTCCCCCTGGTCCCGCGAAGTCTTTCGGCGGAGCCATACTGGCGACCAGCTTCATCCCGGCGAAGATCACGGCGCCGGCGAAGAGAAGGATGAAGACACCCGCGACGAACCATAGGTTGCGGCGGCGCTTCTTGCGCTCGACGGCTTTGCGAGAGGCGACCCTGGATCGCTTGCCGCGCTGCGAGCGGCCGGAGCGCTCGGGCCGGGCACGTTTCGACTCCGCGCGCTTCGAGCGGCGCGGCTCCTCGACACGCGTCGTCCTGGGGCGCTGTCCGCCACGCCGTGGGGCCGGTGGCGGCGGCGCGGGCTCCGGCTCTTCCTCGTCGTCGACGTAGCGGGGGATGACGGTCGTGTCGTCGTCGTAGTCGTCGTACTGGTCGCCGTCGTACTCGCCCCAGGCCCGGTCGTCTCTCCGGTAACGCCGATCAGCTTCGCGCTGTCGGAACAGTTCCTCGGCCCGCGCCCACCGATCCGTCATGCATCGTCCCCGGACGACGCAGGACGTCCCGCTTCCACCGACCTCAACACCGCACTCCGTTCGTCCAACCATCCTTGCAGGATCGACACGGCCGCCGCCTGATCGATCACCTGCCGCTGGCCACGCGCGCGAACTCCACTGTCCCGCAATGCACGTGCAGCTGACACCGTAGTCAAACGTTCGTCGGAAAGCCGGACCGGCACCGGCCCGACAGCAGCCCGCAATCGCTCAGCGAATGCGCTGGCCAGCGTAGCCGCAGTGCCTTTCTCCCCGCGTAATGTTCGCGGCAATCCGACGATTACCTCGACTGCCTCGTACTCCCGCACAATTTCGGCAATTCTTTCGATATCGGGTGCGGGAGCCGATCGCCGGGACGGTTTCGCGCGCGGCACGGTCTCCACCGGGGTGGCGAGGATGCCGTCGGGATCGCTCGCGGCGACCCCGATCCGGACACTGCCGACGTCGACCCCGATCCGCCTGCCCCGACCGGGGTCGGTGGCCGGATGCGGCCGGTCGGCGCCGCGGGGCGCCGACCGCTCCGGTTCCGCTGGGCCGCCCATCACCCGGCGAGTTCGGCCACCCGCGCGCGGACCGCGGTCAGGCCGGCCGGAATGCCGGACGGGTCCGAGCCCGCGCCCTGCGCCATCTCCGGCTTGCCGCCGCCTCGTCCCGCGATACTCGGGCCGAAGCTACCGACCAGATCGCCCGCCTTGATGCCGAGCTCCTGAGCGGGCTTGTTCACCGCGACCACGAACGGCACCTTGCCGTCGGCGTTGCCGAGCAGTACCACCACGGCGGGCTCGCTGCCGAACCGGCCGCGGATGTCGGTGGCCAGCGTGCGCAGATCGCCCGCGGACACGCCCTCCGGCGCGGCCACGGCGACCAGCAGCAGCCGGCCGATCCGCTCGGCCTTCTCGACGAATTCGCCCGCCGAGGACAGCACGGCGGCCATCTTCGTGCGCTCGAGCTCCTTCTCGGCCACCTTGAGCCGCTCCACCAGCTGCTCGACGCGAGCGGGCACCTCCTCGGAGGGCACCTTTAGCGCGGAGGCGACACCTGCCAGCAGCGCGCGCTCCTTGGCCAGGTACGCGTAGGAATCCAAGCCGACGAACGCCTCCACGCGACGCACGCCGGAGCCGACCGACGACTCGCCGAGCACCGTGATCGGGCCGATCTGCGAGGAATGCTGCACGTGCGTGCCACCGCACAGCTCCATCGAGAACGGGCCGCCGATCTCCACCACGCGCACCTCGTTGCCGTAGTTCTCGCCGAACAAGGCCAACGCGCCCATCTGCTTGGCCTTCGGCAGATCGGTGACGAAGGTGTTCACCGGGAAGTCGGCGCCGACCGCGTCGTTGGAGACGGCCTCGATGTCGGCTTTCTGCTGCTCGGACAGCTGGCCCTGCCAGTTGAAGTCGAAACGCAGGTAGCCCGGCTTGTTCAGCGAACCGGCCTGCACGGCGTTCGGACCGAGCACCTGCCGGAGGGCGGCGTGCACCATGTGCGTACCGGAATGGCCCTGCGTGGCACCCCGCCGCCAGGACGGGTCGGCCTGCGCCAGCACGACGTCGCCCTCGGTGATCTGGCCGTGCTCCACCGTGGTCTTGTGCACCCACAGCTTCTTGGCGATCTTCTGCACGTCGTTCACGCGCAGTTTCAATCCCGACGAGGCGGTGATGGAGCCGCGGTCGGCGATCTGGCCGCCCGCCTCGGCGTAGAGCGGGCTGCGGTCCAGGATGACCTCGACGTCCTGCCCCACGGTCGCCGTCGGCACCCGCACGCCGTCGGCGATCAGGGCGAGCACGGTGGCCTCGGAAGTGAGCTCGTCGAAGCCGGTGAACTCGGTGGCGCCGCGGTCGACCAGTTCCTTGTAGATCGTGAGGTCGGCGTGGGCGTGCTTGCGCGCCTGCGCGTCCTCCTTGGCCCGCTGACGCTGCTCGGCCATGAGCGAGCGGAAGCCCTCTTCGTCGACCGACAGCCCGGCCTCCGCGGCCATCTCCAGCGTCAGATCGATCGGGAAGCCGTAGGTGTCGTGCAGGGTGAACGCGTCCGACCCGGCGATCGTGCTGCCGCCGTGGGCCTTCACCGCGGCGGCGGTGTTGTCGAACAGGGTGGAGCCCGTGTTCAGCGTCTTCAGGAACGCCGTCTCCTCGCCGACCGCGACGGTCTCGATGCGACGGAAGTCGGTGGCCAGCTCCGGGTAGGACGGGGCCATCAGGTCGCTGACGACCTTCATGAACTCGCTCATCACCGGCTTCTCGGCGCCGAGCAGCCGGGCCGAGCGCACGATGCGGCGCAGCAGGCGGCGCAGCACGTACCCGCGGCCGTCGTTGCCCGGGTTCACGCCGTCGGCGATCAGCATGGCGGCGGTGCGAGCATGGTCGGCGATCACGCGGAAGCGGACGTCGTCCTCGTGCTGGACGCCGTAGGAGCGTCCGGTCAGTTCCTCGGCCTTGTCGATGATCGGGCGCAGCAGGTCGGTCTCGTAGACGTTGTCCACGCCCTGCAGCAGCAGCGCGATGCGCTCGACGCCCATGCCGGTGTCGATGTTCTTCTTCGGCAGCGACCCGACCGGCGAGTGCCCGAGTTTGGGGCTCAACTCACCACGGATGTCCTGCATGAACACGAGGTTCCAGATCTCGAGGTAGCGGTCCTCGTCGGCGACCGGCCCGCCGTCGCGGCCGTACTCGGGGCCGCGGTCGTAGTAGATCTCCGAGCAGGGTCCGCCGGGGCCGGGCACGCCCATGTCCCAGTAGTTGTCCTTGCCGTCGCGGAACTGGATGCGCTCCTCGGGGATGCCCGCGACCCGCTTCCAGATCTCGGCGGCCTCCGGGTCGTCCTGGTACACGGTCACCCAGATCCGCTCGGGATCGAACCCGTAACCGCCGTCGTCCTGCGGCTTGGAGATCAGCTCCCAGGCGAGGGTGATCGCCCCCTCCTTGAAGTAATCACCGAAGGAGAAGTTGCCCGCCATCTGGAAGAAGGTGTTGTGCCGCGTGGTGACGCCGACCTCTTCGATATCGCCGGTTCGCACGCATTTCTGCACGCTGGTCGCCCGCGGGTAGGGCGGCGCCTCCTGACCCAGGAAGTACGGCTTGAACTGGACCATGCCCGCGTTGACGAACAGCAGGTTCGGGTCGGCCAGGATCAGCGAGGCACTCGGCACCTCGGTATGGCCGGCACGGAGGAAATGGTCCAGGAAACGCCGTCGAATCTCGTGGGTCTGCACGAATACCCAGCCTACCGGTGCCGCGCACGCGAATATTCATCGACTCGGGAGCCTGGTGCGTCCCGGCGGCGGTCAGCCTCGGACGATGCGGCGCAGCTTGTCGACCCTGGGGCCGATCTCGCGTTCGTGGCCGTGGTCGGTGGGGTGGTAGTAGTCGACGCCGACCAGCTCGTCGGGCGGATACTGCTGGCCGAGCACGCCGTCCTTGTCGTCGTGCGGGTACTTGTAGCCCTGCGCGTTGCCGAGCGCCGCCGCGCCGGGGTAGTGGCCGTCGCGCAGGTGGGGCGGAACCGGGCCCGCCTTGCCCGCCGCGACGTCGGCCATGGCGGCGCCGATCGCGGCCACGACGGCGCCGGACTTAGGGGCCGTGGCCAGGTGGATGGTGGCTTGGGCGAGCGCGAGGCGGCCTTCTGGCAGACCGACCAGCTGCACGACCTGCGCGGCGGCGGTCGCCGTCTGCAACGCCATCGGGTCGGCCATGCCGATGTCCTCGCTCGCGTGGATCATCAGCCGCCGGGCGATGAAGCGCGGGTCCTCCCCCGCGCTCAGCATGCGCGCCAGGTAGTGCAGCGCGGCGTCGACGTCCGAACCGCGGATGGACTTGATGAACGCGCTGATCACGTCGTAGTGCTGGTCGCCGGCGCGGTCGTACCGGACGGCGGCCTTGTCCACGCTGGCTTCGACCAGGTCCACGTCGACGGTGCCGTCGAGCGAGGACTCCGCCGACGCTTCCAGAGCGGTCAACGCGCGGCGGGCGTCACCGCCCGCGATCCGGACGATGTGGTCGAGCGCGGCCTCGGTCACCGTGTACGCGCCGTCGAGGCCGCGTGGATCGGTGATCGCGCGGGCGAGCACCTCGCGGATGTCGGTTTCCGTGAGCGACCGCAGTTGCAGCACCAGTGAGCGGGACAGCAGCGGCGACACCACCGAGAACGACGGGTTCTCGGTCGTCGCGCCGACCAGCAGGACGATGCGGTTCTCCACCGCGGCGAGCAGGGCGTCCTGCTGGGTCTTGGAGAAGCGGTGGACCTCATCGATGAACAGCACGGTCTGCTCGCCCGTAGCCAACCTGCGCCGCGCCACGTCGATGACCGCGCGCACCTCTTTGACCCCGGCCGAGAGCGCCGACAACGCTTCGAACCGGCGGCCGGTGGCCTGGGACAGGAGCGAGGCGAGCGTGGTCTTGCCGGTGCCGGGCGGGCCGTACAGCAATACCGACGCGGCGCCCGAACCCTCGATCAGCCTGCGCAGCGGCGAACCGGGACCGAGCAGATGTTGCTGTCCGACCACTTCCTCCAGCGTGGCCGGGCGCATGCGCACGGCCAGCGGCGCACCCGCGTCCCGGCGCACCACGGTGTCGATCGAATGCTCCGGAGGCACCGCGGCTCCGGGCACGTCGAACAAACCATCGCTCACGACAGGAACGTTACCGAGGCGCACCGACAGCACGACATGCCGTTCCCGGATGCGTCTCCGGTGCGGCGACGCGGTCTGGACCGGCGCGGCGACAGACGGAGTTGCGCGTCGCCGGTACTTCGGATGGGATCGGTACCCGTGCCTGAAAACGTATCCGTTTCAGATCCCTCGTCCACCGCGCGCTTCGCTCGGCGCACTCTTTTCAAGGGCAGCGCGGCCGCCGCCACCGCCACCGCGGTGCTGGGCGCCGGTGACGCGGAAGCCGCGACACCGGTGTTCCGGCACGGCGTGGCCTCGGGGGACCCGCTTGCCGACGGCGTGATCGTCTGGACCCGCGTGACCGTCTCCGACGACGCGACGCCCGGCTCGGGCGTGGGCGACCCGGCGACCGTGCGGTGGGAGATCGCGGCGGACGAGCGGTTCGCCTCGGTCGCCGCGTCCGGCGCCGTGACGACCTCGGCTGACTCCGACCATACGGTCAAGGTCGACGTTTCCGGCCTGGCTCCCGGTGTCGAGTACTTCTATCGATTCACCGCCCTGGGCCAGACCTCTCCGGTGGGCCGCACCAAGACCGCGCCCGCCACGGCGGACACACCGGATCGCCTTCGGTTCGGCGTGGTGTCGTGCTCGAACTGGGAGGCGGGCTACTTCGGCGCCTACCGTCACCTGACCGCCCGCACCGACCTGGACGCGATCGTGCACTTGGGCGACTACATCTACGAGTACGGCCGCGGGAAGTACGGGGGCCGCAACGGCGCCGTACGCCCGCACGATCCGGCCAACGAGACCGTCAGCCTGGCGGACTACCGCATCCGCCACGCCCAGTACAAGACCGACCCGGATCTGCTCGGCCTGCACGCCACCTTGCCGTTCATCTGCACCTGGGACGACCACGAATCCGCAGACAACTCCTGGTCCGGCGGCGCGAACAATCACGATCCCGCCACCGAGGGCAGCTGGGCCGACCGGCGCGCCGCCTCCGCGCAGGCCTATCTGGAGTGGATGCCGGTCCGGGCGTCCGGCTCCGGCGCCGACGTGCGGATCTACCGCAGGCTGCGCTTCGGCACCCTGGCCGAGCTCACCATGCTTGATCTGCGCAGCTACCGCGACCAGGAGGCGAAGCCGGGCGCGAACTGGCGCGAGGCCGACGACCCGGCGCGCACCATCACCGGCAAGGCGCAGATGGAATGGCTGACCGCGGGCTTGGCCTCCGCGCCGGTGCGGTGGAAGCTGGTCGGCAACTCGGTCATGATCGCCCCGCTGGTCTTCCCGCCGCTCGAGCCCGCCACCACGGCTGCGATCACCAGCACCATGGGCGTCCCGCAGTCCGGTCCGTCGCTGAACGGCGACCAGTGGGACGGCTACACCGCCGACCGCACCAGGCTGTTCCGCGCCATCATCGATCAGCAGATTTCCGACGTGCTTTTCCTGACCGGAGACATCCACTCCTCGTGGGCCGCCGATCTCCCCGTGGACGCGGCGAGCTACCCGGGCGGCGTGACGGCGGGCGCCGAGTTCGTGGTGCCGTCGGTGACCTCGACCAGCATCGGTGACATGGTCCACACGAATTCCGCTCCGATCGCCGAAGCGATCAAGACGGTCAACCGCCATCTGCGTTATGTGGAGTTGGACTCGCACGGCTACGGCGTGCTGGAGATCACCCCCGACCACGCGCAGATGGACTGGTACTACCTGCTGGATGTGGCGGACCCGAATTCCGATGTACGCTACGGCGCTTCGTTCGCGGTGCGCAGCGGGGGACGGATCGAGCCGCGGCAGGTCCCGCTCGGCTAGCGCGGGGCGGCCGCGCGCCGTCTCCGGAGGCAGCAGCCCCCGGTGCGCGGCCTACTCGCCCCAGCGTTCTTCCAGCATCGCCGATACGTCCTCGGCGAAATCTCCCACGATGTCGTCACCCGTGCATCGCGCGTCTTCGGCGAGCGCGGCCCAGCGGTTGATCAGCGCCGCCGAGCGCGGCACCGACAGCCCGTGCTCCCTGGCAGCCGCGATACGGGTGTGATCGGCGGGCAGGAACCAGTAAGTGGACAGCCAGACCCAGATCAGCCGGGCTTCCAGGATGCGTTCGGCCAGCTGGTCGTCATCGGCCAGCGCGGGCCACACGCCCACGACCTCCGCGCGCCAGGCCTCGACCATCTGCCGCGCGCGCTCACGCGAGAGCTCGACATCGCACAGACAGCCGGGGAAGGACACCAGCGCGTAGGCGATGTCCAAGGTGGCGTCGCGGAACCCGCCCCACTCGTAGTCGAGGAAGCGAGCACCCTCCTCGTTCAAGATCACATTGTCCGGGCAGAGGTCCGACGGGCTGAACGCGCGGAAACGGCCCGCGGAGTACAGCCGGTTGCCGCGCACGATGCGCTCGGCGATCTCGCCCGGCACCTCGATGCCCAGTTCGCGCTGGAGCAGACCGGGCACCTCGGCGATCGCCGACTCGGCCTGCTGGGCGATGCCGTCCACCCGGTGCACCACGTCCACTCGGCGCAGCAGCGCGACGAAGTCCGCCTCGCGCCCGACGGTGGCGGCATGCATCCGGCCCAGCGCCTGAGCGAACGCCATGAGGGCGTTGCGGCCCGCGGGCTCGGCCCCGGAGCGGAGCACGGCGGTGAGCAGGGAGTTCTCACCCAGGTCACTGAGGATCAGCAGACGGTCGGGAAGGCTGTGCGCGACCAGGTACGCGCCCGGCCGGTGCTCCCGGCTCAACGCGGTGGTGAACTGATAGGACACCGTCTCGCGGAGGAACGCGGAATCGACGCTGGCCACCCCGGGCGCCAAGCCGCCGGTCCGGCGATCCTGCGCCGCGCCGCGGACCTGCTTGATGATCAGGGTTCGCGGCAATGAAAAGGCGTTCTCCGCTACACGCACGCGTAGGACCGTCGTCCTACCACTACCGCTGAGTTCGATCGGATCGCTCAGCTTTACCGGAGCACCCATTCGCTTTGTGAGCAACTGTTGCGCTGCGGACACGACTTCGGCGGCGCGTTCGGCCAATAGTGCGGTCATCGCCTCTCAAAGTACTCGCATGGGGTCACTTCTAGCGAGCGGTTACACAACCTTTCCGCGTCGCTCGGCGTGTCTCCGGCATGGCCGGACGGCGGCCGCAGGTCGCTTGACACCTCCGCACCCGTCGGGTTTTCTCATCGTCAACTGCCCTGCGCCACACCGCAAACCAGTTGAGTGGAAAGGTCTACGCATGACCGAGATCCCGCCCTCCGCACCCAAACAATCAGGTGGCGGCGCTCCCTTGCCGAACGACGACGAACGCTTCGCGGCCAGGCCCGGGCAGCACGAGAGCCCGAATCCGCAGGCTCCCGGCCCCGGGACCGGCCACGCCCGCCACGAGATGGCGGGTCCGGCCGGATATCCGCAGTTCGAAGGCCCCGGCGCGGCGCACTACGGCAACGAACCGCTGGAGCCGCCGCCGCCTGTGGGCGCGGGGCACCCCAGCTACGGACCGCAAGGCACCGGGCCGGGCTGGGCGCCGTCCGGCCCCGCGCCCGGGCAGGAGCCGATCTACGGCTACCAGCAGGTCTCCACCGGTCCCGGCAGACTGGACGTGGGCCGGGCGCTCAGTTACGGCTGGGCGCGACTCTGGGCCAATCCGGGGCCGTGGTTCGGGGTGACCGCGGTGGGCCTCGTCATCTACTTGGCGTTCGTGGTCGTCGTTCAGCTCACCGACCCGACGTCGATGCTGCCGCTGCTGCTGATCTTCTTGGCGGTCATGGCAGGCGTGTGGCTGCTGCAGGCGGCGATGGTGCGCGGTGCACTGTACGAAACCGACGGCACCCCACCGCCTTTCGGCGCATACTTTCGATTCGTGAACGCGGGCAACGTGTTGCTCACCGCGTTGCTGGCATTCACGCTGACCTTCCTCGGCTCGGCGCTCTGCTTGCTTCCCGGACTGATCGCCGGATGGCTGTGCATGTTCTCGTTGCACTTCGTCGTCGATCAGGACCAGGGTCCGTTCGAGGCGCTGAAGTCCAGTTTCACGCTGGTGGTCGCCAACGCCGTGCAAGTGCTGCTGCTCGCGCTGGCTGTGCTGGTGATCACGTTCCTGGGCACGCTGCTGTGCGGTCTCGGCCTGCTGATCGCGGGCCCGGTCTCCGTGATCGCGGTGACCTATGCCTACCGAGTGCTCACCGGAGGCACCGTCGCCGCGGCGTGAGGCCCGCTCACTTCTCGGCCGGTGCGCGCATGCCGATCCAGCGCTTCAACCGTTCCACCGGACCGGCCTCGCTGCCCGCGCGCGGCCGGAGCTGGAGCACGATGATCCCGGCCACGATGATGCCCGCCATGTTCACCGCCAGCTGGCCCGCGGACAGGAACGCCACCCGCCACTCCCCCAAGGTCGCCGCGACCACGGCGAATCCGGCCGCGGGCACGGTGGTCACCGAGATGAACACGCCGACCAGCGCGGCCGACTTCGCTGTCACGAGCGAGAGCATGCCTGCCGCGCCCGCCAATAGCGCGACGACCAGGGAGAACGGGCCCACCTGATAGATGAAGTCGACCTGCTCGACGCCGCTCACCCCGTCCATGGTGATCCAGCCGACCTGTTCCCACACCACCGTGGCCACCAACGTGACCACCATCGCCACCGGAAACCCCACCGCGAGCGCGAGGGCCGAGCGGCGGGCGAGGCCGAAGTCCCTGCGCACCACCGCGACCGCGAAAGCGGCGAGCGGACCGAACTCCGGGCCGACGACCATCGCGCCGACGATCGTCACCGGCGAATCGGTCGCGACGCCCACGGCCGCGAGCAGACAGGCGATCGTCAGGAACGCGAGAAAAGTCGCGTTGAGGCTCGACTCCTCATGCGTCTGCGCGAGCAGTTCCTCCCACACCACCGCGTCGCTCGGATCACCGGGCGCCTCGTGTACCGCGCGCTCGCCCGCCTCCGACAGGACCGTCTCGACCGGCGTGAGCGTCATCCCGCCGGACCGGCAGACGCCCAGCGCGGTCAAGTCGTCGAGCACGTCGTTGGCGGCCTCACGAGCCACGTCCGCCTGGACGAGATCGCCCTTCGGCTCCAGCGCGGCACCGCGGGCCAGGGTCACGTGCGTGACCCCGGGATCGGCGGCGAGTACCGCGAGCACCTCGTCGGTGAGATCCGGCGGGCTGATCAGGCGCAAGTGCAGCAACGGGTTTCCTCGCGGTCGGGCAGGCGTAACTGCCCAGAAGGTACCGTTCGCGCGAGCGCCCGCTACGAGGAGGTCTCGGCGCGCTCGCCCTTCTTCTGCTCCGGCTTGACGTCCAGACCCGCCTCTTTGCGCTGCAGCTCGCTGATCGGCGCGGGCGCGTCGGTCAGCGGGTCGACGCCGCCGCCGGTCTTCGGGAAGGCGATGACCTCGCGGATCGAGTCCTCCCCCGCCAGCAGTGCGGTGACCCGGTCCCAGCCGAAGGCGATGCCGCCGTGCGGCGGCGCGCCGAAGGCGAAGGCGTCCAGCAGGAAGCCGAACTGCTCCTGCGCCTCCTCCGGGCTGATGCCCATCACGTCGAAGACCCGTTCCTGCACGTCACGACGGTGGATACGAATCGAGCCGCCGCCGATCTCGTTGCCGTTGCAGACGATGTCGTAGGCGTAGGCCAGCGCCGAGCCCGGGTCGGTGTCGAAGGTGTCCAGCGACTCCGGCTTCGGCGAGGTGAAGGCGTGGTGCACCGCGGTCCAGGCGGAGTGGCCCACCGCCACGTCTCCGCTGGCGGTCGCCTCGACGGTCGGCTCGAACAGCGGCGCGTCCACGATCCACACGAACGACCAGGCGTCCGCGTCGATGAGACCGACCTTGCGGGCGATCTCCACCCGCGCCGCGCCGAGCAGCGCGCGCTGCGCCTTCGCTGCGCCCGCGGCGAAGAACACGCAGTCACCCGGAACCGCGCCGACGTGCTTGGCCAAGCCGTCGCGCTCGGCCTCGGTGAGGTTCTTCGCGACCGGGCCGCCCAGTGTGCCGTCCTCGTTCACCAGCACGTACGCCAGACCCTTGGCGCCGCGCTGCTTGGCCCATTCCTGCCAGGCGTCGAGCTGGCGTCGCGGCTGGCTCGCACCGCCCGGCATGACCACCGCGCCGACATAAGGCGCCTGGAACACCCGGAACGGGGTGTCCTTGAAGTAGTCGGTGCACTCGGTGATCTCCACGCCGAAACGCAGGTCGGGCTTGTCGCTACCGAACCGGCGCATGGCCTCGGCGTAGGTCATGTGCGGGATCGGGGTCTGGATCTCGTATCCGACCAGCTTCCACAGCGCGACCAGGATCTCCTCGGCCAGCAGGATCACGTCCTCCTGGCGCACGAAGCTCATCTCGATGTCGAGCTGGGTGAACTCCGGCTGACGATCGGCGCGGAAGTCCTCGTCCCGGTAGCACCGCGCGATCTGGAAGTAGCGTTCGATGCCGCCGACCATGAGCAGCTGCTTGAACAGCTGCGGGCTCTGCGGAAGGGCGTAGAAGTTGCCCGGCTGCAGGCGGGCGGGCACCACGAAGTCGCGCGCGCCCTCCGGCGTCGACCGGGTCAGCGTCGGGGTCTCCACCTCGACGAACTCGTGGCGGCCGAGCACCTCGCGGGCGGCCGCGTTGACTTTGGACCGCAGCCGGATAGCGTGTGCCGGGCCCTCGCGGCGCAGATCAAGGTAGCGGTGCTTCAGGCGCGCTTCCTCGCCCGGCTGCTCGTCCAGCTGGAAGGGCAGCGGGGCGCTCTCGTTCAGCACCTCGAGCTCGGTGACGTTCACCTCGATGGCGCCGGTCGGCAGTTCCGGGTTCTCGTTGCCGCTCGGCCGCGGTTCCACGGTGCCGGTGACGCGCACGCAGTACTCCGCACGCAGCCGATGTGCCTGCTCGGCGGGTTCGCCCTCGCGGAAAACGGCCTGGGCCACACCGGACGCGTCGCGCAGATCGATGAAGATCACCCCACCGTGGTCACGCCGCCGCGCCACCCAGCCGGTGAGAGTGACGGTCTGACCGGCATGCTCGCTTCGCAGCGAACCAGCCAAGTGGGTGCGCAGCACGGGGTTCCTTTCGACGACTCTGGCACCGGCGCGGTGTGACCAAGTGCGAGTCCATCGTAGTGAGACACATTCGGTGAGTGGAAACCGATATCGACGCGCCCGTGCCAAGCTGTATTCGAGGGAGTGTGAACCGGGGTCGCCGACGACCGAGGGTTGGGTGACCCCGGGGACGAGCGAGAAAGCGACGACGATGACCTTCAACGAGGGCATGCAGATCGACCCCGACCGGGTTTCGTCCGGCGGTCCCGGCATGGGCGGCAAGCTCGCGCTCGGCGGCGGCGCGGGCGGGCTCATCGTGCTGGTGCTGGCGCTGCTGCTGGGCGGCGACCCCGGATCCATCCTCGGCAACTTCACCGGCTCGCAGGACCAGAGCCAGACGCAGCCGGGCACGGCCGGCACGCCGAGCCATTGCAAGACCGGGGCGGATGCCAACAAATACGTCGACTGCCGGGTGGCGCTCACCGCGCAGAGCCTGGACGCGGTGTGGTCGGCCGAACTGCCGAAGCAGGCCGGAAAGCGCTACCAGCAGCCGAAGGTCGTGCTCTTCTCCGGAGCCACCTCCACCGGATGCGGCAACGCCACCAGCGCGGTGGGACCGTTTTACTGCCCGGCCGACCGGACCGCGTACTTCGACACCAGTTTCTTCCAGGAACTGGTGGATCGATTCGGTTCCAGCGGAGGCCCGCTGGCGCAGGAATACGTCGTGGCGCACGAGATCGGCCATCACATCCAGAACCTGCTCGGTGACATCGGCCGCGCCCAGCGCGATCCACGCGGCGCGGACTCCGACGCGGTGCGCACCGAATTGCAGGCCGACTGCTACGCGGGCATCTGGGCGCATTTCGCGGACAAGCAACCCGCGCCCGGCAGCAACCAGCCGTTTCTGAAACCGTTGTCGGACAAGGATGTCAACGACGCGCTGTCGGCGGCCGCCGCGGTAGGCGACGACCGCATCCAGCGTGCCGCCCAGGGCCGGGTGAATCCCGAAGCGTGGACGCACGGTTCGTCCGAGCAGCGGCAGAAGTGGTTCCTCACCGGCTACAAGACCGGTCAGGTGAGAGCTTGCGACACGTACTCGGCCCCGGACCTGAACAACCCGTCCGGCCTGCGGTAGCGCCGGATCCGATCGATACAGCGCGCCGACTCCCGCCAGGGGTCGGCGCGCTGCCATGATCTACGGCAGTTCGTCTGTGCCGCAGACGGACACGGACAGCACCGGAAGATGGGATCGATGCGAGTAACGAAAGCCGTTCTGCTGGTTGTGACGCTGATCGTCGCGGTGGGCTCGGGCGCCGCCACGGCCGACCCGGCACTGGATCGACCCAGTGCGCTACCGCCGATCGCCGCGCCGCTGGCACTGTTCACGCTGACCACCATTCCGGACGGTTGGCAGGCCCGGACGGATCTGCGCCCGCAGCTGGAGATCTTCGCCGACGGCCGTGCGGTGAGCAGCCCCGACGCGGTGGCCGCCGAGCGCCGTCCCGAGACCCCGCCGAAGCGGATCGACGGCCATATCCCGCCCGATGTGTTGAACGCGGCGCTGGCGGAGACCAAAGCGCTCGCCACGGTGGACCTCGGCGTGCCGAAAGCCACCGACCAGAGCAGCCGGATCATCGACTTCATGCCGCAGTCGCCGTCGGACGACGTGCATCTGGTGGTGTACTCGCCGGACACCACCGAGGGGCTCGGCGCCGAGCAGCAGGCCGCGCGTAAACGCTTCGCCGACCTCTACCGGAAACTGATCGACTCGTTCACGCAGGACAACTGAGGCTCTGCACGTCACCCGGCCCGCTGATCCGCTCGGGCCGGGTGCAGCGGCTCGCCTACCCGGCGTCCGTCAGAACTGGTCCTGCTCGTAGTCCGAGCTGATGATCTCGTCCGAATGCGTCGCACCGATGACGTCCGGCGTCGACTCGCCCAGCGGGCCGGTGAGGTCGTCGTTGCCGATGGGACTCAGGTAGGGCTGCACCGTCCGCGAGTGTTCCTCGTCGGTGCCGCGCTGCCCCGCCGCGGCGCCGGGGCCGCCCATGAAGCTGCTCGATCCGGCGGGTGTGGTACTCGCGGGCGTGCCGGTACCGAGCGAAGTGCCCGGGACGCCGGCGACCGGCCGGATCGGTGCGACCGTGGCGCCGGGCAGGCCGGTGACTTTGGGCACCGACGACACGCTCGGGCTGCCGGGACGGCCGGGGCTGCTGCCGAGCAGGCTGCTCGGCGTGCCGTGGCTGGTGGTCGGGCTGTGCGAGGTGCTGTGCACCGACGACGGCGTGGTCGAGGGCGTCGATGTCGACGGCGTGGCGGAATCAAGGCCTGCCGCCTTGGTCGCGGTGTCCGACGCGGTCGACTGCGCCTGCTCCAGGATCGGCTGACCGACGTTCTCCGCCAGCGCCTGCGCGACCTCCTGCGGCGCGGGCCCGCCGCCCGGGGCTACCAGCTGCTGCACCATGCCACTGAGCTCGGCGGTCTTACCGGCCAGGTCGCCGCGGGTGGCGTTGACCACGCCGACGGCTTGACCGAGGTGTTCGGTGGCCGAGGCCATCAGCGTCGCCTGGGCGGGCGGAGTGAGGATCACCGGCGCGAGCGCGGTCGCCTGGGTGGCGAACGACGACGCGATGCCGAGCAGTTGCGCGTTGCCCTGCTGCACCACCGTGGCAGCGCGCTGCGTGAGTTCGGAGATGTCGATGCCCCGCTGGCTGGTCTCCTGTCCCTGCACGTTCGCCTGCTGGCTCGTGGCCTGTGCGTTGCGCGCGGCCTGGCTCTGCCACAGCTGCTCGACCGTGCTCATGCTGCCCTTGCCGACCTGCATGGCCATCTCGATGACCTTGGAGGACTGGCTGAGGATCGCGGTCGGATCGAACGCGCCGATGACACCGGTGCCGAAGCTGCTCAGCAGGTCCAGGATCGGCTTCATCAGGACGTCGACGCCGGGCAGCGCGGGCACCGCGACACCCTGGAGCAAGGCGGCCACCGGATCGGCGGGCAAGGCAGGCAGCGATCCGGCCGCGGCCGCCGCCTGGTTCACCGCGCCGCTGATCGCGCTCGGCGCGGCGGCGAGCGCACCGTTCAGCACGCCGTTCGCCTGATCGAGCGCGGCTTCGACCGCGGGCGCTCCGATCTGGCCGACCGCGGTGTTCGTGTCCCCGAGCAGCGCGGACGTATCATGCGCGATCCCGTGCCCGTCCTCGGCGCTCGGTGTACCGCCCAGTCCGGGCAGACCGGCGGGCACGGTGGCGGCCGACTGCTGATCCTCGGAGATCTTGCGGGACAGCACGAATGCGGGCGGCTCGATGGGCGGCAGATCTTCGGGCAACTGCGGCAGCGGCAGGTCGAGCACCGCCTGTGCCGGTGTCTGCTGCAATGCGTCCAGCACAGTCTGCTGGCCGATGGCGACGTTCTGTTCGGCCGCGTGCGCGACGGCGTGATCTTCCGGCGCGATGACGCCGCTGTCCAGCGGTCTCATACCGCGCCCCCGATCTGGCCCGCGATCGACCCGAGCGCGCCCGCGTTGGACCAATCGACCGCGTCGTAGGCCGCGGCCGCGCTGAACGCCGAGTCCGAGAGCTTGGCGTACTTGGCGGACAGATCGTTGATGTCCTTGGCCTGCAACACTTGCGCCGCGGCGAACATCGCCAGGTAATCGGCCCCGATCAAGCCGAACACCGGGACGAGCGCCGAAACGTTCTTCACCGCGTCGAAATTGCCCGCCCCCGCGAGATCACCGGCGATACCGGCGTTCGTGGCGGCGAACGCCCGGACCGCTTCGGTCTCTACCGAGAGATCACTCATCGAGTTGCCCCCCAAATCGTCGTACAGATCAGCGTCATGCAGTTGTGGTGATCCGCCTGCTCCCTGCCGAATCGGCAAGGGCCGCTACGGTTGCGCTCAATATAGCGGACCGGACCGGCATGTTTCGAGCCCGAACGCGCCGCACACCGGGCAAACCCGGCAGAACTGGAACGTGTTGCAAATTAGAACAAGTTCTATATTCTCTGTCCCATGAAGGTCGCAGTGACCGGCGCAGCCGGCTACCTTGGCACGAATCTGCTCCGCCTCCTCACCGAGCGCGGCCACCAGGTCACGGCCATCGATCGGGCCGTTCCCGCCGAGCCGGCGGCACCCGGCGTCACCTGGCTGCGTGGCGACGTGCTCGACCCGGCGTCGATGCGCGCCGCGCTGGACGGCGCCGAGGTGGTCTACCACCTGGTCGCGGTGATCACCCTGGCCGAGAAGAACGATCTCGCCTGGCGGGTGAACACCGAGGGCGTGCGCGTGGTCGCCGAGGCGGCGCTGGCGGTCGGCGCGCGCCGGATGGTGCACGCCAGCTCGATCCACGCGTTCGACCAGTACAGCTGCGGCGGCCGGATCGATGAGAACGCGCCGCGGTCGACCGACCCGGCACTGCCGGTCTACGACCGCTCGAAATGGGCGGGCGAGGTGGCGCTGCGCAAGGTGATCGACCAGGGACTCGACGCGGTGCTGTGCAATCCCACCGGCGTCTTCGGCCCACTGGACCACAGCAAGCCGCTCTCGCGCATCAACCGGACGCTCAAGGACGCGGCCCTCGGGCGCGTGCCCGCCATGATCGGCGGCGGATTCGACCTGGTGGACGTGCGCGACGTCGCCGCGGGCCTGGTGCTGGCGGGCGAGAAAGGCCGCACGGGCGAGAACTACCTGCTCGGCGGATCGATGATCTCGATGCTCGAACTGTGCCGCGTCGCCGCGACCCATGGCGGCAAACGCGGCCCGAGGTTCGCCATCTCCCCCAAGCTCGTGTCCGGCGTCATCCCGGTGCTCGCGCCGATCGGCAAGCTGTTCAACTCCGACATCGTCTCCAAGGCGGCGCTCGGCGCGCTGATCTCCGCGCCGGTGGTCGACCACGGCAAGGCCGAACGCGAGCTCGGCTACCGGCCGCGCCCGCTCGACGACACGGTGCGCGACCTGGTCACCTTCTTCGCCGACCCCGCCGCGCTGACACCGCCCGGCACCAAGCAGATCGCTTGACAGCTGCTAGAACACATGTTCGACTGAAGGGGTGCGGTGGCAAAGCCAGACCCTGGACGCCGAGGACGGCGCCTTGCCCGGGCTGTCCCGGGCCGGTCTGGTGCGCACCGTGCGGACGCCGGAGTTCGAGGGCATCACATTCCACGAGGTGTTGTGCAAGAGCGCCCTGAACCGGGTGCCCGAGGGCGCGAACGTGCCGTTCCGATGGACCGTCAATCCCATGCGGGGTTGTTCGCACGCCTGCCGCTACTGTTTCGCGCGCGGCACGCACGAATATCTGGATCTGGACGCGGGCCGGGACTTCGATTCGCAGATCGTGGTGAAGACGAATGTCGCCGCGGTGCTGCGCAAGGAACTCGGCAGGCGGTCCTGGCGCCGCGAGCCGGTCGCGCTGGGCACCAACACCGATCCCTATCAGCGCGCCGAGGGACGCTATCGCCTGATGCCCGGCATCATTCGCGCGCTGACCGAATCCGGCACCCCGTTCTCCATCCTCACCAAAGGCACCCTGCTGCGGCGGGACCTGCCGTTGCTCACCTCGGCCGCCCGCGAGGTGCCCGTGAGTCTCGCGATGTCCATCGCGATACTGGACGAGGATCTGCACCACAGCCTGGAGCCGGGCACACCGTCACCACGAGCCCGCCTGGATCTGGTTCGCGCGCTCGCCGACGCGGGCTTCGCCGTCAACGTGCTGGTCGCGCCGGTCATCCCCTGCCTCACCGACGGACGCGCCCACCTCGACGCGGTCTTCGGCGCGATCGCCGAGGCCGGGGCTCGATCGGCGGTCGCGTTCCCCATGCACCTGCGCGGCAGTACCAGGGGCTGGTTCCTGTCCTGGCTGGCCGAGCACCATCCGGCGCTGCTGCGCCGGTACCGCCAGCTGTATCGGCGCGGCGCCTACGTCACGCCGGAGTATTCCGCGTGGCTGCGCGCGCGGGTCGCTCCGCTGCTGGCGGAGCACGGTTTGACGGCGCGCGGACGGCCCGAACCCGAGACACGAGCCGAAACCGCGCACGCGAGCGACGCGCAGCTGGCATTGTTCGCCTGACGCCCGCACCGCCGAATCTCGCCGGTCCGCGCGCTTCACGGGCGCGCACCGCGTTCGACGGAGTAGTTTGGCGATGGCACCTCTCAGCGACGAGGAAGTGAAGCAGGCATATGGTTTCACACCAAAACGATGTCGGCACAGCTAAATTGGAAAAGGTCGTCATTCGGTTCGCCGGGGACTCCGGCGACGGAATGCTGCTGACCGGCGATCGCTTCACCCACGAGGCCGCCGCCTTCGGTAACGACCTGGCCACCCAGCCCAACTTCCCCGCCGAGATCCGAGCGCCCCAAGGCACGCTGCCCGGCGTCTCGTCCTTCCAGATCCAGATCGCCGACTACGACATTCTCACCGCGGGTGACCAGCCCGACGTGCTGGTCGCGATGAACCCGGCCGCGCTCAAGGCGAATCTGGAGGATCTCCCGCGCGGCGCCACCGTCATCGTCAACACCGACGAGTTCACCAAGCGGACCCTCGCCAAGGTGGGTTACGCCGCCGATCCGCTGGCCGACGAGACACTGTCGGACTTCGTGGTCCACCGCGTCCCGATGACCTCGCTCACCCTCGGCGCCACCGAATCGACCGAAGTCGGCAAGAAGGACGCCCAGCGCGCGAAGAACATGTTCGCCCTCGGCCTGCTGTCCTGGATGTACGGGCGCCCGATCGGCGGCACCGAGCAGTTCATGCGGGAGAAGTTCGCGACCAAGCCCGATATCGCCGAGGCCAACATCCTGGCGTTCCGGGCGGGCTGGAACTACGGCGAGACCACCGAGAGCTTCGCCACCACCTACGAGATCGCGCCCGCCGCACTCCCGCCGGGCACCTACCGCCAGATCACCGGCAACACCGCGCTCGCCTATGGCCTGATCACCGCCGGTCAGCTCGCCGGGCTGCCCGTCTTCCTCGGGACCTATCCCATCACTCCGGCCTCGGACATCCTGCACGAGCTGAGCAAGCACAAGAATTTCGGCGTCACCACCTTCCAGGCCGAGGACGAGATCGCCGGGATCGGCGCGGCGCTCGGCGCCGGGATCGGCGGTGCGCTCGGCGTCACCAGCACATCGGGCCCCGGGCTCGCGCTCAAGAGCGAGACCATCGGCCTGGCGGTGATGACGGAGCTGCCGCTGGTGGTGATCGATGTGCAGCGCGGCGGACCGTCGACCGGACTGCCGACCAAGACCGAGCAGGCCGATCTGTTGCAGGCGCTCTACGGCCGCAACGGCGAATCACCGGTGGCGGTGCTCGCGCCGCGCTCCCCCGCCGACTGCTTCGCCACCGCGGTGGAAGCCGCGCGAATCGCCCTCACCTACCGCACTCCGGTGCTGCTGCTGTCCGACGGTGCGATCGCGAACGGCTCCGAACCGTGGTCCATCCCGCAGGTGTCGGAGCTGGAGCCGATCGACCCGGCGTTCGAACCGGAAGGCGACGACACCGACCCGTTCCAACCGTACGCACGCGATCCCGACACGCTCGCCCGGCCGCTCGCCGTCCCTGGCACGAAGGGCCGCGCCCACCGCATCGGCGGCCTCGAGAAGGCGGACGGCAGCGGCAACATCTCCTACGACCCGGCCAATCACGAACTCATGGTTCGCCTGCGTCAAGCCAAGATCGACGGCATCGAGGTGCCCGATCTCGTGGTGGACGATCCGGACGGCACCGCCGAGCTGTTGCTGATCGGCTGGGGCAGTTCCTACGGCCCGATCGGCGAGGCGTGCCGTCGCGCGCGGCGGCGCGGTGCGCCGGTCGCCCAGGCGCATCTACGGCATCTGAATCCGTTGCCCGCCAACCTCGGGGAGGTACTGCGCCGTTATCGCGTCGTGGTCGCGCCCGAGATGAACGGCGGCCAGCTCGCCACGCTGCTACGGGCGAAGTACCTGGTCGACGTGCGACCGTGGACGAAGATCGCGGGCACCGCGTTCTCCGCCCAGGAGCTGGTCGGGGTCATCGACGCGGCGCTGGACGGGTCGATCGAGGAGCTGGAACAGAACAAGGTCTTCGCCGCACGGGCGCGGGCCACCTATAGAACACTGCCGGACGAAGGCCGTCCACAGCCCAGCGCAGGCGAGGCAGCCACATATCGGATGTCTGGGGGTATCGCATGACCATCGTGGAAGCCTCACTGGTCGGCACCGATCTGGGACTCACCGGTGTATCCGGGGTGCCGTCCGCGGACGGACCGCAGAAGGTGAAGGACTTCACCTCCGATCAGGAAGTGCGCTGGTGCCCCGGCTGCGGCGACTACGTGATCCTGGCGACGGTGCGCGGCTTCCTGGCGGAACTCGGATTGCGCCGGGAGAACCTGATGTTCGTGTCCGGGATCGGCTGCTCCAGCCGCTTCCCGTATTACTTGGAGGCCTACGGCATCCATTCCATCCACGGTCGCGCTCCCGCGATCGCGACCGGATTGGCGGTCAGCAGGTCCGATCTGTCGGTCTGGGTGGTGACCGGTGACGGCGACGCGCTGTCCATCGGAGGCAACCATCTCATCCACGCGCTGCGCCGCAACGTGAACATGACGATCCTACTGTTCAACAACCGGATCTACGGCTTGACGAAGGGCCAGTACTCGCCCACCTCGGAACAGGGCAAGATCACCAAGTCGACCCCGATGGGCTCGGTGGACCACCCGTTCAACACCCTGTCGGTCGCGCTGGGCGCGGAAGCGACCTTCGCCGCCCGCGCGCTCGACTCCGATCGTGCGGGACTCACCGAGGTGCTGCGCGCCGCCGCCGAACACCGGGGCACGTCGTTCGTGGAGATCCTGCAGGACTGCCCGATCTTCAACGACGGCTCGTTCGACGCGCTGCGCCGGGACAACGCCGCCGACCATCTCGTCCCGCTGCGGCACGGCGAGCCGATCCGATTCGGCACCGAGGGCGAATTCGCGGTGATACGACGGGGTTTCGGGCTCGCGGTGGCCCGGGCCGACAGCGTCGCGGAGTCCGATATCGTGGTGCACGACGCCTTCGCCGACGACCCGGAGTACGCCTACGCGTTGTCGCGGCTGTCCGATCAAGGGCTCGAACACGTGGTCACAGGTATCTTCCGCAGCGTCTCTCGACCGACCTACGACGACGCGGTGCGCTACCAGATCGAGACGGCGCGGGAACGGAAGCCCGTCGGTCCCGAATCGCTGCAGTCCCTGCTCACCGGATCCGAAACCTGGACGGTCGGATAGCTGGCCGCGCCTGACCGGCTCTGCGGGGCGGACGCTCGCGGCGCCGGTCAGGCGCGCTTGGCGAAACCGAGGTCGACGACGGCGTCGCGCTCTTGCACCAACTCCGCGACCGAAGCATCGATCCGGGGACGGGCCAGAGCATCGATCGCCAGGTCGGGCACGATGGTGTACTCGCCGTTCGCGCAGGTGACCGGGAACGAGCTGACCAGCCCGTCCGGCACGCCGTAGGAGCCGTCCGAGGCAACGGCCATGGAAACCCAGTCACCGTGCCGCGTGCCGCGCACCCAGTCGTGGATGTGGTCGATCGCGGCGCTGGCCGCACTCGCCGCCGAGGACGCGCCGCGCGCCTGGATGATGGCGGTGCCGCGCTGCTGCACGGTGGGCACGAACTGCTCGGTCAGCCACGCCGGATCGCCGATCAGGTCGAGGGCGGGACGTCCCGCGATGGTGGCGTGCGCGATGTCGGGGTACTGCGTCGCCGAGTGATTGCCCCAGATCGCGACCCGCGCGATGTCGGCGGCGGGCGCACCGGTCTTCTTGGCCAGTTGCGCGATGGCGCGATTGTGGTCCAGCCGCGTCATGGCGGTGAAACGCTCGGCGGGCACGTCCGGTGCGTTGCTCATGGCGATGAAGGCGTTGGTGTTGGCCGGGTTGCCGATCACGAGCACCTTCACGTCGTCCGCGGCGCTGGCGTTGATCGCGGCGCCCTGCTCGGTGAAGATCGCGCCGTTGGCGGCGAGCAGATCCGAACGTTCCATCCCGGCGGTGCGCGGCCGCGCGCCGACCAGCAGGGCGATATCGGCGCCAGCGAAGCCGATCCACGGGTCGTCGCTGATGTCGACGGACTCCAGCAACCCGAACGCGCCGTCTTCCAGTTCCATCGCGACGCCCTCCAGCGACGCCACCGCGGCGGGGACTTCCAGCAGCCGCAGACGCACGCGTGTGTCCGGGCCGAGCATCGCGCCGGAAGCGATCCGGAACAGCATGCCGTAGGCGATCTGGCCCGCGGCTCCGGTCACGGTGACGGTCACGGTCCCAGCGGCGGTGCTCACGACGAACTCCTTGCGGTAGGCGGACTTCTGTTGCCCACCCTAACCACTCTCACCGCCGCCGAAGGCCGACGGTGAGCTACGCGACAGTGACTCGTGCGCCCGCCCGGCACCGGCCCCGGAGGAGAACCGCGGGGTCAGCTGAGTGTGGCGACCTCGCTGTCGGTCAGCACGATCGGCGAAACCGCGTCCTTGGCGCGCGCCAGCCGCACGGCGCGATACAGCGGCCGTTCCTCCAGCCCGGCGTCGCGCGCCTCGGCCCGCAACTGCCGCACCAGCATCTCGGAAACCGCTACGGCCGCGGCCAATCGACTGGCGGCGAGCGCGTCCGCGAGCCTGCGCAAACCGACCAGGTGCAATTCGCGGCCGCTGCCCACGTCGGTGTACATGGCCAGCGGAACGACCTGGGAGACCTCACCGGCGGTGACCCGCAGAGCGATCCGGCTCAACCGGGCCGGGAACACCAGGACCTCGACCCCGGTGGCCGCCGACATCTCCACCCGCCGTTCACCGAACAGTCTGCGGGCGTGGATCATCGTGCCGGTCAACCACATTCGCCGCCGACGCAGCGCGACGGCGTACAGGACGGTCGGCGCGCCGACGACGACGCCGACCGCCGCGGCGATCGGCCAGCTCACCACGGTCGCGGCCAGCAACGCCGCGCCGACCCCGATACCCGACGCGGCCAGCGCGAGGCGGCGCAACATCGGCGCGTACAACTCGGGCGCGACCAGATCGAGGCCCACCGGCGCGAGCGCCCGCTGGTCATCAGAATTCGTGGACACTACTCCGCCCTCTCGCGACTCCGGCGGCGGTGGTACGCGCGCCGGTCACGCTACTGCTCCCGTCACCCGGCCGACGACGGGTTCGACGCACAGTACCGTGCGCGCGGCGGGCGCGCCGCGAAACTCGACGGGCAGCGCACCCGCCGCCCCGCTACCCGGCCAGCGACTCCCTGATCACGCCGACCACCTCGGGCAGCGGAATCTGCCGTTGCTCACCGGTCGCCATGTCCTTGAGCCCGATGGTGTTCTCCGCGAGGTCACGATCGCCGAGCACGAGGGTGAACTTCGCCCCGGAACGGTCGGCCGCCTTCATCGCGCCCTTCACACCGCGCCCGCCGTAGGCCAGATCGACCCGGACACCCGCCGCGCGCAACTGCGCGGCGACCACCACGAGCCGCTGCTTGGCGGCGTCGCCCAGCGGCACGCCGAACACCTCGCAGCGCGCCGGGTTGCCCGCCGACTTGCCCTCGGCCGCCAGCGCCAGCATGGTCCGGTCGACGCCGAGGCCGAATCCGATACCCGACAGCGGCTGCCCCCCGAGCTCGGCCATGAGACCGTCGTAACGGCCACCGCCGCCGATGCCGGACTGCGCGCCCAGACCGTCGTGCACGAACTCGAACGTGGTCTTGGTGTAGTAGTCGAGGCCGCGCACCATGCGCGGGTTCACCACGTACGGCACGCCCAGCGCTTCGAGGTGGCCGAGTACCTGCTCGAAGTGCGCCTTGGCCGACTCCGACAGGTGATCGATCATCAGCGGCGCGTTCGCGGTCATCTCCCGTACCTCGGGCCGCTTGTCGTCCAGCACGCGCAGCGGGTTGAGCTGGGCGCGCCGCTTCGTCTCCTCGTCCAGCGGCAGTCCGAACAGGAAATCCTGCAGCAGTTCGCGGTACTGCGGGCGGCACGTCTCGTCACCCAGCGAGGTGACCTCGAGGCGGAATCCGTCCAGGCCCAGGCCGCGGAACCCGGCATCGGCGATCGCGATGACCTCCGCGTCGAGCGCCGGATCGTCGACGCCGATCGCCTCGATGCCCACCTGCTGCAACTGGCGGTACCGGCCCGCTTGCGGCCGCTCGTAGCGGAAGAAGGGACCCGCGTAGCACAGCTTCACCGGGAGCTGACCGCGATCGAGGCCGTGTTCGATGACCGCGCGCATCACGCCCGCCGTGCCCTCGGGACGCAGCGTGACGCTGCGGTCGCCGCGGTCGGGGAAGGTGTACATCTCCTTGGTGACCACGTCGGTGGACTCGCCGACGCCACGGGCGAACAGGCCCGTGTCCTCGAAGACCGGCAGCTCGATATGCCCGTACCCGGCCAGTCGGGCGGCGCGGAGCAGGCCGTCGCGCACCGCGACGAACTCTGCCGAGCCGGGCGGCACGTAGTCCGGTACCCCCTTCGGGGCGGAGAAGCTGCTGGTCTTGGTCACGATGCTCCAGTTTTCACCACTACGGCACCGCAAGTCCAACCGGTTCCCCGAACCGACTCTCAGGAAGGTTGCGGAACAGTCTCAGGTAGAAATGGCACACTCTTATCCCGATGTAACCGGATACGGGAGGAACGTGGTAGTGCCGAGCAACGAACAGCGACGAGCAGCGGCGAAACGCAAGCTGGAACGTCAGCTCGCCAACCGGGCCGAGCGGGCGCGCAAGCGCAAGCAACTCACCATCGCCGGATCGGTACTCGGTGTCGTCGTCGTGGTCGCCGCGGTGACCGGGGTGTACTTCTTGACCCGCGGTGACGACAGCAACAGCTCCGATGCCGCCGACGCCTCGCTTTCCAGCACTCCCGCCGCGGCAGCCCCGCCCTCCGCGAAGGCCAAGCCCGCGACGGTCGACTGCACCTACCGCGACAGCGCCAAGCCCGCGGACAAGCCGGTGAACAAGCCGAAGGCCGGCCCCGTCCCCACCACCGGCGTCGACGCCAAGGTCAGCGTCAGCATGGACACCAGCCAGGGGCCGATCGGGCTGACCCTGAACAACGCCGATTCGCCGTGCACGGTGAACAGCTTCGTCAGTCTGGCGGCGCAGAACTACTTCGACGGCACCAGCTGTCACCGCATGACCGCGGGCGAGGGCCTGAAGGTCCTGCAGTGCGGCGACCCCACGGGTACCGGAATGGGTGGGCCCGGTTACGAGTTCGACAACGAATACCCGACCGACCAGTACGCTGCGAACGATCCGGCGGCGACATCGGAGCCGATCTCGTACAAGCGTGGCGTGCTGGCCATGGCCAACGCGGGGCCGGGAACCAACGGCAGCCAGTTCTTCATCGTGTACTCCGATTCCCTGCTCCCGCCGCAGTACACGATCTTCGGCACCGTGGACGACAACAGCCTCGGCACGTTGGACAAGATCGCCGCGCTGGGCCAGGACGACTCCAACGGCCCCGGGGACGGGAAGCCCAAACAGCCGGTCACGATCCAGTCGGTGCGCATCGACCGCTGAGTGCGGATCCGGGCCCGCGGCCGTCTCCGGCCGCGGGCCCGAGCCGTATCCACGTCCCTGCAGCCGAAGTGCGGATAGTGGAACCTTTCTTCGGTTAGGGTGCCCTCAGCCCGAAGATCATCCGGCGCGCCCGAAGACACGCCGGAAATGTGCGATATATGCTGATAAAGCAGCACGCTCGTGCGATTGTGCCGACCTTTGTCAGGTAACCTCGAAACAAGGAGTTCTTGCAGCGTAGTGCGGCCTCGGCCGGGCTATCCCCGGGCAGGAAGTGCCACGCCGCAAGTTCTTCGGGTGTCCACGTTGGCAGGCGGGACCCGCTGCACGGGACTACAGTTCGCGTGGCGGCGTCCGTAACGAAGCACCACCATCATCCATAGTGATCACCGCAGCATCGGGGAGCAGCCATGTCCGAGGAACTGGACGACATCGGCCGGGAAACCGCGGCCATGATGAGGACAATGTTGCAGCTTGCGACGCTCGTCGCCTTGCGTACCCGCGAGCGTGGTCAGAAGGAAGCCGAAGCGCGCGTCAAGCTCACCGAGGCCCGGATCAAAGAGGCCAAAGAACTGCAGTTGCGGGAGGCCAGGGACGCGAAGGCCAAGGACCCGCGCAACACCGAGCTGGCCCGGCTGATCGAGAAGCCGATCCCGGAAAAGGGTGTGTCCCTGGAGAAGGACCGCTTCTCCGCGCAGGCCGAGGCATCACGGATGGCGGCCAATGCCGCCGCCGCCAAGCCGGCCTTGCAGTACGACTCCCAGGAACGCCGGATGGCGATCGCGGCACATCTCGCGAAAATGGGTGTGGCGCCGGAACTCGCCGCGGTGCGGATGCTGATCGAAGTAGGGCAGGCACAGCCGCCGGGTGAGGCCGTACGCACCCGCCCCGGCGAGGCGCCCGCGGTTACCAGGGCAGGACGGGAACAGGATCCCCGTGGCTTGGAGCGCACGCGATAGCACGAGACGGACGAGTGCCCGCTGGATGATCCAGCGGGCACTCGTCCGTTCCGAACCCTTTCGGCGAGAATCGCCGTGACGCATCGCTACTACGGCGGGAAGTTACCGATCGTAGGGTCACTGAACATGCCGTTCTGCGGCGCCTTCGTCGGCAGCGGGTTGAGCATGTCCTTATGACCGTTGCGCACACTGCAATACTTGAACGGTCCCTTGGGATCGAACAATTTCGCCATATGCGGATCGGCATGATCCAGGAACCAGACGCTCAGTCCGGTCGCCCCGTCCTGGCGGTAGTGCTCCCAAGCGCGCCATAACGCGTCCAGCCGGGCAATTGCCTCCGCGTGCTGCCACCACTCCGGGCACCACACGGTGTCACTGAGATCGGTGACCTGCCGACGGTAGATCACACTGAGATAGTTCTCGACGAACTCGACCACGTTCGCGTAGTGCATGTTCTGCTGCGGTTCGTTCACAGCGGCCGGACCTCCTCGACTTGGCCGTACTCCGGCGGTGGCGTCGACTTGCTCAGCGACGGCGAACCGATGACGTCCGCGATCTGCGTCTTGCGCTGCGGATCATGGTGCGAGATGGACTGTTTCACGTCGGAAGCGTACTCACCCTCCCACCACGGCACGGTACGGATGAGCACCGGTGGCGCACCGGACGGGAACAGGATGGCCCGCCCACGCGGCAGCGTCGCCAGACCGTTGACCGAGAACGTCTTGGACGAGCCCAGCGAGCGTGAGTAGCTCTTGCCGCCCTTGGATTCGGAGACCGACTGCGAGATCGCGTCGTACTCGCCGAGCACGTCCGAACGCTCCTGCAGGAACTTCGTGTCGTCCACGCCGCTGCCGAGCACTTTGATGTTCGCCGCCGACCACAACGCGTTCATGCCGCTCTCGCCCCAGCAGCGGGCGCCCTGCGCCCAGGACTGCAGCACGGTCATCACGACGATGCCCCGGGAGCCGAAGTGGCTGTACTGCTTGGGCAGATCCTTCCAGCGCACCACGTTTGCCGCCTCGTCCAGCACCGCGAGCAGCGGGATCGCCAGGCGCCCACCGGCCGACTGCGACGCCTTGCGCATCGCCACGTCCACCACCGCCTCGGTGAGCGCGCTCACCAGCGGCGCGGCCGAACCGCGGCCCTCCAGCGACAAGCTGTAGAGCGTTCCGTTGTTCTCCAGGAACTCCAGCTCGTCGAATTCCCTGCGGTCGCCGCCCCGGGAAATCCACGGATGCACGTTCGACAGTTTCAGGCAGCGGATCATCTTCTTGGCCGTGCCGAAGATGCCGCTGCGCGTGCGCGGATCGGTGTTGTACTGCGAGGACAGGCCCGAGGCCGTGTAGTGATGGCGGGCGGCGCGCAGCAGCTCGATGGGCTCGGTGTCCTGCGGATTGGTCACCCACTCCCAGACCTGCACGATCGGCCTGCTGCCGTTGCGGTCGCCGACGGCGGCGGCGAGGAACAACCCGGCCAGCAGGTCCTCGGCCTCGGGATCGAAGAACGCGTCGGTCTTCGTGTCGCGGCCGTCGTCACCGTCGGCGAAGTGCCCCGCAAGCCGCGCCGCGCGCATCTCACAACCTTCGCGCTTGGCGTCCACCCAGGACAGCGGATCCCAGAACCAGGTCGGCTCTTCACCCGCGACACCCTGCGGGTCGAAGACGAAGGTGGGGCTTCCCTTGGACTCCCGCACGTCGCGGGTGGCGTCCACCACGTCGCGCTTGTTCGAGGTGGCCAGCACCGGGCCGATCGCGCTGAGGATCGCCGGGATGACCCTGGAGGTCGACTTGCCCTGACGTGGACCCCAGATGTCCAGGTGCAGATCCTCGTACGAACCGTAGAGCATCACCCCGTCGGCCACACCAACGCCGATCGGCACGCCCGGAGCGTCGTCGTAGCCGAGTCTCACCCCCAGCTGCTCGGCCTTCTCCCGGACGCCCGCTTCGGTGAGCATCGAGATCGCGCCGCCGTTGCCCATCACGTCGGCCTTGTCGTCGACCGGCAACCTGCCTTTGGACCGGCGCTTCTGCAACTCCTTGCGGATCACCAGATACGCTACGACGCTGAGGATCACCAGCAGCACGATCGCCGTCGCCGCGCCCGGCCAGCGCAGCCTTCCTCGCGCCAGATCGGCCGCGATGGCGATCGGGTTGAACGGAACCTTCTGCGGGCTGCCCTCGAGCATGTTGCCCAGATGCAGCGCGAGCCAGAGGGTTCCGAAGATCGCGAAGCCGGCGTAGGTCAGTAGCAGGCTGACATCGGGTCCGGGGATGGCCGGATCCGTCACCTTTTTCTTCTTCGCCATGTGTCCCTCCTGGGTCGGCCGTCCGGTACGGAAAGCGAGTGGTCAGCGGAATGCGTCGAGCCGCCAGCCGTCGGGTGTGCGCACAACGGTGGCGATCACCGTCGCGGGCGGCAGCGGCTCCTTGCGTCCGTTCGGATGGACGACGGTCTGCTCGATCCCGATCTTGAACTGCTGGACGTTCGGATCACTGAGGGCCGGAGCCTTCTCGCCGGACGCGAAGGTGAACGCCTCCACATGCGCCCCTTCCCTCGCCCAATCCGCCCATTGCAGTGTCGACTTCGGCGTCTGCACCGCGGTCGGCGTCGCATCCAGCATACGAATCAGGCTGGGGCCGAGAAACTTCCGCGCTCGGCCCAGAGACTCGCCCTGGGTCTCGGTGGCGGGCTGCCAACTGTAGATTTCCCGCAACGCCGCGACCGCGACGCCGTCCGGCGTCACCGGGTCGGGGGCGGGCACGCCCTCCAGCAACCGGGGTGTGGACGTAGCGGAATGCGCCGCATCGGATCCCGAGTCCGCGCGGTCCGTCCGGCCACAGGCCGCACCCAGCACCGCGACGCTCACCACCAGCATCACCACCAGTTTCGCGCGTGCATTTGCTCTGTCCATCCAGGCTAGCCGCACACCGGGACGTCGCGGCAGTCCCGCCGCCGTGTGTTCGCGCCCGTGAACGCTCACAGCACCCTCCTCGCCCGTCCGTCTCCTGGCACCGCGACTTCCGAAACGCCGCCGCCGGATCGGACGTCCGCGCCGGGCACCGACTGGATCATCCGGCCGTTGCCCGCATAGACGCCGACCTGCGCGGGTCCACGCGCGCCGAACGAGCTGAACACCAGATCCCCGGGCTGCGCCTTGCTCATCGGCACCTCCGCGCCCGCCTCCCACTGCTGTTCGGCCGTGCGCGGCAACGTCACCGCGCCGGAGGACGCCGCGAACACCGCCGCCGCGGTCAGACCCGGTCCGTCCAACCCCCCGCCGCTCGGTCCTTGGGGTCCCCCGCCGCCCCACACGTAGGGCGTGCCGAGCCACTCGTGCGCGGCTTGGACGATCTGGTCGCCGGCCGAACCCTGCCCAGGGGTGAACCGGCCGAGCGAACCCGGCGCTCGGTATTGCGCTTCCATGGTGAGAATGTTGCGCACGTATGGCTGGGTCTCGGCGTAGTGCGCAGCGAGCTGGTTCGGCATGCCGCCCGAGGCCAGCACCGCGCCTTCGCCGGCGTTGTACGCCGCCAGCGTCAAAGCGACGATGTCGCCCTGCACCCTGCCCTCGGCCTGCCACCGCTGGATCTGGTGCGCGATCGCGCACATGTAACGCCCCTGGCCGACGATCGCGTCCCCGTCGTCCCACACGCTGGCCACGCCGTTGCCGTCGGCATCGATCACGTACGGCTGGCCGTCGTCGGGATCGATGCTCACCGCGGTGGTCGGCAGGAACTGGGCCAGGCCCTGCGCACCGGCGGGCGAGGTCGCGCCGCGCCGGAAACCGGATTCCTGCCTGCCCTGCGCGGCCAGTAGCGACGGCGTGATCTGCGGGCAGATCGAACCCGCACGGCGGTACCAGATCTCCAGTTCTTGTGGCACCTTGCCCGCGGCCAGCGCGCCACCGGCGGTGCCGAAACCGAGGCTGCAGCGTGGATCGCTGGAATACGCTCGCGCACCGCCGACATCCGGGGTCGGCGCACCGTCCAGCCAGGGCAGCGGGTCGATCTGCCGTCCGCCGGCGAATCGGCCGCCCGGGACGATCTCGAAATGCAGGTGGGGACCGCTGGATTCGCCCGCCGACCCCACCGCGCCGATGTGCTGCCCCGCGGTCACCGTGTCGCCCGGCCGGACCAGGACGCCGGAGTCCCACATGTGGCCGTAGACCGCCGAGTACGAACGGCCGTTGATGTCCACCGAGTCGACGACGATCCAGTTGCCGAATCCGGAGGCCGGACCGGCGGCGACGACGCGGCCGTCGGAGACCGAGAAGATGGGCGTGCCGTCCGGCGCGGCCAGGTCGACGCCCTTGTGCGCGCCACCCCGCGCGCCGAACGTGTCCGACACCGTGAAGGTTCCGGTGGCCATCGGCAACGTGCGGCGCAGCGGGCCGACTCCCGCCGCGAGTGAGGGTGTGGCGGTCGCGGCCGGATTCGGTCGGCTCGCGCCGGAACCTGTTGTCGCGGCGGCGCGCCGATCGCCCGGCGGGTAACCGCCCAGCGGCGGAAGCACCGACTGCGATCCGAGCACGGAGCCGCCCTCACAGGCGTCGTCGACGGCGGGCATGACGATGACCAGCACGATGGTCATCAGGCCGAGCACCGCGCCCAGCGCCGTCCACAACACGGATTTGCCGCTCACCGCCGCACTCCGGCATCGCGCCGCGCGCAGCCCGGGTTCACGTGCGGCGCCGAGTCTCGTTGAGGGTGTCGGCCAGCGTGCGGTTCATCTCGGCGGCGGCAGCCAACTGCTGTTGCAGCAGTGCGACCTTGCGCCGCAGCGCGGTGGCGTCCATCCGCTCCAGACCGGGGCCTTCGGCCGCGCGCACCCAATTGCGCACCGAGTTCGTGTGCACACCGATCTGCTCGGCGACCACGCGGCAGGCCTCCGATTCACTGCGCAGCTTGCCGGTCAGCGCGATGACCTGTTCGACCGCCGCTTGACGCACCTCCGGCGAGACGCGTCGGTAGGACCGGTGCGGCATCATGCGGCGCTCCCCGGCGAATCCGTTCCCCGCGAGATCGATTCGGTGAACTCGCTGAACCGCTGGTTGGTGTCGTGGATCCCGCTTTCCTTCTCCGACAGCGTGAATTCCATGTGGAAGGGGATACCGGGGCGGCGATCCTCACCGATTTTCAGCAGGAACTTGCCGGTGCCGGGCGGGGAGGGCCGCTGCTGTCCCGGTTTGAGCGCCTCGCCGGTCAGCGCTTGCGGCGCGGACCATCCGGTCACCATCTCCTCCTCGGCCGAGGTGAACGGAACCGTGCTGTCGAGCCGTTTGATCTCCTCGGCCGGAAGCGCGCCGAAGATCTTGGCGCGCGCCCGCTCGAGGAAACCGAGCGCCTTCGCGATGGCGGCTTCCGATCCGAGCGCCTGCAGGTCCTTGATGGTGTGGCTGATCATGATCAGCGCGGTGGCGATGCCGCGCTGCAAGCGGGTGAGCTCGTCGACGCGGTCGACCATGAAGTCACCGAGGCCGAGCACCTGCCACAGCTCGTCCATCACCACTTGGAAATAGCGCTGCGGACCGAGTTTCGCGTCGGCGAGCACGTGCGCGGCCTCGACCGAGGCGAACCCGTCGGCCCAGCAGGCCAGCATGACCGCGGCTTTGAGCTTCTTGTCGCCGGTCGGGATGTGCGAGACGTCCATGCACACCGCGACCGCGCTGGTATCGATCGGCACGGTGGTCTGGCCGTTGAAGACCGCGCCGAACGGTCCCTGAGTGAGCGCGCGTAGGGAGCGGCGCAGCCCCTTGATCGCCTCCTGGTACTCCGCGGTGTCGTCGGCGCCCGCGTCCAGCATCAATTCCTCGCCGCCGCCGACGATCACCTCGAGCAGGTTCTCCATGATCGGCGGCTTGTCCGGCGTGTACCCGCTGCCCGGCCGATAGAGAATGCGCAGCGCGGTGGCGATCAGGGTCTCCTCGTAATCGCGGACACGATCGCCGCGTACCAGTTCCACCAGGCCCGCGATCAACGTCACCTGCCTGGCCCGCAGGTCCTGCAACACCTGCAGCTGCAGCGCCGGGAACTCTTCCAGTCGCGGGACGACCGCGCCGAGCACGCCCGCCGCGAGCGGGTTGAGCTTGCCGTGCCCGTAGCCCAGATCGATCACCTGGCCGCCGACGAGTTCGACCATCTTCCGGTAGTCCGGTTTGACGTCGGCGAGGATCAACGGCGTGATCCCTTGCGCGATGCCGCCGAGCACGATGCGGCGGACCAGCGAGGACTTGCCGAAACCGTTGAGGCCGAGCACGAACAGGCTGGGGGCGGTGATGAAGCTGCCGCGCATGAACCAGTTCATCGGGTCGAAGCAGACCGGCGCGCCGGTGTGCAGATGCGAACCGAGGGGCGTGCCGATCAGCGGCGCGCCCGCGCCGACCGACCAGGGCCACAGACCGGCGACCTGGGCCGTGGTGGCACGGTACTCGACCGGGCGGCCGACCACGTTCATCCGGCCGCCGCCCGCGCCCGCGTAGCCGCGGTCGGTGAGTTGCGCTGTGCTGCGGTCGAATCCGTCCTCGATCGTCTGCTCCGCGCGGGCCGCGTAGTTGCGGCGGCGGATGTCGTCGGTGCGGACCCGGAACTGCGCCCATGCCGCCCGCAGGCCGTTGCCCTCCCTGGCGAGCATCTCCAGCTTGGCACGAGTGGCGTCGTCGAGCAGCGGTGGCCCGGATTGCTTGCGTCGATCGGCTTTCGCCTTCGCGCGACGGGCCGCCTTGTCCGTGTACGGGCTGCCCATCGCGCGGTCGGCGGTGTAGTCGACCTTCGCGGGCCGTGCCACGCGACCGTTTTTGGCGCCGTTGCGCTCCGGTCGTGCGGCGATGCGCTCGGTGACCGCGTCGCGGGACATGCGCGGGTTCCGTTCGGCGCGGGAGCGTTCGGTGTGCCCCCGGTCGGCGCGCACGCCGTCGGACCGGCCCGCGCCCGGTCGAGCGCGACGCTCGCCCGCTCGCCGGTCGGTCGTGTCGACGCCCAGCCGGTCCTCGCCGTTCACCCGCGCCGAGTCCCGTGTGGGGCGCCGCCGTTCCGGCCGCTGTCCCCACTCGTCCCGGCCGGATTGTTCGAGCCGCCTGCGGCGTGCGTCCTCGTCCCGTTCCCGCACGGGTGGCTCGTAGTCGCGTGCCATGAATCGCTCACCCCGCCAGTGCCTTCGGAATTGTCGCGTGTTCCGGCAGGATCACCCCGCAACCGAGCGAGGCCGCGAAGGCCGCCGCCTGGTAGCGGTAGCACCGCCGAATCTTCAAGCGCGCCTGGGTCGACAGGTCGCGCGTGATGGCTTCGATGCGCGGCAGGTCACCGCGCAAGGGCTCGGTGATGGTCACCAGCGCCCCGAAGCGGGTCACACCGTGACCCCTGGCCTGCTCCTCGCGGGCCTGCTGAGTCGCGCCCACCCGCAGCGTCGCCGCCGCGGACACGACTCCGCGTTCGCTCTGTTGGGCCACCAACGCGTTCTTGAAATCGTCGTCGACGATCTCGGCGGCGTCGGCGGCCGAGTGCGGACGGTACACGATCGCGATACGTTTGCGCGGCACTTCGGGATTCGGCGCGAGCAGCCGCTGCAGCACCCGCTCGTCGACCGCGCCCTCGGGGGCGGCATCCATTTCCCAGGTGACCGACCGGCCACCGTCGTGCACCAAGTAATCCCACTTCTCGTCGTGGGACACCGGGCCCGCGTCCGCCCAGTCCAGGCCGTGGCCTTCGGGTTCGCCCGCGGCCACCTCCAGGTCGGCCTGCGAGGCCGGATCGTAACTGCGGCGGATGAACGAGATCACCTCGTCCGCCGACATCGGCTGAGCGCGCACACCGGCTTCCGCCAGCGCGGCGCAGATGCCGGGCAGGCGCCGTCCGATCTCCACGGCTTCTTCGGCCGGGTTCTTGCGGCGCTCGGCGGTGGTGGCCTTGAACGTGATAGCCACCCGCGGCAGCAACTGCACGCGCTCCTGCGGCAGTTCCGTGGCCAACTCGTACATCACCTGCTGGGCCAGTTCGGGCGCCTCGGGCCTGGTGATCGTGGAAACCTCGGTGAGCAAACGGTTTCCGGTCTCCGGCACGGTGTCGATCACCGGCACCACGGCGACGATGTCGCTGGTCTGTCCGACCGAGGCCAGGAAGGTCCCCCACGCCGACACCCACCGGTCGATCACGGGCTGGTCCACCGCCTCATGACCTTGCGGCCACGCGCGCAGCACCACGGTGTACTGGGCGAACTGCGGCAAGTGGATCATGCCGAAGCTGTAGCCACCCGCGTCGATGCCCTCATACAACTTGGAGGGCGCGAGCAGGCCCGGCAAACGGGTGACGCCGCCGGGGATCCGGGAGAAGCGGCCACCGCGGTACACGTGCTCGCCACGACTGCGCGAGCGCATCCAGTTGAACATCATCAATCCCGTCTCGTAGCCCGAACGACCTCCGGTCCGCCACACCAGTGGGACCATCACGACGACACCGACGCCGCCGACGATCACACCCCACTGGAAGCCGCCGACCATCGCGGTGATCAGCGCCGTGATCACGACCGCGAAGCCGAGCACGGTTTCCTCCCAGCGCAAGCCGAAAAGGCCTGCGCTGCGCGGCTTCTGCCAAAGCCCGTACGAGCGGCGCTCGTAGGTGTCGGTGATTGTCATCGCGGAATGGTGCTCCTCCCGAGGTCGGGTGAACGGTTCGTCCAGCGATCGCCCGCGACGTCACCCATGGCTTGGTCGGCCCGGCTCAGCCCACCGCTCGCGGCGCGCGCCGCGCCGATCCGGCCTGCCGTCCTGGCCGCTCCGGACGCTACCCCGGCCGCGCCCGCAGGTCCGGAGGCGCGCGGAGCCGCGCCGCCCTGGGGGCCGCCGCCACCGCGCGGCGGCGTCGGCCGAGGTGCGCCGCCGCCACCACGCGGTCCGCCCGCGCCGCCCGGGCGCGGTCCGGTGCCGCTGCCGCTCACATAGCCTGCCCGGCCCGGCGCCGCAGTGCCCTTCACGCCGACCGCCTTGGTGCCCATGGCGCCGAGAGCAGCCACACCGACCAAGGTGCCGCCCGCCGCGGTGAAACCCGAACCGCCGCTGCCGACGATCGCGACGGCCGGAGTGACCAGTCGCATCAGCGCGGGCAACACGAATGCCACGCTGCACAACAGCACGATCGCCACCAGCATGCGCTGGGCCTGCTCACCGTCGGGCAAGCCGCTGGTCGGAGTGAGCGAGTCGACGTGGCCCGCCGTGGTGAACGCGATCATGTAGACGATCGCCGCCACCGGTTTCCACAACATGAAGGCGATGATCCAGCCGATGAGCTTCTGATAGGACTGCTTGCCGATGTTCATGCCGGAGGCCGCCGCGGCCAGCGGGAGCACACCGGCCGCGATCACCAGCAGTCCCTGCCGGACGATGGCGAGCACGATCTGCGCGAGCGCGCCGAGCAGGCCCACGATCGCGATGATCAGCACCAAGCCAGGCGAAAAGGCCTGCAGCTTGCTGGTTTTCACCATCAGCTCGGCGAGGTCCTTGGCATTGCCGTTGGTCGAGTCGTCGATGATCCACTCCGCGAAGCGGTCCGACGCCTGCGTGCCCGCGACGATGACCGCGCCCAGCATCCAGGAGCTGAACACGACACGGGTGAACATCCGGAACGATTCGGCCGCCTCGTTCATCGCGGCCCCGCGTCTGGCTTCGGCCAATCGCGCCCCGGAGAGGATCACCGAGGCTATCAGCAGCAGGATCTGCGCTTGGTAGGTGTAGTCGTTGATCTTCGTGAACAACGAACCGGAATCGCTGACCGCCTCGTTGGGCACCTTCATCCAGAAGGTCAACGCCAGGATGATGGCCTCGCCGAGACCGTTCATCAGCGAATCGACCACCTTGCCGAAGGTGGAGTCCCAGGCCTTGTCCTTCACCGCCGTCGCAGCCTGGTTGGGATGCGAGGCGGCATTGCCCGCCTTGCACGCGGCGGACGCGGCGTCACCGAGGGTGAAGCCGGGCAGCCCGAGGCCGTCGAGGCTGTCGTGGATCTCGTTGCACGTATCGTCGAAGCCGTACGTCTGGCCGTAGGCCACGGTCGGAGTCGCGATCATCACCGTGAAGATGACCGCGAGGATTGTGACTAGCCGCCTCACCATTGTGTCCACCCATCGATCGAACCGATCGTTTCGAGCGGCTGCGTGTCGCCCGCGGACGACTTCAATCTCCAGCCACCGTCACGCCATACCACGTTGAGTCTCATGGCCACCCAACTTCGCCCGCCGTGCAGGAACTCACGGGTCTTGCGGGCGACACGAACAACAGCGAAATCGTCACCATAGCTTTCGATTCGAAATGCGTCGGACGCGTACAGCAGCGGTTTGACGCTCTCCGGCAAGACGTCGGGCACTTTGCCCTCGGCGATCTTGCGCTCCCGGTCGGCGAGTTCCTCGGGCGTGAGGATCACCAACCGCTGCCACAGCGTGTGGTCGGTGGGCCGGGCCACGGTCCGCCAGTAGATCTGCTCGGCGGCCAGGGCAGCGCCCTGCGGGGTCTTGGCGAACCCCGTCGGCACACCGTTGTCGACGCGCGCGGGGCCATCGGTCGTCGAGAACGGAACCACGGGGCCGCCGTACACCTGCTGCCAACCGCCCGGCTGGTTCGTCCCGCCCGGCGCGCCGGTCTGCCACTCCGGATCGGTCGGCGTCCGTGGCTCGCCCGACTGCGAGAGCGCCTGCCCGGCAGGGTCTTTCGGGATATCGAAACGATGGCCGAACGAGTCCGCACCCGTTCCAGCGAAGGACGGCCCCGGACCGGGTGCGCCGGAGAGATCGGCCGATGCCGTCGTCTGCGACACCTGGCCGGCTGCCGCGTCGTCGTCCCGGACCGCGAACACGGTGACGACCGCGGCCACCGCCACGGCCAGTACCGCTCCCGCGCCCAGCACGGCAGGCGGCATGCGATCGGAAGACCTCCTACGACTCACCATCGCGTCCACCCCTGCAACGACTCGACGTACTCGGTCTGGGCGTTGTTGGTGGTCGTGGGCTTCAGGCGCCAATCGCCCGCGTCCCACACCATGGCCAGACGCGTCGCCGCCCACAGCTGTTTGCCGTCGATCACCGGGCCCCTGGTGGCCAACCGGACGATGGCGAGATCGTCGGCGTAGTCATCCACTTTGAACGCGTCCGAGGCGACGAAGTAGCGGGTCACCTTTTCCGGCTGCTGCTTCGGCAGCCGGGAGTCGGCCAGCGCCTTGTCGTAGGCGGCGATCTGCTGGGCGGAAACCCGGACCTGGCGCACGTACAGGTCACGGTGGGCGGGGCGGGCGTTGAGCCGATAGGTGATCTGCGCCGCGGCCAGCACCGCGCCCTGCGGGGTGTGCGAGTACCCGACGGCCAAGTCGTCCTCGATCCGGGTCGGCCCGTCGGAGGTGGAGAACGGGACGGACGCGCCGTACACCCGCTGCCAGCCGTGTGGTTCGGCGGTACCCTCCGGCGCGGCGGTCAGCCAGTCCGCGTCGCTGGGCTTGCGCTGCCGGGAGGGGTCCTGCGCGAGTGGTTGCCCGGCAGCGTTGTTCGGGATGTCGACCCGCCTGCCGAGGATGTCCAGCTCGGGGCTCGCGAAGCCGGTGCCGCCGGAGCCCTCGGCGACGGCGGGCGCGCCTGCGACCGGCTCGTCGTCACGGCTGACGAAAACGAAGATGCCGACCACCACGATGAGCGCCAGCACGGCGGCGGAGGCGACGATCCCGAAGGAGACACGGTCGCGCGCGTACGACTCCCTGTCGCTCACGTCGGTGCCTCCACTTTCACGATGTCGGTAGGTAATGCGTCGATCGAATCGATAGGTCGCGCGGTCGAATCCGGATCCGGCAGCCGTAATCTCCAGTCGTCGCCGAACCACTCCACGGCCGTGTGGTGCACCGCCTTCGACCTGTCGGAGTACTCCGTGTACACGTCCACGGTGGACCGCGACTCCGAGTAGCCGGTGATCTTGTAGCCGAGCAAACGGGGCGCGAACTCCGGGCCCGCCGGGCCGGTGATCGACAGCTGCACCCGGTTGACCGCCCATTCGTCCTTGCCCGGGCCCGGAACCAGCTCCGCGGCGGCGACTTTCGCCCATTGAGTATCGGCGGCCACGGCCAGCCGCACCGAGTGGGTCAGCGCGGCGATGGCCGCGCCGCGCGGCGAGTGCTCGAAACCGGTCGCCGCGCCGTCGGCCGTCGACCGCGGTCCCTGGCCGGTGTGCGGCAGCGGCACCCCTTGGAACGGCTGCCACCGCACATCGGTGGGAGCGGCCGAGAGGTCCGGCCCCACCGAGTCCGCGCCACCGCCGCAGCCGACCGCCGCGAACAGCAGCGCGGCGCCGACGACTCCGGCCGCGGGGCGGCGGATATCACGCCGCCACGCCGCGGTGTCCGCCGGCCGCAGTACTGTCGAATTCATTCCCGCGTCGTCCCCGTCCCGCCCCGGCGGCTCACGCGGGCAGGAACGCCAGGGCGATCCCCGACGCCGTGCTCGCCACCACAGCACCCAGCAGGCTCATCAGAACGCCGTGCGAGGCATCGTTCATGGCCAGGTCACTGCGAAAGACCAGCCACAGCTTCCCCGCGGAGACGATCATCCAGGCCAGGCACACCAGAAGGACGAACCACAGCAGCCAGTTCAGCAGCTGCATCAGCGGTGCGAGAACGTCGGCGGGCATCTGCTTGTAGGCCAGCGACCCGGCCGCGAGCATCTGTACGGTACCCATCGCCGACATCAGGTCCCGATGACCGCGTTCATGATGGTGCCCGCGCTGGTGGCGACCACGCCGCCGATCATCGCGCCCGCCACCATCTTCGGCGACTCCAGACCACCACCGGTCCACTTCTCCCAGGCGAACTTGCCGCCCGCGTAGACGATGCCGCAGATCCCGGACAACAGGACGAACCACGTGAGATACCGCACCAACTGCAGGATCTTCTCCGAACCGGGCGGCGCCTCGGGCGTCGGATTACCGACTTGCGCGAGTACGGTGCCGTACGTGTCCTGCACGGCGAGGAGGAGCGTGCTCATCGGGTGCCTTTCTCGAATAGTGGGTGGTGGTCGCCGATGCGATGCGGACGTTCACTCATCGGACGGCTTGCGAAGATCCGGAGACCCGCGGTCGTAGCCGGCCTCCTCCAGTGCCGTCCGAACTGCCGCCACGATGTCGGCGCCGAGCTCCCGGACATCGAGCGGGACTTCCTCCAGCAGATCTAGCTTGCGTTTCCTCGGTGGCACCAGGTCACCGGGCGACCACACCGGCAGCTGCTCCGGTTCGACCAGCGTCCACTCCTCGTACCACGGCACCTGCCACACCTGTCCGGCCAGGGAGCCGACCACGTCTCGGTAGCGCCGGATCTCGGGAGCCATCCGTCCTGGCCTGGCGGCGACGGTGATCAGGCCGAGCACGTCGGAAGGACCGGCGAAACCCGAAAGATGTTGGCGCAGAAGATCGTGCGCGCGAGACAGACCGGCGATGGTCTCCCTGGCGACCAGGACGACGAACGGGCTTTCGCGGTCGAAGACGCCGGGCCAGCGGCGGCCCGAATCCGCCGCGGGCGCAAGCACATGCGCGAGGGTACTGGCTCCCGCTCCGCCGTGCACACCCAGCAGCCAGACCAGCGGCGCACGGCCGACACCCGGTACGGGACGGTCCCAGACGGCGGCACGGCGGGACTCCGGCGGGGCGATCACACCGGCGGGCGCGGGATCGGGCTGACGCGGAAAAATCATGGCGGCGGTCATGATGCCACCCCGGCGAGCAGGCGCCCATACGCCCGGCGCGTCTCGTCCGCCAACGAGGAGTGCCGCACGAGTTCACCACGGGCCAGATGCGGATCGTAGGGAATCTCCCTGATATCGCGAACCCAGCCGGACAGGTGCTGGCGCAAATGATCCGCTACCCGGGAGTCGTCGCCGGGATACTGGTGCGAGATGACGATGGTGGTGTCGCCGACGATGCCGCCGCCGTGTCCTTCCTCGGCGTCACCGAACTGGTCGTCGAGCCATTCCAGGGCGACCCGCAGCCGGTTGGCCGCGTCGTTGCGCGCCGGAATGGCAAGTACCAGAGCGACTTCCGCGTCGTCGAGCAAGGGAAGCAGTTGCCGGGCGGCAATCGGATGCCCCCCGTCGTAGACGCCGGTGTATCCGGCGTCGCGCACCGCGCGGGCGACCGTGAGATAGGTCGCACGCCTGCGCAGCGGCGCGGCATCGCGCCACAGCAGGCCGACGCCCGAGGTCGCCCGCGACAGGCACTCCTTCAACGGCGCGGGCTCGTCGTCACCGCGTCCGTACAACCAGGACTGCAAACTGATCGGGTGCAGATGCTCGTCCGCGCCACGCAGCGCGAGATCACTGCCCGCCGAAGTGGCGTCCACCGCGACTGTCGGCGTTCCACCCGTGCCCATCTCACCCGCCAAACCCAATGCCGTCGTCGTGGTACCCGCACCACCGCATCCACCGACCACCAGGATCGGCCGCTGCGCCGGACGATCCGCATCGGAACCGTCACCCTTGCCGCGCCGCAACCGCACTACCGGAGCCTTCGAACGCACCGGCCGGCTCGACGCCGCGCCCTCCCCGGGCGCATCGTCGAGCCAGCGGCTCCAGTCCTCTCCCATCGCCTCTGCTCTCCTTTATCCGGCCGTGATACCCGTGATCAGGGTGCGGCCGTCGATCACCGCGGTGGTGACCGTCTGCCTGTTGTACGTGGCGGGCGCGCCGCCGGGCCGGTACTCGGTGACTTCCACCGAATACCGGTTGTCCGCGACCGTCACGATCCGCACGCAGTGCGTCGTGCCGATCGGGACGGAGTCGATGCCCCGCTGGATGACCCAGGCGGGCTGGACGTCGGCGTCCGGAGCGACGGCCGCGCGGGCGCGGTCCCCCGAACGTTCGACGTAGTACGCGTACTGGAACGACAGCACCGCGTCGGGCCCGGAGCCCGTGCCGCCCGGCTCCGCGCTGCGCACGATCGCGTCACTGCGCTCGGTCGGGCAGGCGCCCGCGCTCACCGCGCGCGGGTCACCGCCCGCGTGCACACCGCCGACGGTGAGCTGCACCGACGCGGACCCATGTGAGTCCTTGGGCAGCGCGGCGCGACCGGCGGCGGAGCGCAGCAGCAGCAGCACGCACACCGCGGCGACGGCGATGATCAGCACCGCCGCGATCCCGATGAGCAGCAGCCGGGCTCGGCGCACCGCCGGATGGTCGCGGGCGGCTTGGCGCAGCGCACGCGACACCGCAGGGCGCGGCCGCTCGACCGGCTCGGGTGAGTCGTCGTCGGCCCACGGCAACTTGACCGGATTGGCCTGCCGCGGCGCGACGTAGTCGTCGTCAGGGCCGGGCGCCCGGCCGGTCACCACCCAATCCGACCAACCGCCGGTGAATTCGCTGCGCTGCGCGGGCAGATCCGACGGGACCTCCTCGGGCTTGCGCTGCCACGGCTCGGTGTCGTCGCGGATGTAGTCCGGATAGCGCGAAGGCGCGTCGTCGTCTGCCGGGGCGATGGTGTCCGCCTCATCCGGCTTGCCCGCCTCTGGCGTTCCGACCGCAGGCTCGAGAGCGCCGTACCAGCGGGAAAGCTGTTTGTACGACTTCAACATTCCCCCATTCCCGCAGAGCAGGGCACGCAGTATCGCATCGTCGGACCCTCTCGGCGATCAGTTCGTGGAGAACGGGTAGGTGTTGGGTGTGCCGGTTCGGTCGGTGGGCGGAATCGACGTCACGCCGCTGGATGAGGCGCCGTCGGCTCCTGTCCCGAACGGAAATTGTCCCGTACCGGACGAACTCGGCGTGGGAGACGCGCCGGAGCCGTCCCCGAAGAATCCGGTCGGCTGCTTCTCCAGCACGGTCCTCGGCTCGGCCTTGCTGCCGAAGGCGTCGGCGATGTCGCGAGCGATCGCCGCGAACCAGTCGGCCACGAACTGGGTGGGAGCGTCACCGTTCGCCGAGACGGTCGCGCTGGTGTAAGCGGTGTGACGCTGCACGGTGTCCCAGTAGCGCACCCACGTGGTCGTGTTCAGCAGCTCGCTGTTGTCGGTGATGTTCTGCACCACCGCGTCGAACGCCTGGGTGACCAGACGGACGCCGGTGGTCGGCGGGATCAGCTGCGGAATAGCGCCGAGCAGCTTGACGCCGAGCGACAGCAGGGCGGCGGGCGGATTCGCCAGGCCCGCGGTGGCGAGCTCGGCGATGTTCGCCGGGGCGATCACCGTCCGGACCACCGCGATCACCGAGTTCAAACCGATCATGCCGACTTTCAGCAGCGCCTGCAGCGCGGCGGGCAGATTCAGCGGAGTTCGTGGATCCGAGGCGTCGGCGAGGCGCTGCGAGATCGACTTCTGCGGCGAGATCGACAGGGTGGCCAGCGAATTGCCCTGGATGTCGCCGTTGACCACTTCGGTCGCGGTCTTGATGGAGGTGAACGCCAGCGCCTGCGCGATCGATACCAGTGAGGCGATCGGGTCGCCGCCGCTGAGCTTGGACTGGCCCGCCACGTTGGCGACCGCCTTCAGGATGGGCGCGCCGTCCGGGGCGTCGCAGGCGAGATCCCCCGCCGCGCAGAAACTCGCCACCCGGCCGGTGAGCGCCCCGAAATTCGCGGCCTTGTCTCGTTCCGGGCCGATGCCGCCGCCGGTGGCGGGCGCCTGCGGCAGTGCGGCGATGGACACCAGCCGGTCCCCCGAGGTTCCGGGCGCGGGGTCCGGCGTCGCCTTGCCGGGCGCGCCGGGAAAAAGCGGCGCACCGGGATTGCGGGTCGGGTCGCCGAACAACGCGACCGCGGCGACCTTTTCGGCGGGCAGCGCACCGTGCCCCTGGCCTACCTCCTGGGCGAACATCGAGGCGACGTGCGCGCCCTGCGAATAACCGACGACCGCGAACCGGCTGTTCGGGCAAGCCTCGGCAACGGTCCCGGCCATGCTCCGCAGACGGGCCAGGCCGCCGGCCACGGATTCCGAATACGGCGCCGCACCACCGGCTGTCGCACCGCCGAAACCGGATTCGTATGGCACGTAAGCCCGATCGACGAGTCCGGTGTCCGGAGCTTTCGCCATCATCGGGCGGAACACGGTGGAAAGCATTCCGGTGTCGGTGGTGGGCGCGGCATCCGGCGACGATTCACCGGTGCCTTGAATGCCCAAGGCGTACAACGCGGGACAGGTCGTGAGACGGATCTTCGTGGACGGGCCAACAGGATTCGACGGCTCCGCCGCGGCGACACCGGCGGTCGCCACAGCCACGGCGAGTGCTACCAGCATCCCCGAGAGTCTTGCCGAGTATCCAGTCATAGCGATCCGCAATCAAGTCGTCAGCCGCAGCTACCTCAACGCCATGAAACGCAATAGACCGTAACAGATTACGGCTATTACTGCCGCATCGACGGAAAACTTCCACGACACACCGAGTTGAACGCGACACGCAGTGGCGCGTTCCGGGGAAGGGTCCGACAAGTTTCCGGCATCGCGCCCCGAATGGCAACCCCTGGAGCCGAGTTGGCGGCAAGCGGAAACCCTTGCGATAAGAGCTAATTGACAGCTACTCGAAGGGTTCGCGCGCGTCAGGCCGCGGAGGTGACGCGGTAGACGTCGTAGACGCCCTCCACGTTGCGCACCACGTTCAGCAAGTGCCCCAAGTGTTTCGGATCGCCCATCTCGAAGGTGAACTTGCTGATCGCCACCCGGTCGCCGTGCGTGGCCACCGAGGCGGACAGGATGTTGACCTTCTCATCGGCCAGCACCTTGGTCACGTCGGACAGCAGCCGCGTGCGGTCGAGCGCCTCGATCTGGATGGCGACCAGGAACACCGAGGACGGCGACGGGGCCCAGGACACATCGATGATCCGTTCGGCCTGCTCACGCAGGGAGCCGGCATTGGTGCAGTCGGTACGGTGCACGCTCACCGCGCCACCGCGGGTCACGAAGCCCATGATCTCGTCGCCGGGCACCGGAGTGCAGCACTTCGCCAGCTTGGCGACCGTGCCGGGAGCGCCGGGGATCAGCACGCCCGCGTCGCCGGTGACCCGCTGCCTGCTCGGTGTCGTCGACGGGGTGGAGCGTTCGGCCAGCTCGTTCTCCACGTCGCCGATGCCGCCGAGCTGCGCCATCAGCCGCTGCACCACGTGGTGCGCGGAGACCTGGTGCTCGCCGACGGCGGTATAGAGCGTGGAGATGTCGGTGTAGTGCAGTTCGTGGGCGACGGCGGTCATCGCGTCGACGCTCATCAACCGCTGCAGCGGCAGCCCGACGCGACGGACTTCCTTGGAGATCTGCTCCTTGCCGCTCTCCAGCGCCTCCTCGCGACGCTCCTTGGCGAACCATTGGCGAATCTTGGCCTTGGCGCGCGGCGACACCACGAAGTTCTGCCAGTCGCGGCTGGGTCCCGCGTTCTGCGCCTTCGAGGTGAACACCTCGACGACCTCGCCGTTCTCCAGCTGACGCTCCAGCGCGACCAGGCGCCCGTTCACCCTGGCGCCGATGCAACGGTGCCCCACCTCGGTGTGCACGGCGTAGGCGAAGTCCACCGGCGTCGACTTCTGCGGCAGCGTGATCACGTCACCCTTCGGCGTGAACACGAAGATTTCCGGCGATTTCAGGTCGAAGCGCAGCGACTCCAGGAACTCGGCGGGGTCGGCGGCCTCGCGCTGCCAGTCCAACAGCTGGCGCATCCACGCCATGTCGTCGACCTCGGCGGTGTCGTTGGAGTGTTTACCCCTGGTCTCCTTGTAGCGCCAGTGCGCGGCGATGCCGAACTCCGCGGTGCGGTGCATGTCCTGTGTGCGGATCTGCACCTCCAGCGGCTTGCCGTCCGGCCCGACCACGGTGGTGTGCAGCGACTGGTAGACGCCGTAGCGCGGCTGGGCGATGTAGTCCTTGAACCGTCCCGCCATGGGTTGCCACAGCGAGTGCACCACGCCGACGGCCGCGTAGCAGTCGCGCACCTCGTCGCACAGGATGCGGATGCCGACCAGGTCGTGGATGTCGTCGAAGTCCTTACCCTTGACGATCATCTTCTGGTAGATCGACCAGTAGTGCTTCGGGCGGCCCTCGACGATCGCGTTGATCCGGGACGCGGCCAGCGTGTTGACGATCTCGGCTCGCACCTTCGCCAGGTAGGTGTCGCGCGAGGGCGCGCGGTCGGCGACCAGCCGGACGATCTCGTCGTATTTCTTCGGGTGCAGGATCGCGAAGGCGAGGTCCTCCAGCTCCCACTTCACCGTGGCCATGCCGAGGCGATGGGCGAGCGGTGCGATGACTTCCAGCGTTTCCTTGGCCTTCTTGGCCTGCTTCTCCGGCGGCAGGAAACGCATGGTGCGCATGTTGTGCAGCCGGTCGGCCACCTTGATCACCAGCACACGCGGGTCGCGGGCCATCGCGATGATCATCTTGCGGATCGTCTCGGCCTCGGCGGCCGCGCCCAGGTTGACCTTGTCCAGCTTGGTGACGCCGTCGACGAGGTGCGCGACCTCGGAGCCGAAGTCCTGGGTGAGCTGTTCGAGGCTGTAGCCGGTGTCTTCGACCGTGTCGTGCAGCAGCGCGGCCACCAGCGTGGTGGTGTCCATGCCGAGTTCGGCGAGAATGTTCGCCACGGCGAGCGGATGGGTGATGTAGGGGTCACCCGATTTGCGGAACTGATGCTTGTGCCGCTCGTCGGCCACGTCGAACGCGCGTTGCAGCAGCGTCAGGTTCGCCTTCGGGTACAGCTCGCGGTGCACGGTGGCCAGCGGCTCCAGCACCGGCTTGACCGCCGCGATACCGCGCTGCCCGGTCATGCGGCGGGCCAGGCGGGCTCGCACCCGGCGCGAAGCCGAGGTCGGAACGGCGGAAGAGGCGCCGGGCTGACGCGGCGGGGTCGCGTTCGCCGACGCCGGCGATTTCGGGGTCTGCGCGGCGTCGGTGGCGCCCGCACCGTTCGACCGCGGGCCCGACGTCGATTGCTCGACCTTCGCCTCGCCCAGATGCTGAGTCATGCCACCACCTCTCCGCGCCTCGATCGGACCACCCTATCCGACCGGTGCAACCTCCCGGACCACCAACTTTAGTCCGGGCGGAGCACCCACGTCCGCTCTGCTGAGGAAGGATGCGCGCCGGAGTGCCGGGACGACGAACCGGCGCGGGCGCGCAGCGGTCCCGGCCACCCTCTTACACCGTCGTATTTCGGACACAGGCGGAGCGCGGCGCTCGGTAGCCTCGCTGCGCACGCGACGCTCTCCGCAGCGAGATTCATCAGCTTGACCAGCGCTTTTACCCGATGAGGCGTGATCCCCGAACCGGTGGGGCGAGAACTACGAGCCGAGGCGGGACAGGCGCGGTCAGCGAATGGCGGCGGGCTGGGATCCGGCGAACGGCGTCCGGTCGGAGCCGGGCTCGAACCGAAGCGAGCGACCGTCGAGATCGACGGCGGGAGCGACGTCGAGCAGGTCGAGCACGGTCGGGGTGATGTCGACCAGGGTGGCTCGGGTACTGGTGGCGCCGGGCCGGAAGTCCGGGCCGCGGGCGATGACGAAGTTGGTCGTCTCGTCCGGCGACTGGCCGCCGTGCCCGCCTTCGGGGGTGTGGCCGTGGTCGGCGGTGACCAGGATGGTCCACCGCTCGGCGGGGTGGGCGGCGGCGCGGGCGTCCACCGCGGCGACGATGCGTCCGACCAGGACATCGATGCGCTGCACCGCGTCGAGGTAGGCGCGCGAGGCGCCACCCGCGCCGTGACCGGCGTGGTCCACCTGGTCCAGGTGGGTGAACAGCAGGTCGGGCGCGAACCTGCCGATCGCGGACGCCACGGCGTCGGCGGTGGCGGCGTCGGTGCGCGACTCGTCCGGATCGTCCGGCACGGGCGCGGTGGAGACGACGACGTCGGCGCGCGGGCTGCCGCTGCCGGTCATCGTGGCGATCTGGTCCCAGGTGGCGATGGACTGGGTCTTCGACGCGGGCCGAGCGCGTTCGAGTTGGGTGAACACCGTGGGGTACCGCGCGAACGGCGCGGCGGTGAACTGGTTGTCCGTGATGCCGTGCTTGCGATCCCACACGCCGGTCAGCACGGTGGCCCAGGACGGACCGGAGATGGTGATGTGCGGGGCGATGGACGAACGGCTGAGCAAGCCCTCGCCGCTCAGCCGCAGCAGATTAGGCGCCTGCGCTTGCTCGACCTTGCCGTACATCAAGCCGTCCAACCCGATCACGACCACTTTGGCCGCGGGCGCCTCGCCCTGCGCGACTCCGGCCGCGGCGGGCAGTGAGAGGAACCCAGCCGCCGCGGTGGCAACGACTTTCGACAGCAGTTGCGCTCCGCTCATATCGCGACCATGCGGGAGCGACCGGCGCGCGCGATAGTCCGACGCGGCAGTGTTCATGGACGTTTCATCGGACGCCACACTGCCCGTAGTCTCACTGAACAGCCCTTGAACAAGGAATAGCCAACAGCTATATACCGATCTCACGGTGAGTCGCTGCCGGGTGAACGCCGAGTTTCCCGCTTCGCCCCGGTCGGCCGTCGCGGACGTGCTTCGCGCCGTCGCTTGACACGCCCTTCGCCGGTATGGCTGGCTGGCCGTTGTGACCCCAGCGCGCACCGCCGAGCGCATTCGCGTCGCGGCCGTCGGCGACCTGCATATGCACGCGGCCGTGGCCGGGCGTTTTCGTCCGGACTTCCTGCGCCTGCCCGATGCCGCGGATGTCCTTTTGCTCGCAGGCGATCTCACCGATGGCGGCACCCGCTCGCAAGTCGATCTGCTGTGCGCGGAACTCGAAAGTCTTCCCGTGCCGGTGGTCGCCGTACTCGGCAATCACGACCATGACGACGAATCGGGCGACCTGATCGCGGCACGGCTCACCGCGGTGGGCGTCCATGTACTCGACGGCACTTCGATCTGTCTCGAGATCAACGGCATTCGGCTCGGCGTCGCCGGAGTCATGGGCGGCAGCGGTGGCTTCCCCGGCCATCCCGGCACACCGGACGAGGGGTCCGCCGAACATCGCGCTCGCATGCGGCGCGGACCGGTCGACGCCCTTCGCCTACGCCGGGCACTCGGCCGGATCGACTGCGAAACTCGCATCGCGCTCACGCATTTCGCGCCCGTCGTCGACACCCTGGCCGGGGAACCGCCGAAGATCTACCCCGGCCTGGGTTGCCATGATCTGGCCGAGGCGGTCGACGCGGACGGGGCGGTGCTCGCCGTCCACGGACATGCCCATGGCGGTACCGAATTCGGCCGCACCCAGGGCGGCGTGCCGGTACGCAACGTCTCCTACCCGGTACTGCGGCGCGCCTACGCCGTCTACGAGGTCGGGCCGGGCTCGCGACGTCCGGCGGACCGCGAGCAAGTACCGTCCCCGCCATGATCGTCGCCCGTTCACTGCTGCTGTTCGCCCTCGCCGCGCTCGCCGAAATCGGCGGTGCCTGGCTGGTGTGGCAGGGCTGGCGAGAACAGCGCGGCGTCGTCTGGATCGCCGCGGGCGTGCTCGCGCTCGGCGTCTACGGATTTGTCGCCACCTTCCAGCCGGACCCGAACTTCGGCCGCATCCTGGCCGCCTACGGCGGTGTCTTCGTCGCGGGCTCGCTGGCCTGGGGCATGCTGGTGGACAAGTTCCGCCCCGATCGCTGGGACTACCTCGGCGCGGCGATCTGCCTGGTCGGCGTCACGGTCATCGTGTACGCGCCGCGCCGCTGACCGGAGTATCGCGGCGCCCTCGATCGTTGTCTCGCGAATCCGGTTCACGCCCTCGAGGAACGACCGCGCGAGCGTCCCGCGGGCGGGTGCTCCGATTCACTCGGGTGCGCCGAACGCCCACACCGCCGCAGGCCGGCCGGTCGCTTTGACCCGACGCCGTTCGGCGGTGCGCGCCAGTCCCGGGATGGCCGCCAGCGTCCGGTTCAGGTTCGCCGCATCGGGACGGGCTCCGGACAGCGCCGTGGCGGCCTCCACTGCCCTGGTCGCGGGGAACTCGGCGCCGAGCAGAGCTCGGGTGAACGTCACGTCCTTCCACAACAACCCGGTCAGGACACCGCGGGCCACGCCGACGATGCGGTCGTGGTCGAACGCCAGCTCGGGCACCTCGTCGAACCCGGTCCACCGCGCCGGGCCCTCGTGCGGCCCTACCACCGCCCACATCGCGATCGAGAGGGTCGGGCCGCGCGGGTCGCGGTTCGGCTCGTCGAAAGTCACCAACTGCCCCACCGCGCCGATGGCGACCTCCGGGACCCCCAATTTGGTGTGCACCGCTCGCCGCGCCGCGACGGCCAACCGCTCGCCTCGTCCGAGCAGCACACCCGGAAGGGCCAACTGCCCCGCGAACGGCTCCGTCGCACGTGGCGCGATCCCGAAGCGGACGCCGCCGTCCTCGTCCCAGAACCGCAACGCCACGACATCCACCGACACAACGGACTGCTCCACGACCGTCCATCCTGCCCGACCGGCCGCGCGGTACGCGGACCCTCCTCGCGGTACGCCGCGGACGTGTTCGCGGACCATTCACGCCGCGACCGGATACGCCATGCGTGTGCGGTGGTGGCGGCCGGGGCCGTCGGCGGTGAGGACGACCGGCACACCGAGCGCCCGGGCCAGCCACGGCACCGGGTCATCGGGCATTTCGGCGAGGACCGGGTGGGCGCGCGTCAACAAACGGGTCAGTTCCCGCTGATGGTCCAGATCCTGCCAACGGCCGATGGGCACCGCGTCCAAGGCGACGCCGTCTACGGTGTAACGAGTTGCGGCATAACGTCTTCCGGGGACATCGAGGTGATTGACCACGAGGCCGTCGATACCGCCCGAGACGTCGATGGCGTAACGCAGCAACATCGTGTCCAAGTGTCCGAGACGGAATTCGCCTTGGTAGCGCCCGGCCGTGTTGTGCGGCTCGGTCAGGGCGAGACCGGAAGCCTCGGTGGGGAACGGTCCCGCGCCGTGACGGGTCTGATAGGTGCGGGTGACGCCGAGCACGTAACCGGAGGCGCCGATCCCGGCGAGCATCGCCCGCGCGTTGCGCGGCTCGACGGTCGACCAGGTGGTGTGCGGATGAAACCCGCGCCATTCGTCGAGCAGGACGCCTTGGGCACCCTCGAACACCACTGTGCCGCGGCGCGCGAACCGAGCCAACTGCTCGTCCCCGACGATCCGCACCGCTGCGACGAACTCCCGGTACATGTCGACCAAGTCGTCGATCGGTTCGTAGCGATGTTCGCTCGATCCGATGAGCGGCCCGTAGTGCGCCGCCATCGCCCGCAACTTACGCCGCAGCACCAGGGGGCGCAGGCAATCCGACACGGTCGGAGCCGCGTGCGCGAGGGCGTATCCCGCGGTCTCGCCGATGCCCCGCCCGCACGAACCGTGCCGCGCGGAACCCCGCGCATCCTCGCGAGCACGGTTGGCGGCGATGTGGATGGGGGTAGTGAGCAAGGCCCGTCCGTCGATCCGCAGCAACGACAGCGGGTCGCGGACGCCCAGCGCGGCCAGCCCGCGCGCCTCCGCGGCCAGCGCGATCGGCTCGACCAGCAGATGCCGCGACAGCAGCGTCGGCACGCCCGCGAACGTCCCCGATCCGAATTGCGCGAACGTGTGATGCCGCCCTTCGGCGACCACGTTGTGCGCCGCTTGCGCCCCGCCGTTGAACCGTACGACAGCGGAGACATCGAATCCCGACTCGGGTGCGCACAGCCAGTCGACCGTCGCCCCCTTGCCCGCGTCCCCGAATCCGAGATCCACGACGATGATGTGCGAGCCGAACATCACGTGGTCTCCGCCGGTTTCAGCCGCGGCCACGCGGCAGGGCCCGTGGTCGCCCGCTGTCGGCTCCGAGCGCCTTGCCGACCGACGCGGCTTCGGCCACCGACCCGACCTCGCGCAGATCCGCCAGTCCGCCGGCCAGGTCGACGCGCCCTTCCGCCAATCCGAGGGTCAGCGCGATGAGTTCGCACACCGCGGCGGGGTCGTCCAGGCGAAGGAAGTTCTGGCCGAGCAGTCCGCGCCAGTGCTCGGCGATCTCCGGGTCATGGAAGTAGCTCGACTGGTCGGGCAGGATGTAGTGCACGTGCCAGCGTTCGGCGAGCTCACGGTAGACGGATTCGACGGAGATGTCCTGTCGCACACTGTCGCCGATGATCGCGCGGATGTGGCGGGAGGCCAGCCGCGGCTTGTTCAGTTCGTCGCCGATCAGGAACAGGTAGCCCTTCTTGCGCCGTTTCTCCCAAGCGTCGGTCACGATGTGCGTCGCCAGGAAATAGGCGGCCAGTTCATAGCTTTCGGACTTCTGCCCTCCGCCGCCGCCTTCCAGGAAGACGGCGCGCAGCTGCTCGTCCATCCGGTTGTCGGATTCGAACTGCCCGACCTGTAGTGGCACACGGTCGGTGTCCGCGTCACCGATCGCGCCGAACAGAATCTGCGGATCGTCCGCGTAGCCCTTGCGTCGCAACAGGCCGTGCAGCGTGCCCAGCTTGTCCTGCATGATCCGCGGTACCCGGCCCATCGATCCGGTGACGTCGAACAGCACCGCGATCGGCAGCGAGTGGGCATGGTCGGCGGAATCCCGGCATTCGCGCACCGTGACACCGAGCGGATCCAGCATCGGATGCACCCGCCAGTTCGAATGCGGCTCGGCCCGCATGTCGGCGGTGTAGCCGAAGTCGTCGATGCCGCGAGCGGCTCGGAAAGTCTTGGCCGCGCGGTAGGCGGAGTCGTCCCAGTGTCCGTATCCCATGTGATCACGTCCCTTCTCCGTTTTAGTCTATTCGACCAAAACAAAACCGGCCAAGGGTCGGGTCGGCCCCTGGCGTCCGACTGAGCCTTCCGGCCCAGCGCGCACCCCTCCGGTTCCCGCCGCCGGTCGCCTGAACAGCAGCGGCTTTCGGGCCCAGGACTTCGGTCAGTCCGCGGCGTCTGCGGCTTCGAGCACTCCCCCGATCAGCATCGTTCCCGGCGCTTGCCTGCCACCGGGTCCGGAAAGCCACCGGACATTGTCCGCGGTGAGCGACCCACCGCACTCCCGGCACACCACCACGCCGGACGTTGGCCGCCCGCACTCGCGATGGACCACTACGGCGGGCGGGCCTTCCGCGCCCGCGAGCCATTTGTCACCCCAGGTGAGCAGCATCGCGAGGACCGGATACAGGTCACGGCCACGTTCGGTGAGCAGATACTCGTAGCGGGCCGGATTCGATTGGTACGCCCGCTTTTCCACGATGCCGTGCTCACGCAGCACCTCCAGGCGAGCGGCGAGCACATTGGAAGCGATGCCGAGGTCGCGACGCAGATCCTCGAAGCGGGTCAGGCCGACGAACAGATCGCGCAGGATCAACGGCGTCCAGCGCTCGCCGATCGCGTCGACCGTGCGCGCGATCGAGCAAACGATGTCGGAGAAAGCGGCCTTGGGCATTTGCCCAGTCTAGTCCATTGCTTTTTGCAAGTGACTTGAACTAGGTTCGGAATCAGCGACAAGCGAAGGGGTTGACCAGCATGTCCGACGCCATCACCGAGTTCCGATCCGCGACCGAAAGCGGCGACATGGATGCGCTGGCACGGGTACTCGCGCCCGATGCCGAATTGATTTCACCGCTGTCCGGCCGACTGGTCTTCCGCGGTCGGCACGACCTGCGCGTGCTGCTCTCCGCCGCGTACGGCAGGCTCACCGGCTTGCGGTGGACCGAGGAGATCGGCGACGGCGCGCGGCGCGTCCTGCTGGCCGAAGCCGGGATCGGACCGTTCCGGCTGACCGAAGCGCTGGTGCTGCGGCTCGACGACCAGGGTCGCATCCGCACGTTGCAGCCACACCTACGTCCGTGGCTGACGCTCACCTACCTCGCGGTGCGCTTGGCCTGTCCAAGCATCCCGGCCTCATGCGGCGTGCGGCCAAGGCCACATAGACTCCCACTCGTGGACCCGCTCGCCCGAATCCGCGCGATCTGCCTGGATCTGCCGGAAGGCACCGAACGGCCCAGCCACGGCTCCCCAGCCTTCTTCGTCGCGGCGAAGAAGGCGTTCATGTACTACCTCGAGGACCGGCACCGGGAGCCGGGTACGACGATCTGGTGCCCGGCTCCCATAGGCGTGCAGGCCGAAATGGTCGCCGCCGAGCCCACCCGGTTCTTCGTGCCGCCCTACGTCGGGCACCGCGGCTGGATCGGCGTCCGGCTGGACGTGGGACCCGACTGGGACGAAGTCGCCGAGATCGTCCGGGACGGTTACCGACTCGTCACCCCGAAGCGGCTCTCGGCGCTGCCGACCTGACGGCGGGTCAGGTCACCAGCGTCTCCGTCAATCCCGCCGCGGTGAGTTCCAGACGCCGGGTCACCCCGATGTCGTCCAGGAAGCGCGGATCGTGGCTGACCACGATCAGCGCGCCCTCGAAGCCTGCCAGCGCCTGGGTGAGGTGCTCCAGGCTGGGCAGGTCGAGGTTGTTGGTCGGCTCGTCCAGTAGCAGCAGGCGCGGCGCGGGGTCGGCCAGCAGCAGCATCGCCAGCGCCGCGCGCAACCGTTCACCGCCGGACAGCGCCGCCGCCGCGACGTCGGCGTCCGCGCCGCGGAACAGGAAGCGAGCCAGCTGCGCCCGGATCCGCTCCGCGGAGGCGTGCGGCGCGGTGGAGGCGACATTCTCGAATACCGTCTTCCGCTCGTCGAAGACGTCCAAGCGCTGCGGCAGCATCCGCCACGGCACCTTCGGCCCCTCCTCGACGATGCGCCGCAGCAGCGTCGTCTTGCCGACGCCGTTGCGGCCGGTCAACGCGATCCGCTCCGGACCGGACACCCGCAACGCCACCGTCGGCCCGCACGCCAGCTCGACTCCGTCCAGCTCGATGACGTCCTGACCGGGATACAGCCGCGTGTCGGGCAACTCCACCCGGATCTCCCGATCGTCGCGCAACAACTCCTTGGCCTGCTCGAGCTGTTCCTTGGCGGAGTCCAACTTTTCGATGTGGTTGTTGCGCAACTTGCCCGCGGACACCTGCGCCTGCCGTTTGCGTTCGCCCATCACGATTTTCGGCTCCCGCTTCTGGTCCCACATCTTCTGCCCGTACCGCTGCCTGCGGTCCAGTTTGATGCGCGCCTCGACGAGTTCGCGTGCCTGCTTGCGGACATCGCTGCGCGCGTCCCGGATCGCGGCGCGGGCTGCCTCCTGCTCGGCGGCGACGATCCGCTCGTATTCGCTGAAATTGCCGCCGAACAACCGGAGTTCGCCGTGGCGCAGCTCCGCGATGGTCGCCATCCGATCCAGGAGCGCACGGTCGTGGCTGACCGTGAGCACCGTGCCGGAGAATTGGCCGATCACCTCGTAGAGCCGCGCGCGAGCCACCCGATCCAGGTTGTTCGTCGGTTCGTCCAGCAACAGCACGTCGGGCTCGCCGAGCAGCTCGGCGACCAGTCCGAGCAGCACCGTCTCGCCGCCGGACAGGGTGTCGAGCGTGCGATCGAGATGCTCCACCGAGTCGGCGACATAGTGCAGGCCGAGCCGGGCCAGCAACGCCAACGCCCGCTCCTCGACATCCCACTGGTTGCCGACCGAGTCGAAGTCGGCCTCGCTGCCGACTCCGGATTCGATGCGGTGCAAGGCTTTTCGCACATCCGCGATGCCCAGCACCGCGTCGACGCGCTGCCCCACGCCCAGACCGAGGTCCTGGCGCAGATACCCGAGATGCCCGGCGATCGTGACGGACCCGCGAACGGGCTTCAGCTCCCCCGCGATCAACCGCAGCAAAGTGGATTTACCCGCACCGTTCCCGCCGACCAGGCCGATGTGACCGGGGCCGAGCACGGCGTCGAGGCTCTCGAAAACGGGGGTGCCGTCCGGCCAGCCGAAAGTGAGATCGGAAAAAGACAGATTGGTCATGCCAGCTCCCAGAGGTTGCGACGAGACACGGCGCGCGAATGCGGGCCGCACGGTGGCTACCTCAAATGAGCAACGGCAGAACTCCGATCAACGGAAATAAGACCTCTACAGGTTAATCACAACTTCGGCAGATGCGCCAGTGCGATTCGGATCACACGGTTCGTCAGGACGACGCGCCGATGGCGGCGGCGACGGCCGCGGGCAACGGATAGGGGCGCTCCTCGGGAAGGGCCCGAGTCGCCGCCTCCAGCTTCCCGTCCGCTACCAACTGCCGCAGCTGCCGCGCTTCCCCGGTGACATCGCGGATCCCGGTGATCCAGCGGTCGAGGAAATGCCCCACGGCGATACCGCCCAAGCCCACTTGCAGGGAGCGGTACGCCAGCGGACGATGCGCGAGGTCACGTTCCGGATCCCACTGGACGCGCACCGGACTCGCCCGCAACCGCTCGGCCCACACCTCACGATCCGGGTGGAGCTTCCGGTCGTAATGGCTGAGGCAGGCATGCGCCAGTGCCCATTCGAACCCGGCACGGGTGATCGTCACCGCCAAGACCCGCTCCTGGCCGGGCTTGCTCGCCCACCCGCAGCGATACATCATCCACAGGAACGAGGGCTTGATCCACGTCATCCGCTCCCGGCGAAACGGCTCGACGAAAGTCCCAGCGGCAACGGCGGGTTCGGCGATCTCCGGGGAGTAGGCCTGATAGACGACGATCGTCCGCTCGTCGTAGACCGCCCGGATCCGGCGCGGCGGCTCCTCAGGTCGCATGCCGCGATCCTGACAGTCGCCGCGGTGGCGAGCAACAGAATTAGGCTGCGAGCGGCTCCCCGCGGGCGGCCCCCGTGCGCGGCCGGTGCCGGCTCAGAGCTGAACGATCGAGGTCAGCGGGTAGTCGCCCTGCCGGGCGCGCCCGCCAAGGAAGCCGAGTTCCAGCACCACCGCGGCGGCGGCCACTTCGGCGCCCGCCTGCTTGAAGAGCTCGGCCGCGGCGGCGAGCGTGCCGCCGGTGGCGAGGACGTCGTCCAGCAACAGAACGCGACGGCCGGTCAGGTCGAGGCCGTCCGCGGGAATCTCCAGCGCGGCGGTGCCGTATTCGAGGCTGTACTCGCGGCTGATCACCGGCGGCGGCAGTTTGCCCGCTTTGCGGACGGCGAGCACGCCGGTGCCGAGGGACGCGGCGACACCCGCACCGAGCAGGAAGCCACGGGCGTCGACGCCGGCAACCAGATCGGCGTCGGGCGCGCACGCGGCCAGGCAATCGACCACGGCGCGGAAGCCCTCGGCGTCGGCGAACACCGGGGTGAGATCCGCGAAACGTACACCGGGCGTGGGGAAGTCGTCGTGCCAACGGGTCAAACGGTCGACCACCTCGGCGGCTCTGGTGGTCCGTTCGGCGGCTACATTCTCGGACTCGATCGCCGCGTGCTTGCTCATCGACACCTCTCCATGATCACATCACCCACACCGTCTATCACCGCTCCAGCACCCACCGGTCCATGTTCCAGCCGGTTCCGGCCTGGTTGGGGGCGGCGATCCCGTTGCGCAACCCCTTGCCGAAGGCGATCGTGCGCGGGGTGGCGAACAACGGAATGCTCGGCAGCTCCGCCCACAGCAGGTTCTCGGCCTCGGTGAGCAGATTCAGCTGTGCGGCCGAACTGTCGTCGGCCCCGAGCTGATCGGTGATCGCATCGTAACGGCCGTTGCCGTACCGTCCGAAATTGAGACCGTTACCGGTGCGCAACGCGCTGGTCGCGGCCACTCCCCCGATCGAGCCCGCCGGACCGGGGGCCGACGCGGTGCTGCCGAGGACGGCGTCGACCTTGCCCTCGGTGAGCCGGGCGGGAGTGAAATCGGGCGCTGCGGCGTCCACCACGGTGATGCCCGCCGGTTTGCAGGCCTCGGCGATCATGGTGACCGTCTGCGCGCGCCGGTCGTCCGGACCCGCGTAGCCGATGCGGACGGTGGGATTCGGGGCGCCGGAGGCGGCGACGGCCCTGGTCGCGTTCGCCACGTCACCGCCGGAATATTTGTTCGACGCGCCGATGACCGCCGGGTAGAGCAGTGAATCCTGTTGCAGGATATGCGCGTTCAGCGGTCCGGAGCCGAGCCCGGTCTTGGGTGCGTCCGGCACTTTCCCGAGCTTGTCGAACAGCGTCTGGCGCGGCAGGCACAGCGCGAACGCCCGGCGCGCCTCGACCGAGGCGAACACCCCGCCGGTGGACAGCGTCAACTGCTCGGCGCCGCGGCCGGGCAGGGTCTGCACCGAGAAACCGTTCAGATTCAGGTCCTTCACCGAGTGCGCGCCGACGTCGAGCACGCCGACGGCGTTGTCGCCGACCTTCTTCTTCAAGTCGAAGGTCTTCGGCCACACCACGATCCGCCCGGTCGCGGGTTTGTTTCCCCACCAGCGCTCGTTGGCCACCAGCACCAAACCGTCTTCGCTGCCGAAGGATTCGATGCGGTAGGGCCCCGACGAGGGGAACCGGGACAGGTCGAGCCGTCCGTCGGCCGGAATGGTCCATCCGGTGTTCCAGAACTCCGCGATCCTGCCGAGGGCATTCGGATCGCCGGTCTGCAACGCCGACACCACGTTGGGCACGTTCGCCACTTGGGCCGCGACGTGCGCGGGCATCAGCTCACCAGCCGCGAACAGGTTGCGCCACGGCAGGTACCGCCTGCCGGGCCGGAACACCACCGTGGCATCCCGCGAGCCGGGCTGGCAGTCGACCCGCTCGATGGCGTCGTAGCCGCTGGTGCTCGCGGCGTCGAACAGCGGAACGGGGCCCCGATCACCGGGTTTGGTGTACCGCCCGCTGCGGGCGGCCCAAGCCAGGACCAAGTCGTCGCAGGAGGTCGGCACACCGTCGGAATACACGCCGTCGGGATTGAGGCGGTACTGGATGGTCTGCGACTCGCCCGGCACCTCCTTGGCGGTCCCGAAGTCGGTGTCGGCGACCTGCTGGCCATCCGGACCGGTGTAGAAGAAGCCGGTCAGTACCCGGGAGAACACCGCGGAGGACCCGGAACTCGCCCCGAGCGAGCTGGCGCCGTTATAGGTGGCGATGGTGGCATCGGTCGCGTAGCCGATGGAGGGCACCTGATTCTTGCTGGAGCAGCCGACCATCAGCCCGGCGGCCAGCGTCCCCGCAGCGAGCGCTCCGATCAGTCGTACCGCACTGCGTGGCTGTCGCATGAAACCCCTTGCCTGGTGTCAGTTCCGCCTCTTGTGCCGTTTGCCGCTCGGGCGCGCGCCGGGTCGCGGCGCCTGCCCGGCCGCGCGCTGCTTGCGCGGCGCCTCTTCGTAGTCCCGCCCGGCTGCCACGCTCGCGCGGCGCTCCGCCGCGACGCCCGCACGGGCGCTCGCCGCGCCGGCCCGCTTGGCCAGAACCTTCTTCGTGTGCGCCGCCACAGGCCCCCAGCGTTCCTTGATCGAGACCAGCAGCGGAGTAGCGAAGAAGATCGAGGAGTACGTGCCGACCAGCAGACCCACCAGCTGTACCAGCGCCAAATCCTTCAGGGTGCCGACGCCCAGCATCCACACCGCGATCACCATCAGCCCGACGATCGGCAGGATGCCGATCAAGGCGGTGTTGATCGAGCGCATGAGCGTCTGGTTCACCGCGAGGTTGGCCTGTTCGCCGTAGGTGCGCCGAGTCAGGTGCAGGATACCGTGGGTGTTCTCCTCCACCTTGTCGAACACGACGACGGAGTCGTAGAGCGAGAAGCCGAGAATGGTCAGGATGCCGATCACGGTCGCCGGGGTGACCTCGAACCCGACCAGTGAGTACACGCCCGCGGTGACCGTGACGTCGAAGGCCAGCGCCGCCAGCGCCGCGATGGCCATGTGCGCCTCGTAGCGGATCGCGATATAGCCCGCGACGAGCACGAGGAACACCGCGAGCGCGATGATCGCCTTGCGCGTGATCTGGCTGCCCCAGGTCTCGCTGACGTCGGAGGTGCTGATCGCGGCCCGGCTCGGGTTGCCGGACTTGTCCTTCGGCTGGAACTCGGCGAACAGCGCGCTGTTGAGCGCCTCGACCTGCTTCTGGTTCAGCGCCTCGGACCGGATCAGCATGGTGGCCGATCCGCCCGCGCCGACGGTCTGCACCGAGACCGGGTCGGTGCCGATCGCGCCGCGGTAGACATCCTCCACCGCGCTGGTGGTCGCGTTCCCCGCCGGGAACTGGATGCGCGAACCGCCCTCGAAGTCGATGCCGAAGTTGAAGCCGCGGAAGATGATGCTGCCCAGCGAGACGAGCACGATCGCGGCGGTGATGATGTACCACATCCGGCGTTTGCCGATCACGTCGATCGCGCCGGTGCCGGTGTAGAGGCGGTTGAAGAAGCCGTGCTTGGGGGTCTGCGCGTCGCCGACCGCCGCGAACACGTCGGTGATCTCGGTGGCGCTCGTCTTGTCGAGCGACGGGGTGGTGTGGCTGTTGGTCATCGTCCTCACGCCTTCCCGAGTGCGGCCTCGGCCGCCTTCCGCTCGCGGGCGACCTGCTGGATCGCGCCGAGGCCGTTCACCGACGGCTTGGACCAGAACGCCGTCCGCGAAGCGAGCAGCACCAGCGGCGAGGTGACCAGGAACACCACGACCACGTCGAGGATCGTGGTGAGACCGAGGGTGAACGCGAAGCCCTTGACCTGTCCGACGGCCAGGATGTAGAGCACCGCCGCGGCGATGAAGCTGACCGCGTTGCCGGACAGGATGGTCCGGCGGGCGCGCTGCCAGCCGCGCGGAGCGGCGGAACGGAAGCTGCGGCCCTCGCGCATCTCGTCCTTGATGCGCTCGAAGAACACCACGAACGAGTCGGCGGTCATACCGATACCGATGATCAGACCGGCGATGCCCGCGAGGTCGAGCGTGAACCCGATCCAGCGCCCGAGCAGCACCATGATGCCGTACACCGCGAATCCCGATGCCACCAGCGACAGACCGGTGACGAATCCGAGCATCCGGTAGTACAGGAGGCAGTACAGCAGCACCACCAGCAGGCCGACCGCGCCGGCGAGCAGGCCCGCTTTCAGCGAGGACAGGCCGAGCGTGGCGGACACCGTCTCGGCTTCCGAGGTCTGGAACGACAGCGGCAGCGAGCCGTACTTCAGCGTGTTCGCCAGTTCCTTCGCCGACGTCGCGGTGAAGTTGCCGGAGATCTGGGTTCGGCCACCCTGCTGCGGGCCCTGCTGCACGACGGGCGCGCTGACCACCTTCGAGTCGAGCACGAACGCGACCCGCTTGTAGACGTACTCACCGGTGAGCGACGCCCACGCGTCACTGCCGCCGGACTTGAAGTCCAGGTAGACCTCGTGCCTGGCCTGCTGCTGGTTCAGGCCCGAGGTGGCGTCCTTGATCTCTTGGCCGTCGATGCGGCTCTTGTCCAGCAGGAAGACCTCGGTGCCGTCGGTCGAGCAGGTCACCAGCGGAAGGGCCGGGTCGTCGTTGCCCGCGAGCGGATCGGCCTTCCCGCAGTCCATGGTGGCCAGCGCGGCCTGCTGCACCGACTGGTCGGTGCTCTGGCGCAGGGCCTTGGCCGCCTGGATCTCCTTGGTCGACTCTTCGGTGGGCTCCAGACCGGGATTCGTGGGTGGCTGCGTCGGCTGCTGAGCGGGGAACACGCGCTGCTGCGGGGCGGGCGCGGGCTCGGTGGTCTCCGGCGCGGCGGGCTGCGTGGTCTCCGGCGTCGTCGGCTGCGCGGCGGGCGCGGGCTGGGTGCCCGGCGCGGTCTGCGGGGTCGCGCCGCGTCCCGCCGCGGGCACGGCCTGCAGCACGGGACGGATGTACAGCTTGGCCGTGGTCGCCAACGCGCGCGCCTGCTGCCCGTCGTCGCCGGGCACGGTGATCACGATGTTGTCGCCGTCGATGACGACCTCGGATCCGCCGACACCGAGGCCGTTGACCCGGTTCTCGATGATGTCCTGCGCCTTCTTCAGGCTGTCCTGGCTCGGCTTGCTGCCGTCCGGCGTGCGCGCGGACAGCGTGACGCGGGTGCCGCCCTGCAGGTCGATACCGAGCTTGGGTGTCGGGGACTTGTCACCGGTGAAGAACACCAGCGCATAGATCACGGCCAGCAGCGCGGCATAGACACCGAGCAGCCGCAGCGGGTGCGCCGATCCCTGGGAAGGTGGCACAGTACGTCATCTCCTAGGCGGGAAGTCGAGGATGGAACATGCGGACGTGCACCAGCGCCGCCGGGTGCGCGGACGGACGGCCGCGGCGACATCCGGCGAGGCCGGGGCACAACCGGAACGATCAGTCCTTGGTCAGGCGGGTCTCGGTCTGCTCGGCGGATTCCTCGACGGCCTCGGTGGTGTCCGAGCCGGTGGTCTCCGAGCCGGTCTCCTCGGTGCTCACCTGGTCGTCGGTGCGCACCTCACGGATGGCCTGGCGCAGCCACGTGGTGACCACGTCCTCGGCGATCTCGAGGTCGACCGTGGTGTCGTCGAGTTCGACCACGGTGCCGTACAGACCCGACGTGGTGACGACCTGATCGCCGATCTTCAGGCTGTCCTGCATCTGGGTGACCTTCTCGGCTTCCCGCTTCTGACGGCGGACACCGAGGAACATCGGCACGAGCAGGGCTACCAGTAGCAGCGGAAACAGCAGTTCCATCGTCGAAGTCAGTCCCTAGTGTCGTGGGTGGGATGGGCAAGTACCCACACAGTCTGCCAGTTCGCTGCGCGGGTGCCACACCCGCACGCCCGCTGGGCAGCTACAACGGCCCGGATCGCACACCGGCTCGCCCGCCGGGACACGCTCCGGCGGGCGAGCCGAGGTAACGGTGTCAGGCGGTCTTGCCGTAGACGTAGTCCTCCAGCGGGAAGGCGACCGCTTCGCGATGGGCGTTCAGTGTGCTGGTGGGCCGCAGCAGGGCGGCCTCGCCGTGCTGGTTGAAGTAGTAGCTGCGCGCGGTGGCGCAGTCGCCGCCGTAGAAGACCGAGGAGCCCAGCTTGTCGGTCACCCGGTTCAGGAACGCGGCGTTGGCCTGCTCGCTGACCTCGAAGGTGGTCTCGCCCCTGCGGCGCAACTCGCCGAACAATCTGCCCATGTGCTTCATCTGGGCTTCGATGGTGGTGAAGTAGGACAGGCCGCTGTAGGAGTACGGGCTGTTGAGGCTGAGGAAGTTGGGGAACTTCGGCACCGTGATGCCCTCGTAGGCTTGGAAACGGTTGTCCCGCCAGAACTTTCCGAGGTTCACCCCGTCGCGGCCGATGATCTCGATGGCCGGGAAGTTCACGTCCCACAGATTGAAGCCGGTGGCCAGGATCAGGGTGTCGATCTCGGTCTTGTGCCCGTCGGCGGTCACGATGCCGTCCGGCTCGATGTGGTCGATCGAATTCGTCTCCAGGCGCACGTGTGGCTGGTTGAACGTGGTGAAGTAGTGGTTGGAGAAGGTCGGCCGCTTGCACCCGAAATCGTAGTGCGGTGTCAGCTGCCTGCGCGTCGCCTTGTCGCGCACGGACGCCCGCAGGTGCGCCTTGGCCAGCGCTCCCGCCCCCTTGTTCAGCAGCTTGGCCTGCTTGAAATGCAGCACCCCGACCACCATCAGCGCCTCCAGCAGGCTGGTGTTGACCAGTCGCGCGGCCTTCTGCGTGGCGGGAACCCGTTCGAACAGCTTGCGCACCGGGGCGGGAATCGCGGTGTCGACCTTCGGCACCACCCAGATCGGGGTGCGCTGGAACACCGTGAGCGCCCGCGCCTTCTTGGCCACCTCGGGCACCAGCTGCACGGCGGTGGCGCCGGTGCCGATGATCGCGGCCGTGCGGCCGGTGAGGTCGAAGTCGTCCTCCCACGCGGTGGTGTGGATGATCTTGCCCGCGAACGAGTCGATGCCGGGGAACGGCGGGGTATAGGGCTGGGACAGGAATCCCGTCGCCGTCAGCAGGTATCGGCCCGTGACGGTTTCCCCGCCCGCGATCGAGACCACCCAGTGTTGCCGCTCTTCGTCCCAGCGCGCGCCGTCGACGACGGTGCCGAAGCGCATGCGCCGGCGCAGGCCGTACTTGTCGGCGACGTGCGCGGCGTACTTCTTCAGCTCCTCGCCCGGCGCGAACAGCCGCGACCAGTGCGGATTCGGCTCGAACGAGTAGGAGTAGGTGACCGAGGCGATGTCGACCGCGAGACCCGGATAGTGGTTGACGTGCCAGGTGCCGCCCAGGTCGTCCTCGCGTTCGAAGATGACGTAATTGCTCAGGCCGAGCCGATCGAGCTGAATACCGGCCCCCATACCGCCGAACCCCGCACCGACCACGACCGCGTCGTATTGAGGCGCCACACCGAACCTCCTGCTAGCTGAACCACATATCACGGAATGACACATCATTCCGTTTGTGATGACTGTATCATCGGAAAGGTGACGAAGCCATCCACGCGTGCCGAGCGACGGAAAGCCGAACTGCGCCAAGAGATCATCGACACCGCCTTCGTCTGTTTCGCGGAGAAGGGCTATCACGCCACCGGCATCGCCGACATCGCGGGACAGCTCGGCATCGGTCACGGCACCTTCTACCGCTACTTCAGCAACAAGCGCGAGATCATCGACCACGTCATCGATGACCTCGCCGCGCGCATCATCGCCGCCCTCGGCACCGAGAACGCCCCGGACGCCGCCGCCACCCTCGACGAATACCGCGCCCAGATCGACCGTATCGGGGTGGCCCTCACCGAAATCCTGCTGACCGATCGCCGGGTCGCCCAGCTGTTGCTGTTCCACGCCACCGGCATCGATGACGAACTCACCCAGCGGCTGTACGGATTGCTCGACACCGCCGATGCGCTGACCGCGGGCTATCTCGACCACGGTGTCGAGCAGGGCTACCTGCGCGCCGACCTGGACACGTCGAACACCGCGCGCGCGGTGACCGGCATGCTGATCGGGGGCATCGTCTACTCACTGCGCGAACCCGACGAGGCCGCGATCGCGGGGCTGAACCAGGCGATCCGCCGCCTGCTCGTGGACGGCGTGCGCAAGGACTGAGCACCTCGGCAATCCCCCTGACACCGCCACCGGCGCTAGGGTGAGGCGCACTGATCCGACGCTTTCGCCAGGGGGACGGCCCTTGTTCGCAAAAGGCCAGGGAATCGCGAAGTTTCCCTTCCGATCGGCCGGACGCGCCGAGCCTGACAGAATGTCGCCCGTGACTCCGGAGGACGTGCGCCGCACCCGTTTCGCGACCCCGACGCTCGGGCATCGCGGCTATCACGCGGACGAGGTGGATGCCTTCCTCGAACTCGTCGCCGCGACGCTGGCCGGGCACGGCGTTCTCGCCGCCGACGATCTGCGGCATGTCGGTTTCGGCGCGCCCCGGCTCGGCCAGCGCGGCTACCGCGCCGACCAGGTCGACGAGTACCTCGACCAACTGCGCGCGGAACTGGAGTTCCGGCAGCGCGGCGTCCGTCCGGTGCCCGCCGCGAACGGCAACGGCCACGCCATGCTCACCTTCGACGATGTGCAGCGCATGCGATTCAGCCAGGCCCCGGTGGGCAGGCGCGGATACAACGAGGAAGAGGTCGGCGCGTTCCTCGATCTGGTCGCCGCGACCCTCGCGCACGGCGGACCGGGCAGCCTCACCCTCACCGACGTCGAGGCCGTCCGCTTCACCGAGGCCCGCCTCGGCACTCGCGGCTACCAGCGCGACGAGGTCGACGCTTTCCGCGACTTGGTCGCCGCCGCCCTGCGCCATCGCCGCTGACCCGCCAGCGCGGCGGCGATCACCCGAGCGCGCGGCTCATTCGAACAGGTCGAGCGTGGGGTGCGGCTCGCGACCGCGCACTTCGATGGAACCGAACACCAGGTCGGGCGGCGGAACGAGACCGAGGTGCTCCCACGCGGCGGCGGTGGCGACCCGGCCGCGGGGTGTGCGCGCGACCATGCCCGCGCGAACCAGGAACGGTTCGCAGACCTCTTCCACGGTCGCGGCCTCCTCCCCGACCGCCACAGCCAAGGTGGACACCCCCACCGGGCCACCGCCGAAACTGCGCACGAGCGCGCCGAGCACCGCGCGGTCGAGCCGGTCGAGACCGAGCACGTCCACGTCGTAGACCTCCAGCGCGGCCTGGGCGATGGGGCGGGTGATCCGGCCGTCGGCACGCACCTCCGCGTAGTCGCGCACACGGCGCAGCAAGCGATTGGCGATACGGGGCGTGCCGCGTGAGCGGCCCGCGATCTCGGCCGCCGCCTCCTCCTCGATGACGACACCGAGGATGTGTGCCGACCGTTGCAAGATGCGCAGCAATTCGCCGGGTTCGTAGAAGTCCATGTGCCCGGTGAAACCGAAACGGTCGCGCAGCGGACCGGTCAGCGCTCCGGATCTGGTGGTGGCCCCGACCAGGGTGAACGGTGCGATATCCAGGGGAATGGAGGTCGCCCCCGGCCCCTTGCCGACGACGACGTCCACCCGGAAGTCCTCCATCGCCAGGTAGAGCATCTCCTCGGCGGGGCGCGCCATCCGGTGGATCTCGTCGATGAACAGCACGTCGCCCTCGACCAGGTTGCTGAGCATGGCGGCGAGGTCTCCGGCCCGCTCCAGCGCGGGACCCGACGTGATCCGCAGCGCGGTGCCGAGTTCGGCCGCGATGATCATCGCCATGCTGGTCTTGCCCAGACCAGGCGGTCCGGACAGCAGGACGTGATCCGGTGTGCCGCCGCGCTGTTTGGCGCCGCGCAACACCAGCGCGAGCTGTTCGCGGACACGGGGTTGACCGATGAAGTCGTCCAGCGACTTCGGGCGCAGACTCGCCTCGATCTCGCCGTCGGACTTCAGATAGTTTGCGCTGACCTGCGATTCGGCGGGTTCCTCAGGATGATCCATGACGCCTTACCGGTTCTTGCCGAGCAGGCCGAGCGCCGCCCGGAGGGCGGCGGAGGTGTCGGCGGCGGGCTGTTCCGCCAGCACCGCGTCGATCGCCTGTTCGGCCTGTCTGGCGGCGAAACCGAGGCCGACGAGCGCTTCGGTGACCTGGTCACGCACGGGGGTGACCACCGCGGCGGGCGCGGATCCGGGCGGGCCGGCAGGCACGGGAACGAGATTCACCTTGTCGCGCAGTTCCACCACCATGCGCTCGGCGCCGCGCTTGCCGATGCCGGGGACCCGGGTCAGTGCCGCCACGTTGCTCTCGGCCAGCGCTTTGCGCAGCGCTTCGGGTTCGAGTACGGCCAGCACCGCCATGGCCAGGCGAGGCCCGACGCCCGAAACGGTCTGCAACAGGCCGAACAGGTCGCGGGCCTCGGTGTCGGCGAAACCGTAGAGGGTCATCGAGTCCTCGCGGACGCTCATCGCGGTGTAGAGCCGGGTTTCCTCGCCTCGGGTGAGCCCGGCCAGGGTGGACGGAGTGGCATTGAGCCGGTAGCCGACGCCTGCCGCCTCGATCACCGTGTGGTCGAGGGCGATTTCCAGCACTTCACCGCGTACCGACGCGATCACCCGTGCACCGCCTTCCTTTGTTCGGCCAGCCGCTCCCGGTATCGGCGCTGCGCCGCGGCCGCCTTGGCCTCCGCCGCCGCCATCCGCTCCAGCAGCGGCGCTCGCCAACAATGGCAGATCGCCAGCGCCAGCGCATCCGCCGCGTCCGCCGGTTTCGGCGCGGACGGCAGCCCGAGGATACGGGTGACCATGGCGGTCACCTGCTTCTTGTCCGCGGTGCCGTTGCCGGTCACCGCGGCCTTCACCTCGCTGGGTGTGTGGAACGCGACCGGGATTCCCCGGCGCGCGGCGGCCAGCGCGATCACGCCGCCCGCCTGCGCGGTGCCCATGGCGGTACGGACATTGTGCTGAGCGAAGACGCGTTCGATGGCGACGGCCCCCGGCTCGTGGATGTCCATCCAGCGTTCGGCTGCGTCCGCGACCGCGAGCAGGCGCTGCGCCAGATCCATATCGCCGGGAGTGCGGACCACGTCGACGTCCACGGCGGTGACCTTCCGCCCCGATCCGCCCTCCACGATGCTGAGGCCGCAGCGAGTGAGTCCGGGGTCGACGCCCATCACCCGCACGACAACCCCTCTCGCAGACACGAACAACTGTTCGAGAGTCTAGCGGAGGCTTAGCCTTTCGCCGTCCAGCGACACAGCCCGGCTATTCGCCGACAACCGCCGCTTCCCGCGCGGCGCCCGGCAACCCCAGCAACTCCGGACGGCTCGCGCGTGCCGCCCACCGCCGCGCGGGGTCGGCCACGAGGCGCCGCCAGATCGAGCAAGCCACTGACATTGGTCACCGTCGCGGCCACCACGCCGTCGGCGCGGGTCAGGACGTGCTCGACACGATAGGTCTTGCCGTCTCCCCACTGCCAGGCGCACGAGACGTCCACGGTGTCGCCACCGCGGAGTTCGCGCTGGAAGCGGAGCACGGTCTCCAAGTTGACCGGCCCGAGCCCAGAGGCGATCAGCTCGTCCACCGACACGCCCGCCGCCTGAACACAGGCGAAACGGGCGTGATCGGCGAATTGGTGGTAGGCCGCGCCGGTGACGTGCAACTGGGGATCCAGGTCGGAGACCCGGATTTCGATGCGAGTACTGAACGACACGCGCCGACTATGTCAGCGAGGACCGACAAGTTCGGCCCACCGGTGCTGCGGACCTGCCGTACCCGTGACGACACGGCGGCTGCCGGCGCAGGAGGTCTCAAGTCCCGCAGACCTGCCGCGCGAACGCACCGTGAGCCCGTTCGTCGAAGAGAACGAATCGCGCCTCCGATACCGCCGTCTCGGTCGTACGAACCGTGTCGACAGCGATTCGCGCCCCGTCGTCCATCGGCCAGCCGAAGATCCCGGTCGAGATCGCCGGGAAGGCGACCGTGCGCGCCCCCAATTCGTCCGCCACACGCAAGGATTCGCGATAACAGGAGGCCAGCAGAGCGGAGCGGTCCTCGACGTCCGACCACACCGGCCCGACGGTGTGGATGACCCACCGCGCGGGAAGCCGACCCGCCGTGGTGGCCACCGCCGCTCCGGTGGCAAGTCCCGCTCCGTAGTGGGACGCCCGCAATCGGCGGCATTCCGCCAGGATTTCCGGGCCGCCGCGCCGGTGGATCGCTCCGTCCACTCCCCCGCCGCCGAGCAGCGACGAATTCGCCGCGTTGACCACCGCGTCGACCTCCTGTTCGGTGATGTCGCCGCGCACCAGCACCAGTTCGACCATGCTCGCATTCTCCTCGCGTACCCCGGACGGCACGACAACATTTCGGGCCGGTCGCACAGGAGGACCTGAGCCGATTCACAGCGTCTCTCGAGGAACCGCCTGCACAATGCCGGACGTGCCGATACTCGCCGCGCCCACGTCCCCGGCGCCACCGCAGGTTCCCCCGGCGAGTCCGGCCTCGAACCAGCAGCACACCTTCCACCACGGGATCTCACTGCTGCACGGCTGGCTGCCGGTGACCGTCGCGCTCCTCGCCGCGGTGGTCGTGCTGCTCGCCGTCGCTCGGCGCGGCAGACGGTGGTGGCTGATCCAGCTGCCGGTCTGCGTGGCACTCGGCGTCGCGGGAGCGCTGGGCGCCGCGTGGTACGTGGCCGACGAGGGACTGGCCTCCGATCCGGCGCCCACCCGATTGTGGGCGTGGGTCGGCGCGACCGCCGTCGCCATCGCCGTCGCGGTCGTCGGCTGGCCTGGCGCACGCTGGTGGCGGCGCGGGATCGCGGTCCTCGCCATCCCGCTGACCCTGGTGAGCACCGGAATCGTGCTGAACCAGTGGGTCGGCTACTACCCCACCGTGCAGGCCGCCTGGGGCGCGGTCACCGCGGGTCCGCTCCCGCACGAAACCGACCTCTCGGCGTTGCCCGGCCTGCGGAACACCGCCGTTACCGACGGCAAACTGGTGCCGGTGCGCATTCCCGACGCGGGCAGCGGATTCCCGCACCGCACCGAATACGTCTACCTGCCACCCTCGTGGTTCGCCGGGCCGACCCCGCCCGCTCTGCCGGTGGTGATGATGATCGGCGGCGAGTTCAACACGCCGGCGGACTGGATCCGCAGTGGCCAGATCATGCCCGCCCTGGACAGCTTCACCAAGGCCAACGGCGGACGCGCGCCGATCCTCGTCTTCGTCGACTCCAGCGGCAGCTTCAACAACGACACCGAATGCGTCGACGGCCCGCGCGGCGACGCCGCCGACCATCTGACCGAGGACGTGCCCGCCTATGTCGAATCGCGGTTCGGCGCCTCGGCCGATCCCGCGAATTGGGCGGTGGTCGGCTGGTCCATGGGCGGCACCTGCGCGGTGGACCTCGCGGTCATGCACCCCGATCTGGTCCACACCTTCCTCGACATCGCCGGTGACCTCGGGCCGTCGTCCGGCACCAAGGAGCAGACCATCGCCCGGCTCTTCGGCGGTGACTCCGCCGCATGGGCCGCGTTCGACCCGCTGACCGTCATGGCCGCGCACGGTCCCTACAGCGGCGTCGCCGGCCTGTTCGACGACCTCGTCCCCGCACAACGCTCCGGCGGGGGGACGAGGCGCGCGCCCGTTCCAGACGACGACCGCGCGGGCCTCGGCGGCCGTGACGGGATACCCGATTCCGGTGAGGTCGGAGCCGCCGACAAACTCTGCGCCGCGGGACGCGCGGTAGGCATCGATTGCACCGTCTACACCACCCAGGGCGGCCACACCTGGCAGTTCGCTTCGGCAGCGTTCACCTCGTCGCTGCCGTGGATCGCAGGCCGCGTGGGTCTGCCCGTCACGGCCGCCGACTGAACCGGTCGGCGCACCGGCGTTCAGCTCGCCGCGGCGCCTGCTCGTGCACGGAACGTACGCCGATAAGCCTGCGGTGACACGCCGATCGCGTCGGCCAGATGTTGACGCAACGAAGTCCCGGTGGCGAAGCCGACCTCGCCCGCGATGCGATCGACGGTCAGGTCGGTGGTTTCCAGCAAATGCCTGGCGCGGAAGACCCGCTGCTGGATCAGCCACCGTCCCGGGCTCATGCCGACCTCGTCGCGGAAGCGCCGGGCGAAGGTTCGTTTACTCATCCGGGCGCGGGCTGCCAGTTCATCGACGGTCAGCGGATGGCGCAGGTTCTCCAGAGCCCATTGCCGGACCGCGGCGGTCCCGGCCGACGTCTCGGGCGGCACGGGTTGCTCGATGTATTGCGCTTGGCCGCCGTCGCGCCACGGGGGAACGACGCAGCGGCGCGCGACCGCGTTCGCGACGGCGCTGCCGTGATCGCGCCGCACCAGATGCAGGCAGACGTCCAGTCCTGCCGCGGCGCCCGCCGACGTGAGGACGTCCCCGTCATCGACATAGAGCACGTCCGGGTCGAGGCGGACCCGCGGGAAGGTGCGCCGGAACAGACCGGCCTGATTCCAGTGCGTTGTGGCCGGTCGATCATCGAGCAGCCCCGCGGCCGCGGCGATGAAGGCGCCGGTACAGATCGCGACGATCCTGGCCCCCGCCGGAATCAGCGCGAACGCGTCGAGCACCGGCTGCGGCAGGGTGCCGGTAAGAGCCGTCGTGGTATCGCAGGCGGGCAGCACCACGGTGTCGGCGTTCCGCAAGGCGCGGCTGTCGTGGGCCACCGCGATGTCGAAATCGGCTGCGCTGCGCACCGGACGACCGTCGACCGAGCAGGTGATCACCTCGTATCTACCTGCCGCACTGCCGAAAACCCGATTCGGGATACCGAGTTCGAAGGGGTAGACCCCCGCCAGCGCCAACACCACCACTCGATGAGGCACCGTCGAATCCATGGCATGATCATATCGAAGAATGGCAATCGTGCCATTTTCTTTGCCGTCGGATACCGGCAGGCTGACAGCCGTGACCGAAATCGACAGCACCGCGACCATGCGCGCGATCAGCCAGCAGACCCTCGGCGGACCCGAGGTGCTCACCGAAGTGAAGCTGCCGCAGCCGGTGGCCGGCCCCGGCCAGATCCTGGTCCGGGTCCGCGCGGCCGGGCTCAACCCGACCGACTGGCGCCATCGCGCCACCGCGGGACTGTTCCTTCCCGAGCCGCCGTTCGTCCTCGGCTGGGACGTCTCCGGCGAGGTCGCGGCCACCGGCATCGGCGTCACCCTGTTCCGCCCCGGCGACGAGGTGTTCGGCATGCTCCCTTACCCGTACGGCCACGGTTCCTGCGCCGAATACGTCGTCGGCCCCGCCCGCGCCTTCGCCCCCAAACCGGCCGCACTCGACCACACACAAGCGGCGGCGATCCCGCTCGCCGCGCTCACCGCCTGGCAGGCGCTGGTCGACACCGCCGGGCTCAGCCCCGGGCAACGCGTACTGATCCATGCGGCAGCGGGCGGCGTCGGCCACTTCGCGGTTCAGATCGCCAAAGCGCGCGGGGCGTACGTCATCGGCACCGCCAGCGCGCCGAACCACGCGTTCCTGCGCGATATCGGCGCCGACGAGGTGATCGACTATCGCGACACCGACGTCGCCGAGGCGGTCCGCGACGTCGACGTGGTGCTGGACTCGATCGACGACGACAACAGCATCCGGTCCCTGCGCACCCTGAGTCCCGGCGGACTGCTGGTGACGTTGCGGGCCTTCGGCGCGGTCGACTTGGCAGGCGAGGCGGAGGCGCTGGGCGTGCGCGCGATCAGGATGCTGGTGGAGCACGATCACGCGGGCATGCTCGCTCTCGCCGGACTCGTCGAATCCGGCGCGTTGCGCCCGGCGGTCGCCCGGTCGTTCCCGCTGTCCGCGGCAGCCGACGCGCACGCGCTCGGCGATACCGGGCGAACCGTCGGCAAATTGGTACTCACCGTGCCATGAAATATGCCACGATCAGGCCCTTCGCGCTTCTACCATCCCAGGATGAGCAAAGGCGCAAAAGCAGTCCTCGAAGGCGGGCCGCACGATCTGCCCTCGCGCATCGTCCCGATCACCCCACCCGGCGTGGAATTGAAGGTGCCGTTCCGGGGCGGATACGAGCACTTCAAGGTCAGTCAGCGGGAGCAGGACACGCCTGAAGGGCGGCTGCGCGTGTACGAGTGGTGCGACCGCACCGAGATCGCGGAGTGAGTCCGGTCCCACCTCTCCGGCGGCCGCAGCGCCGACCGGAAGGTGGGGGTGCGGCCGCCGAGCGGTGCGCTGGGAACCAGGAATGAACCCACTCGGGGCGGCCCGTACACAGACCGGCCGCCCCGATTTCGCGCTCAGCATCCCGCCGTGCGGGAGTACGGCGCGCGGTCGATCGACTAGTCCTCGAGTTCAGCGAGCACGTCGTCCGGGATGTCGACGTTGGTGTAGACGTTCTGCACGTCGTCGCTGTCCTCGAGGGCATCCACGAGCTTGATCACCTTGCGGGCGCCGTCGACGTCCACCGCGACCGACACCGACGGCTGGAAGCCGGATTCGGCGGAGTCGTAGTCGATACCGGCGCCCTGCAGCGCGGAGCGGACCGCGATCAGATCGCCCGGCTCGCTGACGATCTCGAACGACTCGCCGAGATCGTTGACCTCCTCGGCGCCCGCGTCGAGCACGGCCAGCAACACGTCGTCCTCGGACAGCCCGTTCTTCTCCAGGGTGACGATGCCCTTGCGATGGAACAGGTAGGCCACCGAGCCAGGGTCGGCCATGTTGCCGCCGTTGCGCGTCATCGCGACCCGCACCTCGCCCGCGGCCCGGTTGCGATTGTCGGTGAGGCACTCGATCAGCACGGCGACGCCGTTGGGACCGTAGCCCTCGTACATGATCGTCTGCCAGTCGGCGCCGCCGGCTTCCTCGCCGCCGCCGCGCTTGCGGGCGCGCTCGATGTTGTCGTTGGGGACCGACGACTTCTTCGCCTTCTGGATGGCGTCGTACAGCGTCGGGTTGCCTTCCGGGTCACCGCCACCGGTCCGGGCCGCCACCTCGATGTTCTTGATCAACTTCGCGAACAGCTTGCCGCGCTTCGCGTCGATCGCAGCCTTCTTGTGCTTGGTGGTGGCCCATTTGGAGTGGCCGCTCATTCCCTACTTCCTTCAGGTCGGTGGCACGTCTGGTCGTGTGTACGGTACCGGCACCGCCGGGCGGACAACTTCTCCAGCCTACTCGGGCCTCCACCACGGCCGTACAGAGCGGCCCCGACTACGCGGCGGCCGAACGGACGATCTCCACGAACATGCGGTGCACCCGCAGATCGCCGGTGACCTCGGGATGGAACGACGTCGCCAGGACGTTGCCCTGCCGCACCGCGACGATCCGGCCCGCGGCGGGGCCATCCGGCACCGTGGCCAGCACCTCGACGCCCGCACCCGCCCGCTCGACCCACGGTGCGCGGATGAACACCGCTCGCACCGGGCCGTCGGTCAGGCCGGAGAACGGCAGGTCGGTTTCGAACGAGTCGACCTGACGGCCGAACGCGTTGCGCCGCACCGTCATATCGATGCCGGACAGATGCTGGGCGTCCGGGCGGGTGTCGAGCACCTCCGAGGCGAGCAGGATCATGCCCGCACAGGAACCGAACGCGGGCATACCGTCGCGCAGCCGCGCGCGCAGCGGCTCCAGCAGGTCGAAGGCCTGCAGCAGCTTGCTGATCGCGGTCGACTCGCCACCGGGCAGCACGAGCGCGTCCACGGCCGCGAGCTCCGACTCGCGCCGGACCAGCACCGGCTCGGCGCCGCAGTGCGCGAGCGCGGCGACGTGCTCCCGGACGTCGCCTTGCAGCGCGAGCACGCCGATCGTGGGACGGGACGGCGCCTGTCCGGTGTCGGCGGCGGGTGCGGTGACCGAGGAAGCGTTCACGCCGGAAAGCTTACGAGCCGTACCGATGTGGGCCCGCTCACGGTCGGCCGCATCCGCGTCGCGATGGCCGCCGGGTCAGTCCTCCCGCAGCCTGCGGATGAGGCCTTCCTGCACCACGGCCGCGACCAGCGTGCCTTCTCGGGTGAAGATCTTGCCGCCGGTCAGCCCCCGGCCGAAAGCCGCTGAGGGCGAGGACTGGTCGTAGAGCAGCCATTCGTCGGCGCGGAACGGGCGCAAGAACCACATCGCGTGGTCGAGCGAGGCATTCTGGGTCGGCTCGTCGGGATGGATCACCTTCGAGGAACCCAGCAGCGTCATATCGCTCATGTAGGCGAGGGTGCACACGTGCACCAGCGGATCGTCGGGCAGCAGGTGCCGGTAGCGGAACCACACCTGCTGCTGGGAGACCACACCATCGCGGCGGGACACGTTCTCGTGCGGGACCATGCGTATGTCCCAGTGTTCCCACTCCCGCATCGCCCATAGCCGTTCTGGCGTCATCGTGGTGCTGGCGTCGGGCAGATCCTCCGGCATCGGGACATCGGGCATGACATCTTGATGCTCGGGCCCTTCGTCGCCGACGTGGAACGAGGCCGACATGGTGAATATCGCGGCGCCGTCCTGGATGCCGGTCACCCGGCGGGTGCAGAACGACCGCCCGTCCCGGATGCGCTCGACCTGATAGACCGTCGGCTCCTGCGGATTGCCCGGACGGAGGAAATAGCCGTGCAGGGAGTGCACCTGGAATCGCGGTTCCACCGTCCGGACCGCGGACACGAGCGCCTGGCCGGCAACCTGGCCGCCGAACGTGCGCGCGAGCTGGGTCTTGGTGGACGCGCCACGGAAGATGTCCCGCTCCAGCCGCTCTATCTCCAGCGCCTCTTCGATTGTCGCCATGCGCAGAGATTATCCCGGCCGCTCACGGCGTCGCCGTTCGGCCGCCGGTGAACGCCTGGCTACGCCCACGCCGCACCGGCCGTCGCACTTTGCTGAGATGGATGGGTGCCGCGCTTCCTGCCCATCACGCCCGACGCCCTCGTCACGCAGGTGATCCAGCCCGTGCTGACCGCGAACGCACACACGGTGATCGCCGTCGACGGCGCGGATGCCGCACAGCCGGTGACGTTCGCCGACCGGATCGTGGAGGCGCTGCGCGATGCGGGCCGGTCGGCCCACGTGGTCTCCCTGCACGACTTCGTGCGTCCCGCCTCGCTGCGCATGGAGTTCGGCCGCACCGACGAGATGTCCTATCGCACCGCGTGGTTCGACTACGCCGCGCTGCGCCGCGAAGTCGTGGAGTCTCTGCGCGAGCACGGCCGGTGGCTGCCCGCGTTGTGGGATGAAGCCGCCGACCGCTCCGCGCGCGCCGCGATCCGCACGGCGCCGGCCGCGACCACCGTTGTCGTCGCTGGCCCGATGCTCGCGGGCCGCCACCTCGACGCCGACCTGATCCTCCGGCTGGACCTGTCCGAGGCCGCGCTCCGCCGCCGTACCCCGCCCGACGCGCAGTGGACCATCCCGGCCTTGCTGCGGCACGATGCCGATCACCCCTACACGCCGACCTTCTTCGTGCGCTGGGACCACCCTGATCGTCCGGCGCTTCGAGTCGACCAGGACCGGGCCGACTAGGTTCCCGGGTCCTTGCCGATTACCGCTCGAGCTCGGCTTCTGCGGTGAGGCACAATCTCATCATTGGATGCGCATAACCACGTAGCCATATGCGTTTCCGGCGCCCAGCGGTCAGACCAGCCGATGCCCGCCGTCCACGTGCAGGACCGTGCCGGTGATGAAGGGATTGCGCATCACGCCCAGCATCGCCTGCGCGATATCGGAAGGGCGGCCGATGCGCCCGACGGGCAGGCGTGCGGCGAGCTGCTGGTGACGTTCGGTTTTCGCGGGCCCGGCGATGGTGTCCCAGATCGGTGTGTCGACCCACCCCGGCGAGACCACGTTGACGCGGACCGGGCCGAGCTCCAGGGCCAGCGCGTAGGCCAGCGAGGCGAGCGCGCCGTTGACCGCCGCCACCATGGCGCCGCCCGGCGCGGGCCGATACGCCGCGACGCCGGAAGTGAACGTCACCGAGCCGCCCGGTACGACCCGGGCGTGCTTGGCGAGCAGCATGGGGCCGATCAATTTGGCGGAAACGAGGTTCCGAGCCAGGTCGGCGTCGAACCGATCCAGCTGCTGGTAGGCGCCGGTGACATCGGCGGCGGTGGTGACGACATGATCGACCGGCTCCGATTCGGCGAACAAACGCTCGAGGTCGGCTTCGCGGGTGATGTCCGCGACGACCGAGCGCACCGTGCCCGGCCCCGCGGACAAGGTGCGCTCCGCCGCGGCGAGCCGTTCGGCGGAACGGCCCGCGATGGTGACCTGCGCGCCCGTATCGATCAGCGATGCCGCCAGCGCGAGTCCCATGCCGGAGCTGCCGCCAACGATGACGACGCGTTCGGGTGTTGTGCTGCTTGCTGTCATGACTCCACCCGACCATCGCGGCGGTCGAGAGTCCATGTCGCACTGCCGAATACGCCTTAGGCACGGGCTAACACCGCAGGCCGTGGACCGATTCGGCGCACGGACCGCGGTGGATGGAGCCGACGCCGGTCCGACGAAACGAACGTCACCGCCCGCGCGCCGGGCCGGCTCCCGTCATCACGCGGTGCAGGCCGGGGACTGCTGGTTCAGGTTGGCCAGCGCCTGGCAGGCCCAGGCCTTCTGGACCTTCCACTTGCCGTCTTCGAGGACGAACGGAACGTCGACCTGGTTCGCCTGCCCGTTGACGGTGAACGTGGCCTGGGCGGTGACCGTGTCACCGAAGGCGGTCACGCCTGTGACCACTGCCGTGGCGTTGGCCTGCTGAAACGCCTGGGCCAAGCGGTTCGGCAGGCTCGGATCGGCCTCGATGCCCTGCACGAGGTCGAGCTTCTCCTCGTTCGGCACCGCGGGGTCGAGCGCACGCTGCAGGTTGGCGTTGAGTTCTTCTTTGGTGGGCGGGGCAGGTACCTTCGCGGTCGCCGAAGCGGCGGCGGTGGTGTGAGTGGAGCTGTGCGAATCGCTCTTGTCGTCGCTGCCGCAGGCGGCCAGGCCGAGGGCGGCCACGAGAGCCAGGCCCGCTGCTGCGATGCGTCCGGTCTTGAGAAGCTTCAACTGTTCGTCCTTTGCGCTCGGATCGATCCGACGGTGATAGGGCGCGATATGGCCGGGACGGCCATCGAATGGCGAAGCTACTGAGCGTGATTGTGAGAACCATGAGACGACCTTCTGGCCGCCGTAAGAAGTGAACCTAGCATCGGAAGCGGTCCCGGCGGGCTCATTCCGGCGACAGTTCGGATGCCAGTGCCGCGAGCAGCGCCGCGACGGCCGGATCGCGCACCGCCGCGCGCCAGGCGATCGCATAGGTCACCCGCAGGGGCGCGCCACGTAACGGCCGCCAAACCAGACCGGCCAGTCCGTTTACGCGCGACGAGCTGAGCCCGATCACGTCGGGACGTGACGGCAGCACGGCCAGCATCTGCGCATGGCCCATCGCGCTGTCGCTCAGCCGTACCGCCGCGCCGTGGTCGGCGAGTGTACGCAACAGCGAATTATGCAGGCCCGCGGCGGATTCGCGAGAGAACAAGATCAACTCGTGCCCATCGAGCTCGGCCGGGTCCAGCGGCGCCGCCGCCGCCCCGGCGAGCGGATGCCGCTCGGACATCACGACGCCCAGCTCCTCGCGGGCCACCGGACGTTGCGCGAAGCGTTCGGGCAGCTCCACCGGGGCGCGGACCAACGCGAGATCGACTTCGTCGTCATCGAGAAAACGCACCTGATCGGCGGTGGTCCCACCGGTGAGCACCATCCGGGCATCGGGCAGCGCGGCGGTGAGCAGGCCGCCGATGTGGGCGGGCAGCCAGGGCGGGACGCCGTTCAACAGCCCGAGACGCAGCACCGGGGCACCGGCGGCGGCAGCGCGCCTGGTCTCGCGCATCGCCTCATCCATCGCGCGCAGCACGTTCCTACCGGAGCGCAGCAGCACCGCGCCCGCGGCCGTCAGCTCCACCCGCGGCTCCCGGACCAGCAAGGGGCCGCCCAGCTCCCGCTCCAGCACCTTGATCTGCTGGCTGAGCGTCGGCGTCGAGATGAACAATCGCTCCGCGGCCCGGCGGAAGTGCAATTCCTCCGCCAGGACCACGAAGTACCGCAGCTGCCGCAACTCCACGCGGCCGACGCTACCGGCCGGAAATCACCAGCCGCGCTCGGCCAGGCGGTGCGGCTGGGCGATCTCTTCGACGTTGATGCCGACCATGGCCTCGCCGAGCCCGCGCGACACCTTCGCCAGCACGTCCGGGTCGTCGTAGAACGTGGTGGCCTTGACGATGGCGGCGGCGCGCTGCGCCGGGTTGCCGGACTTGAAGATGCCCGACCCCACGAACACGCCCTCGGCCCCGAGCTGCATCATCATCGCGGCGTCGGCGGGAGTGGCGATGCCGCCCGCGGTGAACAGCACGACAGGCAGCTTGCCCGTCTCGGCGATCTCACGGACCAGCTCGTAGGGCGCCTGCAACTCCTTGGCCGCGACGAACAACTCGTCCTCGGGCAGCGACGACAGGCGACGGATCTCCTGGCGGATCTTGCGCATGTGCGTGGTCGCGTTGGAGACGTCACCGGTACCGGCCTCGCCCTTGGAGCGAATCATGGCCGCGCCCTCGGTGATTCGACGCAAGGCCTCGCCGAGGTTGGTGGCGCCGCAGACGAACGGCACGGTGAAGTTCCACTTGTCGATGTGGTTGGCGTAGTCCGCGGGGGTGAGCACCTCGGACTCATCGATGTAGTCGACACCGAGGCTCTGCAGGATCTGCGCCTCGACGAAGTGGCCGATGCGTGCCTTCGCCATGACCGGGATGGAGACCGCGTTGATGATGCCGTCGATCATGTCCGGGTCGCTCATCCGGGAGACCCCGCCCTGGGCACGGATGTCGGCGGGGACGCGTTCCAGCGCCATCACCGCGACCGCACCGGCGTCCTCGGCGATCTTGGCCTGCTCCGGCGTGACGACATCCATGATCACCCCACCCTTGAGCATCTCGGCCATGCCGCGCTTCACGCGGGCGGTACCGACGGTCTGGGTGGTCTCGGGGGTGGTCACGGCAAACTCCTCCAGGCATGTGCGCCAAATCGATCACTCGCATACGAACGCCACGATTCTAGGTGGGCGCAAAAGGCCACTTGATAGCCAGTTGGAGTGCACTGGCCTGGTGTGATCTCGGTAATGGCGCCTTACGCCGGGAAGGATCGGCGGCGGTGCCGTCCCGGCGCCGCACTGGCCTGCCCGGTCCGCGCCGGGCGCACGATCACAGCGGGCCGACCACCAGCAACTGCGCCCAGTACTCCGCGGCCGCGGGACCGATCAGCGGCAACAGGAAATCGAACAGCAGGTACGACATGAACCAACTACCTCCACAACCGAACAGGAACAGCCCCGCCGTCAGCGGGACCACGACACCGAAAGCACATGCGTCCCCGACAGCAGTACCCTTCGGCGCCCTGGATCATCGCGACGCTATCACGATCGTGAAACACATCACACGTCTTCCGTGGCCGGTCAGCGGATGGAGCGGACCTCCGGATCGCCGGTGCCCGACGCGGCCTGAGCTGCTTCGGCCAGCAGTTCGTCCAGGTGATACGGGTAGACGGTTTCGCCGGAGCGGTCCAGCGTGACGATGTCGGCGGCGGTGCACCATCGGTGCCCGGTGATGGAGCGGCGTTCGATCGCGGTCAGGTTCGCCGGTTGCGGGTCGAAACCACGCACCCGCAGGGCGAAGAACAACTCCTCGCTCCGGATCAGCTCCCCGTTGAAGGGGAATACCGCTACCCGCCGCCAGATCGGACCGCGCAGGGCGGCCGGATCCCCGCGATATCCGGTCTCCTCGTACAGTTCCCGTACCGCCGCCGCGCGCAGGCTCTCCCCCGGCTCCACGCCGCCGCCGACGGTGAACCAGAACGACACCTGCGGCGTCTTCGGATCGTTGCCGCGCATCAGCAGAGTCCGGTCGTTCTCGTCGAACAGCACCACCCGCGCGGTGGTGCGGATGGTGTCCACCGCGAGGCCGGTGGACGCGGCCGGGGTAGCGCGCTCGGTGATCTCGAAGTAGGACGGCAGCGGCGCGGTACCCCCCAGGTGCAGGACGCGGACCGGTCGGCGCGTGCGCAGCGCCAGCGTGTCGCGTACGGCGTCGTTGTGGAAGCGGCGTGCGATCAGCACCCTGGCCTCGGCGTCGGCCAGTTCGGCGACGAGTTGCGGGCGCAGCGTGCCGATGTCGACCGCCGACAGCGCGGTGGACAATTGGTTCTCCACGGTCTCGCGCTCGGCGCGCCCGGCGCGCTCGGCCCGGTCCGCCAGCGCTGCCAGTTGTCCGGCCTGCTCCGACAGAGCCGGATCGGACACCGGACCCGCGATCGCCATGGCGACCGACCTGGCCACCACCGCCCGGCGGGCCAGCGCCGCGTCGAGCGCCTGCCAGGACTGATCCGAGCGGACGTGCAGCCGGTCGAGCCGGTTGGCGGTGGAGTACGCCCACAGACCGATGGCGACGACGACCGCCGCGATCAGCGCGAGGACGAGAACGGTCGTCGCGGAGAAGGTGATCATCCTGCGGCCCGCACTCTCGTGTCGCCCACGGTCACCGTCTCGTAGACGCGCAGGATCTGTTCGGCCACCACCGGCCAGTCGTACTCGCCGACGACCTGGGTCGCGGTGTGCACGAGCCCCTCCCTGCGCACCTCATCGGTGAGTACGGCATGCAGCGCGGTGGCCAGCGCCGCCGAGTCGCCGACCGGGACCAGCATGCCCGCCGAACCGTCCCGCAGTACCCGGCGGAAAGCGTCCAATTCACTGGCCACGACCGCGGTGCCCGCCGCCATCGCCTCGATCAGGATGATGCCGAAGCTCTCGCCGCCCAGGTTGGGCGCCACGTACACGTCCGCGCTCCGCATCGCGGAAGCCTTCTCCTCGTCGGACACCTGGCCGAGGAAACGCAAGTGGCCGGACAGGTCGCCCGCTTCCCGGCGCAACCGGTCCTCGTCGCCGCGGCCGACGATCAGGATCTCGACGTCGGGATGTTTGCGCACCAGCTCGGGCAGCGCGCCGAGCAGGACCTCCATCCCCTTGCGCGGCTCGTCGTAGCGCCCCAGGAACAGCACCGTCCCGCCGGGGCGCGGATAACCAGGCAACATCGGCGCGCGCGCGAACGCAGGGACGTCGACGCCGTTGGGGATCTCCACCGCGTCCGAGCCGAGCGCCTCGACCTGCCAGCGGCGCGCGAGCTCGGACACCGCGATACGACCGGAGATCTTCTCGTGATACGGCCGCAGCACACCCTGAAAAGTGCTCAGCACCAGCGATTTCGTCGTAGAGGTGTGGAAGGTCGCCACGATCGGACCCTCGGCGATCTTCAGCGCGAGCATGGACAGGCTCGGCGCGTTCGGCTCGTGGATGTGCAGCACGTCGAAGTCGTTGCCCTCGATCCACCGGCGGATCCTGGTGTAGGCCATGGGCCCGAACGACAGCCGCGCCACCGACCCGTTGTACGGGATGGCCACGGCGCGCCCCGCCGACACCACGAACTCCGGCAGCGGGGTGCCCTCGGACGCGGGCGCCAGGACGCTCACCTTGTGCCCGCGTTCGATGAACACTCGCGCCAGTTCGACCACATGCGCCTGCACCCCACCGGGGACGTCGAACGAATAGGGGCAGACCATGCCGATCTTCATGGCGATACGTCCCCCTGTTCGGCTTTGATGCTCGCCTGCGCGGTGGCGATCCTGGCACGCCGCTGCGGCGAGAGATCGCTCTCCCACAATGGTTGCAGCATGTGCCAATCCGCGGGGTGCTCGGCGATATTCGCCGCGAAAGTTTCCGCCAACGCCTGGGTGGCCGCCGCCACGCCATCGGAAACATTCAGCGGCGCTTCGACTTTCAGTCCCCAGTCCTCTCGGCCATCGGCGTCTACCTCGAACCAGGCGTGCACCGGCAGCAATGCCGCGCCGGTCTCGATCGCCAGTTTCGCCGCACCCGCCGGCATCCAGGTGCGCTCACCGAAGAACTGCACGGGCACGCCCTTGCCGGTGAGGTCGCGTTCGCCCAGCAGGCACACGATCTTGTTCTGTCGCAGTCGGGCCGCCAGCAGACCGAACGGCGGCTGCTCACCGCCGGTCAGCGGGATCACCTCGAAGCCGAGGCTCTCCCGATAAGCGACGAACCGCTCGAACAGCGACTCCGGCTTCAGCCGCTCGGCCACGGTGGTGGGGCCGCCGTAGTGCTGGACCAGCCAGACGCCCGCAATGTCCCAGTTGCCGGAATGCGGCAGCACCAAGAGCACGCCTCGGCCCTTCGCGATTGCGGCATCCAGATGCTCCAACCCGCCGACGTCATAGTCGATCGCGGCATGGTCCATCGTGGGCAGCCGGAACGCCTCCCGCCAGTACCGCGCGTAGGACCGCATGCTGGCGACGATCAGTTCGTCCGGCACGTCGGCGGGAAGCACACCGAGCACGCGCGCCAGATTGCGCCGCAACTGGTTCGGCTCGCCGCCCGCGTGGAATTCCCGATTGGCGCGACGGGCAACCCGGTCGGCGCCCCACTCGAACAATCGTCGTGCAGTCGGCTCCGGCAGCGCACGCACCAATCGCCACCCCGCCGCGTATCCGGCGGCGCCGAGCTGTTCCCCGATCGTCATCCGAGCTCCCGAGCCGCAGGTCCGCAATTCATCGTGACGGATACCCGGACGCCACCGTCGATCGGTTCGCGCCCGGCATCGGGTGAGGTCACGTCGGAAGCCCCGACGTGCCGGCGGTGCCCGCGCCAGGGCGCTGCGACTGCCCGGTCGGGATCACGGTGCGCGCTCCCGGCGAGTTGCGTACGGCCAGCACCCGCTGAACAACGGTGACGATGCTGAGCACGGCGAGGATCCACATGGCCACGTGCACCGCGTAGGTCAGCCATTCGATCCCCCAGTAGCCCCCGATGCCGGTGAATCCGGCTCCCACCAGCACGATGATCAGCCGGTCCGGCCGCTCGATGAGGCCGCCGTCCGCGGACAGCCCACTGGCCTCGGCGCGTGCCTTCGCATAAGAGATCACCTGAGAGGTCACCAAGACGACCAGCGTCGCGGCGAACAACGGCTTGTGCTGCTCGTGGAAGACCGCCCACCAGGCCAGCCCGCCGAAGATGGCCCCGTCGGCCAGCCGGTCACAGGTGGCGTCCAGCACCGCGCCGTACTTCGTGCCGCCGCCGCGTGCCCGCGCCATCGCCCCGTCGAGCATGTCGAACATGACGAACAACCAGATCACCATGGTTCCCCAGAACAGGTGTCCGGTCGGGAAGAGCGTGACCGCGGCGACGATGGAGGCGGTGGTGCCGATCAGCGTCATCGCGTCCGGCGTCAGTCCGGTGCCGACCAGCGCGCGGCCCAGTGGAGCAGTCGCCTTGGCGAACGTCTCGCGGCCGAAGAAACTCAGCACGGCCGACCCGCCCGGTCGCTCATCTAGGCCTCCTTCCAGGCCGCCGACAGCAGCGCCCTGGTCTCCCGCAGCAGTTGCGGCATCACCTTCGCCCCGCCGATGACCGTGATGAAGTTCGCGTCGCCACCCCAGCGCGGGACGATGTGCTGGTGCAGGTGGTCGGCCAGCGACCCACCGGCCACCCCGCCGAGATTCAGCCCCACGTTGAAGCCGTGCGGCCGGGACACCTTCTTCATCACCCGGATCGCCTGCTGGGTGAAGGCCATCAACTCGGCGCTCTCCGCCTCGGTGAGATCCTCCAGGTTCGCCACCTTGCGGTACGGCACCACCATCATGTGTCCCGGGTTGTACGGGTACAGGTTCAGCACGGCGTACACCAACTCGCCCCTGGCGACGACCAATCCGTCCTCGTCGGACATCTTCGGGATGTCGGTGAAGGGGTGGCCGGTCGAATCCTTGGGAGGGGTGGCCGCCTCCGCGATGTAGGACATGCGATACGGCGTCCACAGGCGCTGCAGCCGATCCGGTTCGCCGGCGCCGGTGTCCACGATGCTGCCCGGCTCGGCCGAGGTCGCGGTCCCGTCCAGATCCGCGAGCCCCTCCGGCACCGTCCGCTCGGTCATGCCCCACCCTTGTTCGCTGATCGGATTTCGAAACCCTCGGCCGTCGGCGACGCGTTCTCCCGGTGGGCGATCCACGCGACGATGGTGGCCACCGCGTCGTCGACCGGCACGCCGTTGACCTGGGTACCGTCGCGGAAGCGGAAGCTCACGGCGTTCGCGTTCACGTCGCGCTCACCGGCGAGCAGCATGAACGGCACCTTCTGGGCGGTGTTGTTGAAGATCTTCTTCTGCATCCGGTCGTCGCTGCGGTCCACCTGTGCCCGGATGCCCTCGTCCTGCAACCGTTCGATCACCCGATCCAGGTGCGGGGCAAAGGTATCCGCGACCGGGATGCCGACGACCTGCACCGGAGACAGCCAGGCCGGGAACGCGCCCGCGTAGTGCTCGGTGAGCACACCGAAGAAGCGCTCGATCGACCCGAACAGCGCGCGGTGGATCATGACCGGCCGCTGCTTGGTGCCGTCCGACGCGGTGTACTCCAGGTCGAAGCGCTCGGGCAGGTTGAAGTCGAGCTGGATGGTCGACATCTGCCAGGTGCGCCCCAGCGCGTCCTTGGCCTGCACGGAGATCTTCGGGCCGTAGAAGGCGGCGCCGCCGGGATCGGGCACCAGCTCGAGACCGGAGGCCGAGGCGACCTTGGACAAGGTCTCGGTGGCCTCCTCCCAGATCTCGTCGGAACCGACGAACTTCTTCGGGTCCTTGGTGGACAGCTCGAGGTAGAAGTCGTCGAGGCCGTAGTCCTTCAGCAGATCCAGCACGAACCGCAGCGTGTCGGTCAGTTCGCTGTGCATCTGCTCTTTGGTGCAGTAGATGTGCGCGTCGTCCTGAGTCATGCCGCGCACCCGGGTCAGGCCGTGCACCACGCCGGACTTCTCGTAGCGGTAGACCGAGCCGAACTCGAACAGCCGCAGCGGCAGCTCCCGATACGACCGGCCGCGGGCACGGAAGATCAGGTTGTGCATCGGGCAGTTCATCGGCTTGACGTAGTAGTCCTGGCCGGGCTTGCGGACCGTGCCGTCCTCGTTGAGCTCGGCGTCCAGGTGCATCGCAGGGAACATGCCGTCGCGGTACCAGTCCAGGTGGCCGGAGACCTCGAACAGGTGGCCCTTGGTGATGTGCGGGGTGTTGACGAACTCGTAGCCCGCCGCGACGTGCCTGCGGCGCGAGTACTCCTCCAGCTCCTTGCGGATGATGCCGCCCTTGGGGTGGAACACCGGGAGACCGGAACCGAGCTCGTCGGGGAAGCTGAACAGATCCAGCTCCAGGCCGAGCTTGCGGTGATCGCGGCGCTCCGCCTCGGCGAGCAGGTGCAGGTGCTCGTCGAGCGCCTCCTGGGACTCCCACGCGGTGCCGTAGACGCGCTGCAGGTCCTCCCGGCTCTGGTCACCGCGCCAGTAGGCGGCCGAGCTGCGGGTCAGTTTGAAGGCCGGGATGAACTTGGTGGTCGGGATGTGCGGGCCGCGGCACAGATCGCCCCAGATCTTCTCGCCGGTGCGCGGATCCAGATTGTCGTAGATGGTCAGCTCTTTGCCGCCGACCTCCATGACCTCCGGATCATCGATCCCGGACTTGTCGCTGATCAGCTCCAGTTTGAACGGCTCATCGGCCAGTTCGACCCTGGCCTCGTCGACCTCGACCACCCGGCGGGAGAAACGCTGCGCGCCCTTGACGATCTTCTTCATCCGGGATTCCAGCTTGGCCAGATCCTCCGGGGTGAACGGCCGCTCGACCCGGAAGTCGTAGTAGAACCCGTCCTTGATGTAGGGACCGATGCCCAGCTTGGCCTCGGGGAATTCCTGCTGCACCGCTTGGGCGAGCACATGCGCGGCGGAGTGCCGGATGACGTTGCGGCCGTCGGGGGTGTTCGCCGCGACCGGCTCCACGTCGACGTCCTCGTCCGGGGTCCAGGACAGATCCTTGAGTTCGCCGTCCAGCCGGACGACGACGACGGTCTCCGGCCCCTTGGTGGACCGTCCGGCCTCGCGCACCGCGGCGCCCGCCGTCGTCCCGGCCGGCACCCGGACGAGGGCGACTGGGCTGATGGCGGCTGAGGTGGTCACGGCTGCGCTCTCCTTGGCGTTTCTCGTGCGCGGGCGGGGTCCCGCTGGATGGTGGCCGATCGCAAGTTCGCCCGGCGCGACCATGCTACTGTCCCGCCGCTTCGGCCCGCCCCTCCGGGTTTTGGGCCGTAGCGGTCGGGTGGCGCGAGATTTGCGTTCGGGTCTCTCTCCGGGTGACGCCGGAGTTCCCGGCGTTCCCGTCGAGTTGTCGCGCGCCGGATGGTCAGCCCTCGGCGGCCAGGTCCGCGAGCAGTGCGATGCGTTCGGCGGCAGAACGTTTCGGGCAGCTGGTGCACATCTCGCAGCCGGGGACCTCGAACACCAGGCAGCAGGAGATGCGCCGCACGAAGGTGCGTCCGCCGATCTCGACGAAACGCGGAACCGGAAGTTTGCCGCCGACCTCGGCGGCCAGCCGTGCGCCCGCGTCCGGCGACCCGGCATCCAGTGCGCGGTTGCCGATCGCGTCGGCCACGATCGCCCACAACGCGGGGACGCCTGCGCTCGACACCCGGGCGACCGGCGGGATGACGGTCGCCAGCGTCTCGCGCAGCGCCGATGCGCTACCGGAAGCCCGGGCGCCGTCCACCGGGATGCGCACCCGTTCGACGCCGCCGTCGGGGCGCACTTCGCACTCCAGGCGGTCCAGCGCGGCCTCGGGGGCGTCCGCGTCGTGCGCGTACGCCCGCGCGATCTGCTCCACCAGCGCGGACGCGGCCATGCACCACCACAGCGTGCCCGCGATACGCAGCGACGTGGTCCCCCAGGAATGGCCCATCTCCGCGATACGCGCGGCCAGCCATTCCGGTTGGGTGAGCATGCGCCCCGGAACGGTGGACACCGTTACAGGGGGCTGCGCAGCCATTCCCATTCGACTCCGATCCAACTACCCACAAGCCCGAAGGTTCCCAATACCCACAGCGTCGCCACGACCAGCGCGGCGGTGCCGACCGCCCCGGCCACCTGCACGGCCAGACCTTGCCGGGAGTACCAGTCCATCAACTGCCGATACCGGTCCCGCAGCCAGGTCAAGACCCGGTGCGCCCAAGCGAATTCGGTGGCGAGGATGCCCAGCCCGGCGAACACGATCGCCCAGCCGGGACCGGGATAGGGAATCGCGAGCACACCGGCCGCGAGCACGGCTACACCGACCACCGCGACCACGATCCGGTAGCCGAGGTACAGCGTAGGTCGTCGTTCGAGCCCGGCGCGGAAGGCGCGCCAGCGGGTCGGCCGATCGTCCGAGCTCGTTTCGAGGTCTGCCGTCACATTTCCCAGGGTACGAGGGTCCGGCACAGCGAATCGCGATCCCACTCGCCCGGACATGGTGACCCCGCCCGGCAGGCCGCCCGGGCGGGATCACCCATCCCCGTCCGATCAGACGAGTTCGGGAGCGGGCTGATGGCCCGCGTCATCGATGTGCGCGAGCCCGTTCTCGGTCACCTCGACCACCCGGGCACTGGCGATGTCGAAGAACAGGCCCGACACCTTGACGCCGCGCTCGGCGACCGCCTTGCGCACCGCTGGGTGCCGGTGCAGCAACTCGAGCTGCACCGCGACGTTCACCATCGCCAGCTGATCGACCTCGCCGAAACCGGCCTCCCGCGCCGCACTCGCCACCGGGTGGCCCGCGTGGAACCGCTCCAGGCTCGGTCGCGCATGGGCGAGCCAGGCGTCCACGCCGGGGACCTGGGCCCCGGCGTGCAACGCCTTCATCGCACCGCACGAGGAATGCCCGCAGACCACGATCGAGCGGACGTTCAGCTGCTCGAGCGCGAACACCAGCGCGGCCTCCACCGACGCGTCACCCTCGGCGGGCGCCAGGTTGCCCACGTTGCGCACCGTGAACAGATCGCCCGGCCCGCTGTTGGTGATGATGTTCGGCACGATCCGCGAGTCCGAGCAGGTCAGGAAGAACGAATCCGGGTCCTGCGTGTCGCGCAACTCGTCCAGATGCGGCCGGACGACGTGCGCGTGGCTGCGGTGGAAGGCCGCCACACCCGCCGCGACCGGATTCTCGTGCCGCTCGTCGCGCCGCCAAGGGCCGAGGATGTCGTCCCAGACCGAGCGGGCGAAGCTGCGTGCGGGCGGCTGCGCCGCGGCGTGGGCCATCCTGGCGCCGCCGATCTCCACGAAATCGACGTTGCCGCCGTGGTTAACCTGCTGGCGGGCGAATTCCTCGATGGCCTCGAACGCCGCGTGATCGAGGAAGTCGACGGTCATCTCCACCGTGACGTCGGCTCCCGGAGGGATCTTCGCGAATTGCGCCGACAGTTTCGGCAGCGCGAGGAAGGTGGCCGATCCGTCGATGGTCACCAGCCAGCGCTGCGTGCCGGGTACCTGTCGGGCCTCGATCGCCACGCGCACCACCCGCCACAGCAGCAGGCCGAAGGCCAGGCCCAGACCGATCAGCACGCCTTCGAGCAGGTTCGCGAACACCACGCCCAGCACCGTCACGGCGTATACCAGCAGGTCGCCGGTGCGCCGCGCCAGTTTGATGTGGGCCAGCTTCACCAGTTGGATGCCGATCACGATGAGCAGACCGGCCAGCGCGGCCTTCGGGATCTGCTCCACCACGGAGACCAGGGCCACCGAGAACACCAGCACCCAGACCCCGTGCAGGATCGCGGAGGCGCGGCTGTGCGCCCCCGCCTGCACGTTGGTGGCGCTACGCACGATCACGCCGGTGACCGGCAGGCCGCCGAGCAGACCGGACAGCACGTTCGCCGAGCCCTGGCCGATCAGTTCCCGGTCGAAGTCGGTGCGCTTGCGCGAGTGCATCTTGTCCACGGCCACCGCGGACAGCAGGCTCTCCACGCTGGCGATCAACGCGATGGTGACGACTGCCAGCGCCAGGCCCGACCAGTCGCCGCGGGGCAGCGCGGGCAGGCCGATGGCGTCGAACAGCGAGCCGTTCAGCACGATGCGCACCGCGTCGAGCGGAAGCACCAGCGACAACGCCGTACCCACGAGCACCGCGACCAGCGGACCCGGCACGACGCGCACCCTGGCGGGCAGGTACTTCCAGCCGAGCATGATCGCGATCACGACCACGCCGATCAGCGCGCCACCCCCGTGCGCGGACAGCAACTGCCCGGGCAGCTCGACGATGTTCCGCCAGGCCGAGCTGTGCGAGGAACCGCCCAGCAGCACATGGATCTGCTGCAGCGCGATGGTGATGCCGATACCGGCGAGCATCGCGTGCACCACCACGGGCGCCACGGCGAGCGCCGCCCTGGCCACGCGGCTCAGGCCGAGCAGGATTTGCAGCACACCGGCGGCGAAGACGATGAAACACGTCGTGCGCCAACCGAATTGATTGATCGTCTCGGCGACCACGACGGTGAGGCCCGCGGCGGGGCCGCTCACCTGGAGGACCGAACCACCGAGGCTTGCGGCGACGATACCGCCGATCACGGCGGCGATGAGCCCGGCGGCGACGGGGGCTCCGGAGGCGATCGCGATGCCGAGCGAAAGCGGCAGCGCGACAAGGAAAACCACGATCGATGCGGGCACGTCGTGGCGCAGGATCTCGGTGAAGCGATCGGACAGCGGTCCGGAACTGCGGCTCGAACCCGCCGGTGCGGGCTTCGACGGTGGCGGGGCCAAATCGTGATCGATAGCCATGACTCTCCTTCGCCGACTCGGCTGTTTCGCCGAGGTCGGTTGACGATCAACATGTCCAGCAGGGCACAAGACCGCGAACCGGCATCTCGCGGTGAAGCAGTCCCGACACAGCGATGAGTCGAGATGTAAACGAGTGCAAGTCTATTGGTAAAGACTTAGCAAAGCCTGAGAAGTTCGCCGATTGTGTGCGATTCCCCACTGTCCGGTCGTCGTCCATCAGCATGATCCATCGCACAACGCCTGGTCAGACGGGTTCCGCCGCGATATCGCGCCGCTCGTCGCCGAACTCCGCGATGCCGTCGGCCATGACCTCGATCACCCGGGCCGTGGCGAGGTCGAAGAACAATCCCGACACCGCCACGCCCCGCTCCTCGATCCCCCGGCGCACGACCGGGTGCGCGTGCAGCGTCTCCAGCTGCACGGCGACGTTCACCATGCCCAGCTGATCCACCGGGCCGAAGCCCGCGACGGCCGCCGCGGCGGCGACCGGATGCCCCAGCCGGTAGCGCTCCAGGCTCGGCCGCGCGTGCGCCAGCCAGTCGCCGAGCCCCGCCCCGGCGCGGACCTCGCGATGCAGCGCCTCCATGGCACCGCAGCCGGAGTGACCGCAGACCACGACCGCGCGCACTTCCAGCCGCTCCAACGCGTAGATCAGCGCCGCCTCCACGGAGACGTCCCCACCGCGCGTAGGCACCAGGTTGCCCACGTTGCGCACGGTGAACAGGTCGCCAGGGCCGCTGTTGGTGATGACGTTCGGCACGATCCTGGCGTCCGCACAGGTGAGGAAGAACGAGTCGGCGTCATGCCTATGGCGCAACTTGTCCAGGTGTGGACGCAGCAGGTGGGCGTGGCCGCGGTGATAGGCGGCGATGCCCGCCGCGATGCGGTCCTCCCGGTCGCCCGTGCGCCGCCACGGTCCGATGACCTGGTCGACGACCTGCCTGAAGTGCCCGCGCTCGGGCGGTCCGGCCAAGGCGGTTGCCATCCTTTCGCCGCCGAGTTCGACGAATTCCACTGCACTACCGTGTGTTTCGCGCTCGCGAGCCCATTCGGTGAGGAACTCGTGCGTAGCGTGGTCCAGGAAGTCGACGGCCATCTCGACGGTCACCTCGGCGTCGGCCGGGACCTTCGCCAGTTCCGCGGTGAGCTTCGGCAAGGCCAGGAAGGTGCAAGTGCCGTCGATCGCGACCACCCATCGGCGCGAGCCGGGTACGGGAGCCGCGACGATCAGCACGCGCACCACCCGCCACAGCAGCAGCGCGAACGCGAGCACCAGACCGATCAGCATGCCCTGCAAGAGATTCAGGAACACCACACCCAGCACCGTCGCCAGGTAGACGTACATTTCACCGGCCCGCCTGGCCAGCCGGATGTGCGCCAGCTTGATCAGCTGCGCGCCGACGAAGATGAGCAGTCCGGCCAGCGCGGCGGTCGGGATCTGCCGCACGAGGCCGACCAGGGCCACCGCGAACAGCAGGATCCAGACTCCGTGCAGCACGGTCGCCGCCCTGCTGCGGGCGCCTGCGTTCGCGTTGGTGATGCTGCGCACGATGACGGCCGCGATCGGCAGGCCGCCGAGGAGGCCGGAGACGACGTTGGCCGATCCCTGCCCGATCAGCTCCCGGTCGAAATCGGTGCGGTGACCAGGCCGCATCTTGTCCACCGCGACGGCCGACAGCAGGCTTTCGACGCTGGCGATGAGCGCGATCGTGATCATGGTCGAGGCGACGGCCGCCGGGCCGCCGGAGGGGACGGCGGGCAGACCAAGGGACTCCAGTAACGACTCGTTCAGCACGAGGTGCTCGACCCGCGTGGGCAGGACGAGCGCCAGCAACGTGGCGGTGACCACGGCGACGAGCGGTGCTGGGAGCACGCGCACCCGCCGTGGCGCGAAGCGCCAAGCGACCAGGATGCCGATGACGACCAGGCCCACGCACAGGTCGCCGGTGCGCACCGACAACAGCTGCCGCGGTAACCCCACCAGCGCGGCGAACGACGAACTCAGCGAGCTGCCCCCGAGCAGCACGTGCACCTGTTGCAGCGCGATCACCACGCCGATGCCGGCCAGCATGCCGTGCACGACCACCGGGGCGATGGCCAGCGCGGCGCGCGCGACCCGGCTCAGCCCGAACAGGATCTGCAGCACACCCGCTCCGACGGTGATGAAGCACGTTGCCGCCCAGCCGAATTGGTGCACACTCTCGGCGACGACCACGGTGAGGCTCGCGGTGGGCCCGCTCACCTGGATCGCGGAACCACCCAGCAATCCGGCCACCACACCGCCGACGACGGCTGCGATGAGGCCTGCCGCCACCGGAGCGCCGGAGGCTACCGCCACGCCGAGTGAAAGGGGAAGCGCGACCAGGAAGACCACGATCGAGGCAGGTAGATCGGCACGGCCGACGCTGGTCAGGTAACCAGCGAGGTGTGCGCGCGGCGACGTCCGTGGTGCGGAATCGGTGTCGGTGGACATATTTTCTCCTTCGCCGGGGTGGCCCCGGTTCATCGGTCAAACATGTTCTTGGCATCGAAAGCGAGCGGCGGGCGAAGCTCGGGCCGTTCCACCGGTCGAGGGAAGCGCGACCCGCGACGCAGCGATCGAGATGATAGTAAAGAGTTCGCAAAGCGCGTGAAAAGGTTTCCGCTCCCGCTGACGGCAACCGCTACCATAATGTGACTCAGGTCACAATGCAACAAATGAGTACGAACAGCGACGGCCCGAACCACCCCGCACCGGGTATGCAACCCCGACCACATATGAAAAATCCCCCCGACCAGCATGGACATCGGGGGGAATGAAGTGGTCCCAGCTGGGATCGAACCAGCGACCTTCCGCGTGTGAGTCAGGCACATCGTTGCAGGTCAGAACGGTGGCACGTGCGGTCGTGTCCCACACGTGCCCCGAATCTGTCAGTGCCTCACGATGATGGTGCGCGGCAGCTCGACCGCGTTGCCTCTGGCTGCCAGCTTGCTCAGCTCGGCGGCGACCTCCTTGTCCCGGCCGTCGACAGCGTGCAGGTACCGCAGCGCGGCAGCCGTCGAGGCATGGCCGAGTCGCTTCTTCAGGTCGGCCAGCGTGGCCCCGGTCGCCGCAGCCAAGGTCTGGCCGGTGTGTCGGAGGTCATGGAAGCTGACCTCCACTCCGACCCGATTCCGGGCCCGGACGAACGCCTGATAGATCGCGTTGCCCCTCATCCGCTGACCGTCCTGGCCGACGAACAGCCAGGTAGGCCCCGACCACTTCTCCAGGTGCTCCACGAGGAACGGCCGAAGGTGCGGCGGAATGGATACCGGCCGCTTGCCCGCGTCGGTCTTCGGGTCCTTGTCGAACGCCTCGCCGGACTCCAGGAGCTCCACCCGATTGCGCCGGACCCAGACCTCATCGGCCACCAGGTCCAGGTCCACGACCGCCAACCCGATGATCTCGCCGCGCCGCAGACCGCACCACGCCGCGAGCAAGACCGCCGCCCGATATCGCGGAGTGATCTTCTCGACCAGTTCGGCGACCTGGGCCGGAGTCGCGACCGTACGTTCCTTCGCCCGGTCAGAACCGGCGCCCTTGATCGTGCACGGGTTTGCCGAAATCGCGCCGTCCCGCTTCGCCTGATTCATCACCGTCCGCAGGAACCGGTAGGACTGGGCGATGGAGGTCTTGCCGCCGGTGCCAGCCAGCGCCTTGGCGTGCCAGCTACGCACCACCGGAGGCGTGATCGCGATCAGCGGCTTGTCCAGCAGCTCCGTCATGTGCAGTCGCATGTTCCGTCTGCACGTCTCCTCCCACCGCGGACCCACGTCCGGGTTGTCGCGCAGGTAGGCCGAGGCGTAGTCGCCGAACCGCTGACGCCCGATCCGCTCATCGAGCCAGGCGCCCCGGCTGATGTCGGCTTCGACGTTGACCAGCCATCGGTCCGCGTCGGTCTTCGTCCGGAAGGTGTTCGGCGCGTTCTGCCGCTTGCCGTTGGGGCCGATGAACGACGCCTGATACTTGCCGGAAGGCAGCTTGCGGACTTTGCCGAACCGCCGTCTTGCCATCAGGCCACCGCCCTGCCGCCACTCCAGCGGACCTCGATCGGCTCGACCCTGCCCGCCTGGGCGTACGCCTCCAGGTCCGACACCTTGAACCGCACATGCCCGCCGATCTTGTAGAACACCACCCGACGTTCCGCGACCAGCCGACGAATGAACCGGACGCCGGTACCCAGGTACGCCGCCGCCCCCTCCACGTCCACGTATCTCGACTCGATAGTCACCGTTCGACCTCTCCCCTATGCCGCCGTGTCGTCGGCTGAATCATGTTGTGCCGCAGTGTGTTCGATGGGACGCAGGTCTATCGGTGGGTCCGCGAGCTGCGCACGGGTGTACTCGGCCTGCCAGGTGATCTTCTGTGCCACCATCTGCATGATCAGGTGCTCCCGAGGCGGCACGTTCGGATCGCCGGGTTCGGCCGGGGTGATCTGAAGCCGGGAGATGACCTCTCGCGAGATCCCGGCTTCAGCGAGACGTTGCCGAACGAACTCCGCACGATCGGCCTTGTGGTCGGCCAGGTCCTTACCGGTCCACTTCCGCGACACCAGCACCCGACGCCCCCGCAACCCCAACGTGTCGCGGCGGTGTGCCTTGCCCTTGCACAAGCCCGGAATCGTCTTCGCCGTGGCGCCCTTGGGGACGATGCCGTAGCGGAACCACACCCCGCAGCTCGGGGAGCACGGTGTCTTGCACAGCTCGGCGTGCAGACGGTCGTAGTGGTCGGCCGCGCGCTGGGTCTTGGCCTCGAGCACGTCGCCGACCGACTTGGTGAGGTACTTCGTCAGGTACCCGATATGCCGCCCGGCTTCCTCGGTGCCGCCGAGGATGCCCTTGGCGTCGACCTGGGTGCCGAACCGCACCACATGCGCGGGCTCCAGCTCGTCCACGGTGTCCATCAGGTCCAACGCCTCGGTGAACGTCGGCACCGGCTCACCGGTGTCGGGGTCGACGAATCGACCGGCGGTGTAGTCCCAATAGGGCATACGGTCGGTGTAGACCTCATGGTCGAAGTGCGGCCACCACACCTGGTGATAGGTCGCCGCCGCCAGCTGGCGGATCAGTTCCTTCGGGTCGGTACCGCGGACTCCGATGTGGATGTGCGGGGCCCCACGGCGCTGCGGCTCCACCGTCGCGAAGTACTGCACATCACGGCCGGAGGCGCGGCGGTAGTTCTGGACGAACCGGTCGAACAACGCCGAGAAGTGGATCGCGTCCCGCGCCGCACGCCGGTAGTCGTAGCTGTCCGGGTCCACCGGCGAACCGTCGGAGATGGGCTTGCCCTTATCGTCGACCCCGGCGCCGTCGCGGTTGATCCGCCCGTAGGACGGCAGGGTGAGGGTCAGGAACAGCGAGGGCCGGTACTTGCCCGCGTACACCCGCCCCACCGTGGTCTTGGCGACCTTCTTACGCGGCAGGTCCGGCTGCTCCTGGCGCCGCCGGGTCGAGCGCTTCCGCACCGGTTTCTCCTCCGGGTCCAGGCTGGGCAGCTTGCCCTTGATCCCGGTCGCGCGCAGCTCCTCATCCAGATCGGCCACGACTTCGCGGATGCCGTCCATCGCGTCTTCGTCGCCGTCGTCGCGAGCCTTGTCGTATTCCTGCATCAGCGTCGCGCGCGCGGTGAGCAGGTCGGTTTGCTGCTGGGTGGGTGGGTTCTTCTCGATCACGGGTTCCTCCTCGATGTGCCAGCCCTCCCGGGCCTGCTGAATCCGAAGCGCCCGAGCCTTCGTCGCGCACGCGGGGCAGACGCATTCGAGGGTCGACTTGCACGGGGCGCCAACGTATTTCGACCCGTGGGTGTCCAGGTCGGTGGCGAGCATGGCCAGCGGTCGGCGGCACACGCCGTGCTGTTCGGCCATGTCGTAGGCCAGCTCCACGACGTTGAGCCGGGCCCGTCGCTCGGCTGCCGTTTCACGGGCCGCAGCCCCATCACCGTCGGTGACAGGGCTGGGCAGTTGCGTGACGTTCTCCGCCGTCATGCCACCTCCACTGCGTCGAGGTCGACCACCGTCCACGGCGTCTGCGTGACCCGCAGCAGAGCCAACACCGCGTCCACCACGTGGTCCGGCGGCTGAATTTCGGTTTCCCACGCCCGGATTGCGTGCCAGGTCAGCGGCACACGAGGCCACTGCACTGGGCCGATCACCTCGTTCAGCCGCTCGGCGAACGCCTTCGGGCCCAGCCCCATTGACTGACGGGCCCGGATCAGGACCTCTCGCTTCGGCGACATCCACGTCTCCGGCATCACCACGTCAGCCATCACGCCACCGCCCCGAACTCGATCACGTTGTCCAGCTCCACCGGCACCTGCGCAGCGGTCGCCAACACCCACTCCACCGGGCTCAGCCGCAGCACCAACTCGGCGAAATCGGTCGCCTGCCACAGCGTCGCGTCGTACTCCTCGCTGTAGGCCAGACGCAGCAGCCCGCACTCACGCCACCGCGCGCACATCGCACCGAACTCCGGCGAGCCCACCGGCCCCAGCCCCGCGATCTCCTCGAACGCGATCGACATCCGATCCGGCCGCGCCAACAGCCAGGCCAGCGACCAGCGCTCCTGGATCGACAACGCCTCCGCGCCCAGCAACAGCAATCGCGCCTGGTCTTCGGTCAACTCCTGGGCGGGATCGCGGGGAAAGCTTTCAAGTACCATGGACATGACTTCGGAGCTCCAATCTCTGAGGTCGATCGATGCAGCTGAAGCGGTTGCACCCGCTTTGGTTTTCGGCTCCCCGGTGGTTGCACCCGCCGGGGAGCTTTACTGTTTGTCGATACCTCGCATGCTAGCACGCGATTGCACGCGTGAACTAGCACACAGACGCGAATGGCCGAAATCCGCCAGATGATAGACTTGTATGCCTACTAGTACGCGATTGCCAGGAGGTAATACATGTCGCCGACGTTGGACCGGCCCGCTCCGGCATACATGCAAATCGCTGAACACTTCAGGAAGTTGATCAAGAATGGGGAGCTTCGCGAAGGCGCAAAACTTCCATCTGTAGTCGAGATCGCGCAGGGTTGGCAGGTTGCTAGCGCTACTGCCGCCAAGGCGCTTGGCCAACTGCGCTCAGAGGGATACGTCCAGAGCAACAATCAGGGCACTTTCGTGTCGATTGCCCACAAGCAGACGACCGGCCCGGACCGGTTGCAGATGCTTCGCGCCACCGGCAACGGCTATCGCCCTGGCGAGACCGCCGAGGTTGTCAGCGCCGAACTGACAGAAGCGGAGGCCGCAGTGGCGCAAGCGTTGTCGCTCGCGGAAGGCTCGGCTGTCATCCGTCGACGTCGTATCTACCGTGATGATCTTGGAGTTGTGACGGTTTCTACATCGTGGCTTCCGGGATCGTTCGCAGACGCGGCACCGGAACTGTTGTCCACCGAGCCCTTGCCGAAAATGACATTCGGCTTGGTAGAGGAACGGACAGGCCGACGAGCTGTGAGGCGACGCGATGTCGTCGCTCTCAACCCGGTACCCGCCGAGATTGCGGCCGTGCTGGGTACACAGCCCGATACGCCGTCCCTGACCATGACGAACCTTTACTGGGATCAGAACGGCGATCCCACCGAGTACGCCGTTGACTTCCTCGGCACCGGCCGTGAACTCAGCGCCGAGTACTCACTCGGGTAACTCCAGCCTTCACCAACGGCTGAGATGCCACCGGTTCGATCCATGAGCTGTCGGCATCTCAGCCGTTCCCGTCTTCACCGTCGCGCCCTACGTTGTGCGAGTTGTTGCCGAATTTGGCTATATAGGATCAAGAGCGCCCCGGCGGCGCTTCGCGCCGCCGCCGCGCTGCGACGCGCAGCGCGGCTGATGGGGCGTCGCTCGCGGCGCGTCGAGCGCGTCGGCGACACTCGGCCGCCGGGGCGCGGTAATCCTCTCTGGCCACTTTTCGAACATCCTCGCAGTGCTGGGCACGACGAGAGCCGTACCCGACTTACCTCCCGCAGTCCGCGACGAATCGGCCGGCACTCTGCCCGGTCCACCGGCTGTGGTCCCGTGGAGCTCCCGACGAGTTCACGAGCAGGTCACCGCAGTCAGCCGAACGGACCCCGCCGGTCACCAGTTCCTCTCCGGCCGTGGCGGTCTGACTGATCCGAGGGCTATCACGCCACCAGCGGGCATCAAGAGCGCCTACGGCGTCACTCCGTGATGGCTGGCGCCACTCTTGACACCCACCGGAGCCGTGATCGAGACGCCCTCAGCCAGACCACCCCAACCGGAGAGGAACCCGCGAGATGACCACCAAGCCCACCACCTGCCAGCTCCGCGGATGCGACAACCCCGCCACCGTCCCCTTCACCTCCAAGTACGGACCGCAGGACCAGGTCACCTGGCACTGCACCCCATGCAACACCCAGCACCGCCGCAACCTCGAGATCCTCGACCGCTACCCGTACTGACCCCGAGGGGGCTTCGGCCCCCTTTTCGGGGTTGCCGAACTACTGAGCGTCCTTCGGCCGCTTGGCCCTGCTGTGTGGTGGCCTGCATTGTGTTCACGCGCCCCTCCAGCGTCAAGAGCGCCTACGGCGTCACTACGTGATCGGCATTCGCCGACTCTTGACCCCGGAGCCTCTACGCGCGAAAGGCAGGCCGATAAGGGGCAGGCGCAGCCAGCCCGCCTCTGGGTGCAACCCACCACACACCAGGGCCACCGCCTTCGCAGCGTTCATCGGGCCGTCGATTTGTCACGGACCAGTCTGGTTCTGTCCAGCTTGCGCTTTTCTCGCGAGACGGGCCGCCCTCTGCCGATCCACGCGGGCTGGCCCCTGGTATACCTCCGCGAGCAACTCCGACATGAAGTTCAACACGTCCTCGGCCTCGGCCTGCGGGATTTGTTGCTTCGTGAAGTCGCCATGGGCCATCTCGTTCGCCAGGAACCGAATCTCGTGAGCCGCATCCTTCGTATGCGCTCGAATCAGGCCCTGCTTGTGCATCTCGTCAATCTTCGCCTGAATGGATCCGGTGGTGATGTTCTTGTCCTTGGCTACAGCTTCGACCACTGCTCGCGCCAGAATCACCGCGGCTCGGTTGTACTGCATACCGAGGCATTGGGTTGCCTCGCATGCTGCGGACTCGATCTGAGCTGGCACATCCGGGAAATCTTTGCCCAGCGCCGTGGTCGGGTACCAGCGGATCTGCTCTTCGTAACTCGAATCATCGAAGAACTCGTCGCCGTACGTGCCAAATCCTGGCAAGTGCCCAATGCACCCCCAGCCACACGACGTGCACTTGAACGCCGAGAACAAGTGATACAACTCGTCCCGGCGAACGAACCACCCACCGTTTGGGACGCGCTGCATCTGCGCGTACGCCCCACATCTCCAACACTGCCTGTTAGTCACAGATCCCCGCCTTCGTCTTGAGCCGACAATGCAGGCGTGCCCCCCGCGTGCCTCAGCCCCCGGCAAACAGCGGTCCCTCGCGGTCAAAAGCAGCTGCATACTGCACATCCAACGAGCCAGAAAATGCCCCCAGCCAGGTAAAACGCTGAGGGCATTCCGTGGTCCCAGCTGGGATCGAACCAGCGACCTTCCGCGTGTGAGGCGGACGCTCTCCCGCTGAGCTATGAGACCTGACGGGTTTCCGGCGGCTCGAGATGCCCTCCGGACGAGACGAAACATTAGCACGCGCCACCGGCGGTTCACCAAATCGCCATCCGGACAGGGATGGTTCGGCGGGGAGTCGCCGCCCGCGCGCGGCCCGCGCCGGCGGGCATGCCCGGTGGCGACCGAACCAGGTTCGATGGCCGATTCGATGTGCCTCGACCATCGAGAGGACTACCGCGCGCCCCGGCTCCCCCATCCACCACATGCGCCACCCACGTCACAGCTCGCCACTTTCCCGATTTCCGCCGTTCTACCAGCGGATTTGTACCTTTCACCGAGCGTCCGCTAATGTTCTGTCTCGCACCACGGAGGCCGGAAACGAGCCCCGGGGAGGCAGAATGCGGATGTAGCGCAGCTGGTAGCGCATCACCTTGCCAAGGTGAGGGTCGCGGGTTCGAATCCCGTCATCCGCTCGAGAGGTAGGGCCAGGCAACATTACGCCGTCCCCCTTTGCGCGGTGGAGTGGCCGAGTGGTGAGGCAACGGCCTGCAAAGCCGTGCACACGGGTTCGATTCCCGTCTCCACCTCGCGCGATTAGCTCAGCGGGAGAGCGCTTCCCTGACACGGAAGAGGTCACTGGTTCAATCCCAGTATCGCGCACCACCGTCTCACGAGGTCAGACCCGGTTTTCACCGGGTCTGATTTTGTTTGTGCCCCCGTACGCGGATCGAGCCTCCATTGGCCATTCGTCGTGGTCCGGCTCAGGAACAGGTAGGCGGCTACCCATAATGTCCCGGCACCGCCGCCCGCGCCGACCTCACCTGCGGTGACGTCCACATCGGCTGCGTCACGGCCCGAGCCGGCGGATTCCGTCTCAGCGTCTCCGTCATTGCCACGGTCGGCTCAGGTGCCGAGACCTGACGGCGATTCTTTCCCGACAGCGGAACCGACACTCCGCACGAATAGCGCTGCGCAAGCGCCACTGCTCGAACGAGACTCGGCCATCATCCCGGTGCTCGAGATGGGGCCGCGTGTCGGTGGGTGGGGATACGCTGTGGCGCACAGTGCCGGAGCCGAGTCAGGGGGTTGTCGCGTGACGATCAGCGCGGAGGTCGCGCAAGGCGCGGCGCCGGATGACGACGATCCCGGGTCACTCGACCTGCGCGACGACATCTCGTTCGAACTCGAAGAGGTCAACGAGGTGCTCGGGGAGCTGATCGCGCTGCGCGCCGACCAGAAGGCCAAGGACGGCGACCTGCTGACGGCTCGGCTGGGAGTCGGTGGCGAGAAGCCCGAGACACTGGCCCGGATCGGCGCTCGTTACGACCTTTCCCGCGACCGGGTGCGGCAACTGCACACCAAAGCGGTCGGGCAGATGATCCGGATGGCACAGCTTTCCGGACATCGCGCCGCCGCGGTCCTGTCCGCGCGCTACCCCCTCGACGCCATGGACCGGCAACTCACACGCGCGCTGCTGGTGGAGACGTACGCGACCGACACCGATATCGCCGCGACCGAGCTGTCGTATCTCAAACTCCGGCTGGCCGGGCACGCCGCCGAGGACGCCAAGCGAATCGCCGGATTCGTCACCCAGCGCATCGCGGCGTGGCAGAAGAAGACCAACCGGCGCCTGGCGAAGCTACACGACGCCGAGCCGCGCGCCACGAGTCAGCTGAATACCTGGTTGGGGCAGGTCGACTGGCCCCACGCAGGCACCGCGGCCGCGATCCCGACCTCGTCCGCGCGCACCGTGGACAGCGACGACGACGGCCGAGGGCGCTTCTATCTGGACAAGGTCGGTCGCGACGTGCCGTTCGACTCCGGTCTCGAGGCCAGGCTGCTGCGGATCCTCAACGCCGGCGATCTCGTCGAGACCTTCCTGGAGCAGCCCGCGGCGGTCGTCTACGAACTCGACGGCGCGGAGCGGGTGCACTATCCGAGTATCGTCGCGCGGCTCACCGACGGCCGCACCGTACTGATCGACGTCACGCCGCTGGGCCATGTCGGCTTCCACGTGAACGTCGTGAAATCCGCCGCCGCTCGGGCATACGCGCACGCCAACGGCTGGGGCTGGCTGGTCTGGACCGGCAGCCGCATCGGCGTCCCGGACCTGCGCGCCCGCCCTGTCGACGCCGCGGGTGAGCGGATGCTGCGCGACCTCGTCGAGCGCGGCCCCGTGCACTGGGCCGCGCTCCGCGAGGTCCGCGCGAAGACCGGCCTGGAACTGCTGGACTTCCTCGCGCTGGTGCTGCGCCACGAATGGCGGTGGGACCGGGCGCCCTTCCGGCTCAGCGCACCACCATCGCCCCCGCCAGGAAAGTGACGATCAGCAGCATCGCGCAGATGGTGATCAGCTGCCAGCGGCCGATGGTCACCTCGAGCTTGGCGATCGTGTTGCGCAGGGCCTTGTCGAGCCGGTCGTGATCGGCGATCGTGCGCTGAGCGGCGGCGAGCGCGTCGGCCCGTTCCTGCGCGGCCTGCTCCGCGCGCTCCAGTCGCGTGGTCATCTTCAGCAGATGTTTCTGCTTGTCGCGCAAGGCTTTCCGGGCCACCGCCAGCGACGTGCGCTGGTTGACCAGCTCCTGGCGCTGCCGGGCGATGACCGTGGCCTGCGTCTTCGTGTGGTACTCCCAGTCGGTCACGGTCGCCCAGCCTCCTGTCCTCTCGTCCCGATGGCCCCAGACATACTCGCCGCTCACCCAGCCCTCGATGAACTCGCGCAGCTCGACCGGCTCACGCCGCGGCGCCGCCATCGCGTGCTCGGTGTCGAGCACGCCGGTGACCGCGCGATAATCACAGGCGGCGGGCGCGAAGTCCGCGATGCCCAGGGCGTGCAGGTACGGCACCCAGTAGCCGGGTGGGCACAGCCACAACACGTCCGTACAACCCTCGGCGCGCAGCCGTTCGGTGTGCTCCTGAGCGAGTCCACGCTCCAGCGGACCGCTGCGCACCTCGATCGCGTATATCCGGTCGCCCTTGCGCCAGTACACGTCCACCGGCAAGGTCCCGATGTGCTGATCCACTTCGGCCTCGTCGGCTCCGTAGGCGAGCAGCCTGCCGCACAACCAGTATTTGAGCCGCCGCATATCCCACTGGGCGGCGGCACATTCCGGGCACCCGCAGGCGTAACCGGTCTTCGATCCACGGATACGGCCGGAGGCCTCTCCGATACCCAACTCGGCGAGCATCGCTCGGCGCCCGCAGGCGATCTCCGCCCGCTGCTTCGTTCTCACGCGACCACTCCCCTGCACAAACCACCGCAGGCCCGGCGACCTACGCCATAGATCAAGAGTGCGTCAGACTCGGCTACCTCGCCAGCCCCGTTCACCCCGCGCTCGGGTGTGCCACACACGTGGCCTGCCGACGAGATCTGCGTTGTACTCTGCGGCACAAGGGCTTTCATCATGCCACGGGACGGCATCGGCCACTGCGGGAACGCTGAATTGACAGTTGCCGCCATCCCACGACGCGCCCGGCCGCTCGCAACCCTGGCCCCCCGGCAACCGGCACGGCCTTCGCGCAGCCACCCCTGGGCGTGAACTCGCGCAGGACACGCTTCGGGCGGATAATGACCGATCAGATGCGTCGGCCCGTTTCCGGACAAACCGGGTCGCCGCGTAATCCGCCTGCAGAGGGCTGATTCCGGGGGCCTAGGCTGCTTCGATCAGGTCTTGAATCGGCGGTGCACCGCCGAATCTTTCGCGAGCCGCGGATGTCCAACTGGGCGGATAGAATCGTCCGGCCGAGTGCGAGCTGGGCCGATACGGGGAAGTGGGTACTGGATGGAGCACGGTCAGCAGACCGGCGAGTCGGTCGGCGCGATGTTGGCGAGTATCGCGTCGGCTCTCCGAGAGGTCAGCGAGAAGCTCGACGCGGTGGCGGCCCGGATCGACGGTGCGCAGACCGTGGTGAGCGAACCGACCGTCGAGGGGCGGTTGGCCGAGCTCGAGGCGTGGGCTTTCCGCGCCGGACAGGACATCTCGAGTCTCGATGCCAGGGTGGAGCGCCTGGAATCCGGTGACGACCCAGCGCAGGAGGACCAGCGAACTGCGCAACGCCCGCTTCCCCGGGCAGCCGCGGGACGATCGAACGCGCGCGGACCGCAGCACGGCGGCGCCGAAGCCACTGCGCAGAAGAGCGATTCCCGCGAGCCGGCCGGTGCCACGAACGGTGCGCGCCCGCAGCGCACGCCGCGAGAGCCGGTGCACGCGGCGGTCGAACCGAGTTCCGCTGCGCAGACGAGTTTCACACCGCCGCGCGAGCCCACGCCGACCGCGCTCGATACGAACGCCACGTCCGGGCAGAACTTCACCACGCCCCGCGACCCGGCGGCGAGCTTCACCGCCCCGCCGTCCCGTGAGCCGGCTTTCACCACTCCGGTCCAACGGGAGCCCGTAGCGCCTTTCACCGCGCCGACACCGCGCGACCCGAGCACGGGACAGCAGGAGGCGTTCATCGCCTCGCGCGAACCCGCCACCTCGTACTCCCCCGGTGCGAACGCCGCGTACGAGAGCATCGTCGCGTCCGCCCCGAGCACGACGCACAACGGCTCGGAGAACGGCACAGCCCCCGGCACCCCGGGCGTGGGACTCACCGGAGCGCACCGCGCCGGCGACGACGACCGCACCCCGGTCGAGAACACGCACGTGGACAAGCTGCAAGCCATGCTGGACGAACTCAAGCGCACGGCGGCGGCTCCGCTGGGTCGCTCCGACCTCTTCGGGCCGGCGCCGGGCGAGTCGACGACGAATGGCTATCAGTCCGACCGCACCGACGCGCAGCGCCGACCGGCCGACTACCGGCTATCCAGCCCGCCCCCGATGTCCTGAAGGGCCTTGACGCGGCGCCGCTTCGGCGGACGCGCCGCCGCGAACGAACGCAACAGGATCTGCTGGACGAGATCGCGCAGCCAGCGATGCCCCCCGTCGGCGGTGTTGCGCGGATGCCAGGCCATCCCGATGGCGACTTCGGGCAACGGCAGGGGTATCTCGAACGCGCTCAATCCGATCGCGGGTAAGGTAGCGGCGCTCAGCAGGGCGGGCGCGGGGCAGACCAGGTCGCTGCCGCGCACCGCGAACAGCGCGCTGGTCAGCGTGGGCACGGTGGCCACCACCCGCCGGGTGCGGCCGTGCAGGGCGAGGCGGTCGTCGATCGGGCCGTGCGAACGGCCGGTGCGCGAAATGCTCAGGTGCGGCGCGGCGGCGTACGCGGCGACGGTGACGCGATCGGTGACCAGCGGATGGTCGGTGGCGGCGACTCCGATCACCCGGTCGGTGAGCACTCTGCGCACAGTGGTCTCCGGGTCGGTGTGGTCGATCACGCCGACCTCCAGGTCGACGCGTCCATCCCGCAACGCCCCGGTGCCCTCGGCGATCTCCGGCAGGAAGCGCAGCGTCACGCCCGGCGCTTGGGCGCGCACCGCGGACAGCAGGGGCCCGGCCAGTTCGGTGAGCACCATGTCGCCCGCCTGTATCGCGAACGTCCGGCGCAGCGCGGCCGGGTCGAGGTCGTCGCGCGGCGTCAGCAGTGCGCGGCCCTGCTCGACCAGCGTGCTGACCTCATAACGCAATTCCAGTGCGCGCGGCGTCGGCACCAGGTTGCGACCGGCACGCACGAGCAGCGGGTCGCCCAGTACGTCGCGCAATCTGGCCAGCGTCCGGCTCATCGCGGGCGGCGAGGTGTGTAGGCGCTCCGCGGCCAAGGTGACGCTGTTGGTGTCCAGCAGTGCGTCGAGGGCCACGAGGAGATTCATGTCCAGCGCTTCCACCCTTGGATTATCGCCAACGCAAACAACGCCCCCCGGTATTGCGCGCGCGATAACTCGCGGCGAGTCCGAACCGAGCGGTTCCACTGGACAGTCGGAGGCGGAACCGTCCGTGATCGAGCGGGCCGCCGCCGCGGGCGCGGCACCGTTGCGAGCATCCGGCTGGCCGGTGAGCTGGGGATACGCCCCGCACAGGCCAGCTGGGCGGCGGCGCGACAGTCTTGGTCGAGCACGCCGGCCCCAGAAAGCAGCACCGCAGACCGATCGGCCATCGGATGGCCCGGCACGATTTGCCGCATGACAGCCGCCGGTTCGGCAGTCGATGCAAGTGTGCGCACGCGGTCGCCCACCCCGCGGCCCGGACCGATCGGAGAACTCGCTGACCGGGTGGACCGGCGCTACCCGGGTCCGCCCCGATGTTCTAGTGGCTGACCCGGCCGCTGTCGCCCTCGTACGGAAGCAGCTCCGCCTCGATCGGCGCCGCCGGGCGTGCCACCGGCCCTGGCCCCGGCTTGCGACGGTTGGCCAGTCCGCGGTAGGACTCGGGCTTGATCCGGCGGAACACCTGCGCCACGCGCGTGTGCAGCGGCAGGCGGAACTTCAGGTCGGCGAGCATCTCGTCGATGTTCTGGATGGAGAACGGGACGACCGCGGTGCCGTGCGCGTGGTGGCCGTGCGTGCGTTCCTCCATCCAGCGCAGCCGGGCGTCGATCTCCTCGTCGAGTTTCTCGGCGGGCGGCAGGACGAGCCCGCCGTTGAGCAGCGCGGCGGTCCAGTGCGCGGCGACCTCGGCGTTCAGCGTGCTGATCACCGAGGAGTTGTAGCCGGCGAAGGTCAGATTCGGGACCTCCAACGGCAGGATCTGACGGTGCAGGCGGAAATTGCCGTGCTCATCGGTCAGCCTGCGCTGGATGTACGGCGTGAGGAACGGCACGCGCTGCTGGAAGCCGGTCGCGCAGATCACGACGTCCGCCTGCAGCACCTGCCCGGTGGACAGCCGGATCCCGGGCGCCGCCTTCGGGCCACCGCCCATCTCGGTGATCGTGGTGTCCCGGTGCACCGTGATACGTCCGTTGGCGACCTGCTCGTAGAAGCCTTCGCTCACCAGGCTGACGGTGCTCTCGGCGATCTGCTCGAACCGCCCCTCGGGCACCAGACCGAGTTCACGCAGCTGCGAGTGCTTGGTGACCAGTTCCTGGATCAGATCGAAATTGCTGATCCGTACCGATTCGCCGGGGCCGTCGAGGAACCGGTCCATCCAGCGGGGCCGCAGGTAGTGGAAGTGCGCCTCGCCGAAGCGGGTCAGCATCAACCGCTCATAGTCGATCACCCGCGCCAGCTTGCGCGGCATCTTCCAGAACAGCCGCCGGGCCACCACCGAGGTGGACGCCGCCACCTCGCTCACGGCGGTGGCGATGTCACAGGCGGACTTGCCGTAGCCGACCACGACGACCGACTTGCCGCGCACCGACTCCAGATCGGTGAACTCCGAGGAGTGGCACAAGCGCCCGCCCGCCGCGCGGAACCAGTCGGCGCCGCGGTACTCCGGCATCGCGGGTTCGCTGAAAACACCGTTGGCGATGACCAGGTGATCGCACGAGGCGCGATGGATGCCGCTCGAATCGCGAATCTCCAGCAACCAGCCGCTGTCCACCGGATCGGCGGCGACCACCTCGGTGCCCAACCGCAGGTGCTCGGTCAGCCCGAAGTGCTCGGCGTAGGCGGCCAGATAGGCCTGCATGTGCTGCCCGTCGAGGACGCGCGGGTAGTCGGCAGGCATGGGGAAGTCGGAGAAGTGATATGTGTCCTTGGAGTTCTGCGTCTGCAGTCCCGGGTATCGCCGGGTCGCGCTCCACACACCACCGACATCGGGTGCACGGTCGAAAACCTCGACCGGAAAACCCGCCTGTTTCAGCACTTTCGCGCAGGCAAGACCTGCGATACCCGCACCGACGATCCCGATGCGGCTTCCGCTTGTCATGCGCGAGAGATTACGTCGCCAGCGGCGCACAGCAAAGTCGGTCGACCGAATCCGCTCTTCAGCGCACTACGGGCGTACCCACCGGGACCACCGGAAGCTCGAGCAGCCCACGGATCAGAATGCTCTCCCGCCACCGCAGGTCCGCATCGTCGACGGCGGGCCGCAGCTGCGGATAGCGCCGCACCAGCCGGGTCAGCGCGATGCGGGCCTCCAGCCTGGCCAGCGCCGCTCCGAGGCAATAGTGGATACCGTGGCCGAAGGCCAGGTGCCCGTTCGTGCCGCGGTCCGGGTCGAACGCCGCGGGCGAGGCGAAGTGTCGTTCGTCACGGTTGGCCGACGCCACAGAGACCAGCACCAGCTCCCCTTCCGGGATGACGCCGCCGGCCAGGCGGACCGGCGCGGTGGTGTAACGCAGGGTCGCCACGTTGACCGGGCCGTTGTGGCGCAGCGTTTCCTCCACCAGCGGTGTGACGCCCGCCGGGTCGTCGCGCAGGGCCAGGTAGCGGGCGGGATCGGCGAGCAGTTCCAGCACGGAGTTACCGATCAGGTTCACCGTGGTCTCGTGGCCCGCGACCAGGATCAGGAAGGCCATGGAGATCAGCTCGTCGTGACTGAGCCGGTCCCCTTCCTCGGTGGCGAGCAGCAGCTGGGAGATCAGATCCTCACCCAAGCCCTCCGCGCGCCGCCGGGCGACCAGGTCGTCGAAGTAGTCGACGATGGCGTCGGTCGCGGCACGGATGCCCTCCGGCGTGGACATGGGTGTGTCGACCACGGCCGCCGACCACTCCCGGAAGCGCGCGCGGTCCTCGACCGGCACGCCGAGCAGTTCGCAGATCACCGTGATCGGCAGCGGAAACGCGTACTCCGCGAGCAGGTCGACCGGACCGGCGCCCGTCGCACGATCGATCGCGTCGAGCAGATCGTCCGCGATCGCCACGATCCGCGGTGCGAGGGCCTCCATCCGCGCGGGCGCGAACGCCGGTGTGACGAGTTTGCGCAGCCGCGAGTGCCGCGGCGGGTCGGAATTGAGCAGATGCAGGCTCAGGCGCGGGTTGACCGCCGTGACGCCGCTGCCACCTGCGGCTGATCGCCGCGCCTGGGCGCCCCTCGGAGCGTGCGGGTCCTTGTGGACGTCGGGATGGCGCAGCACCTCCTTGGCGGCGTCGTAGTCGACCACAAGCCAGGCGCGCACACCGGTGCGCAACCGGACCTGATGCACCGGCCCCTCGGCGCGCAACTGCTGGTAGAAGGCATGCGGCGTGCGAAAGAAATCCGCGGGCAGCTCTCTCATCCGATCGGTTCCCCCTGATTCGTGAGTATCGTTGCGGCCCTTCGATGGTGACACCGATCACGGATCTCGGCCAGGCCGCGCGACCGGACCATCCTGTGATCAGCGTTGCCCCTCGTCGCGGCCCGGCCTGGCGCGCGTCGTCGTCAGGGTCCGGCTACCCTGCGCCAATGAGTTCGATCGCGCCCGTCCTGCGGCGTGCCCGGATCGCGAACTCGTTCGCGTTCGGCGCACAGGGCTTCTTCCTCGCCGTCGTGCTGACCGAGTTGCCGCAGCAGAAGGAGCGTTTCGGGCTGTCGGACGGCGTGATCGCCGTCTCGGTGGTGCTGATCTCGTTGCTGGCGGGCGGCGGCAGCGTCCTCGCGGAGCGGCTGGCGCTGCGCTGGTCCAGCCGCGCGGCGGTGCGGATCGGGCTGCTGCTCGTGGCCGTCACCGGATCGGCGGCGGCGTTCGCGCCGAACACGCCGCTGCTGGTGGCCGCACTCGGCTGCTACGGGATCGCGGTCGGCATCGTCGACGCGAGCACCAACATGCAGGCCGTGTTCATCCAGCACGGCTACGGGACGTTCATCCTGTCGTCGTTCTACGCCGCGTGGAGCGCCGGAACGATAGCCGGGGCATTGTTCGTATCCGGGTGCGAGGCGCTGGAGGTGACGCTGCGCGAATCGCTGCTCGCGGCCGCCGCGATCGTGCTGCTGCTCGGCTGGGCGCTCGGACGAGGACTGCTCGGCGTGCGGGACGCGGAGACGAGTCCCGTCGAGACCGCCGCGTCCGGTCCCACCGTCGCGCTGCGCGCGTATGTCGGGTTCGGGATCGCGATGGCGTTCGTCTTCGCGGTCGACCTCGCGGTGGGCAACTGGTCGGCTTTGTACCTGACCGATGACCTGCTCGCCGGTTCGGCGACGGCGGCGCTCGCCTTCGCCGCGTATCAAGGCACGTCGTTGGTCTCCCGGATCGCCGGGGATTCGCTGGTGCGCCGTTTCGGTCCGCGCCCTGTGGTGCGGGCCGCCGCGGGCACCGGAGTCCTCGGTCTGGCTCTCGTGGTGGCCGCGCCGAGTCCGGCGGTCGCGATCGCCGGGTTCCTCGTCGCGGGCGCGGGCCTGCCCGTGATCGCGCCGCTGTGCTTCAGCGCGGCTGGGCAACTCGCGACCGGACGGGAGCTCGACGCACTGATCGCGCGTCTCAACCTGTTCAACTACGCGGGGACACTGCTCGGCGGCGGTGTGGTCGGCGCGATCGCGGCGAGCGTCGGTCACCGCGTGGGATTCGTGATCCCGCTGCTGTTCGCCGTGGCCCTGATCGGGCTCTCCCGCGTCTTCCGCTCCCATCGGGTCGCGAGCGCGCCTCCTACGCGGAAACTGGACCAGCCCACCGAACTCGGACCTGCCACCGGGTAGTGCGGTCAGCGGTGCGCAACCGGATCTCGGCCGGCGCCGAGATCTCCGAGCGCAATCGCCGCAATCGGCCGATCAGCCGATTCGCCAGCCGCGGCGACAACAGGAAGGCCGGCGCGGTGGCGCCCGACACCGCGGCGCCGGTCAGCAGCGAGTCGCGTGACTGCTCCGGCCGCGGTGTCTGTGGCCTGCGTGTTCTGGTCGCCCAGAGCGCCACCACTTCGCTGTTCACCTGATCCGCGGCCGATCGCCAGTCCGCGACGCTCACCGGCAGCGCGGGCGTGGGCCCCGACTTCGCGGGCACCGGGCGGATGACGGCCTCCTCCATGGCGCTCACCTGCTGCCGGGCGCGCGACGAGGTGAGTTCCCTGCGCCCCGCCGCTGACGCGTTGTCGATATGCTCTGATGTAGCCATGAGCAACCTCTCCGTCGTCGTCGACCGGGCCGGGCTGTGGGACGCGGAAGCGCTCAGTGATGTTGCCGCCGCGACTTTTCCACTGGCGTGCCCGCCCGAGGCGACGCCCGACGACATCGCGGTGTTCGTCGGCGAGGTCCTGTCGGGCGAACGGTTCGGCGAATATTTGAGCGATCCGGCCCGGATCGTGCTCAAGGCTGTCGCGGACGACGACATCGTCGGTTACGCGATGCTGGTCACGGGCGGCCCAGCGGACCCTGCGGTGGCCGAGCCGGTCGGGCCGCACCCGATGGTGGAGCTCAGCAAGTTGTACGTGCTGCCCGGCCGGCACGGCACCGGGGTGTCCACCGCGCTGATGAACGCCGCGCTGGACTGGGCGCGCGCCGAGGGATATCCGGGCGTCTGGCTGGGCGTCAACCAGGAGAACGTCCGCGCTCGGCGCTTCTACGCCAAACACGGTTTCACCGAGGCCGGCACCAGGACGTTCACCGTCGGCGCCCAGGTGCATCACGACTACGTGCTGCGGCTGGTCTTCTGATCCCGCCTCAGCGCAGGAAATCGACGAGTGCGGTGTGGAACGCGGGGTTCAGCACCGCCATCAGGTGATCGCCGGGCACCACGGCCAGTTCACCGTTCGGCAGCGCGTCGGCGAGTCGCTCCGGTTCGGCGGCGAAGGGGTCGTCCTCGCCCGCCAGCACCAGCGCGGGCACGGTGATGTCCGCCAGCGTCTCGATGGGACGATCGTCCAGACCCGTCGCCACGGCGTGGATGGCTTGCACGTCGGCCTGTACCGCGTCGGCGAGCACCCGGAACATCTTCGCCGTCGGCGACGCGTCCGCGCCGTCTCCGGTCATCGCGGCCTGCAGATCCGGCAGGTCGATCACGCGGCGATCGACGCCACCGCAGTCCAGCACACCCGACCCGATGCCGCCGACGGCCAGCCGCCGCACCCGCCGGTCGGCCGCGGCCACCATCAGCGAGATCACCCCGCCCATCGAGTACCCGACCTGCGCGACCTCCTCGAATTCGAGCTCGTCGTAGAGGGCGCGTACGTCACGCGCCATCGCCTGCCACGAGTACCGCGCCGCGTCGTGCGGCTTGCCGGAACGGCCGTGACCGCGCGCGTCCAGGGACACCACGGTGTGCCCGGCGGAATGCAGTGCGGCGACCACACCGGTGCTCATCCAGTTCGCGTTGGTGTCCGCGACCACTCCGTGCTGCAGCACGACCGGGATGCCCTCGCCCTCCCACACCCGGTAATTGAGTTCCAGGCCGTCCCATGTATCAAACTTCGCCATGCCGGGATCGTAGTGCACGGCACGCCACCGAAACTGCCGAAGCGGACGTATCGGGCCGGGTGCCGCGCTCAGGCCAGCAGTCGGTCCCGCAAGGCCGCGATATCGGCGTCGGTGAGTCCCATGCCGTCGCGGACATACGCGTCGAAACTTCCGTAGGTCCGATCCACCTGGTCGAAGGCGGCGTCGAGCCAGGATCCCTGAACGCCGTTGAGCGGGTCGTTCTCGCTGGCGTTGCGGAATCGGTTGGACAGCAGATAGTCCTCGGTGACCGTGGCACGATCGACGCCGAGCAGCGTGAGCAGCACGGCCGCCGTCCAGCCGGTGCGGTCCTTGCCCGCGGTGCAGTGGAACAACACCGCGCCGTCGGCGCCGATGAGGTCGCGCAGCACCGAAGCGAACGCCTCGTTCGCGCCGGGCGCGGTGATGAACGCGCGATACAGGCCGTCGCCTCCGGTGAGCGTGGTGGCGATGACCTCCGGGGGAGCCTGGCCGATCACGTCGGCCCAGTGCGCCGTCGCGCCCGCGGGCAGCCGGTCCGGACCGAGCGCGCGCTCGTAGACCGTGCGCAGGTCGTGCACGGAGCGCACGCGGCGGCCGGTCAGCGCGGCCAGATCCTCCGGCGTCGCGTTGTTCAGCTGCCCGGTCCGATACACCAGACCGGTGCGCACGATCCGGCCGTCGGTGGTGCGATACCCGCCGATGTCCCGCGCGTTCTGCACCCCTTGCAGGTGCAGGGAGGGATCGGCGACGACGGCCGCAGGCGGGTCGGCCTGCGCGATGACGACTACCGGCCCGAAGGCGACCGCCAGGCCGGCCGCCATCGCGACCGGGACGCGGAAACGAGTGGCCATTCGGCTGCTCCAATCATCGGGTCTGTGGGTCTGCCCACGTTCTCTCGCCGGCCGCCGAGGCCGGGCAGGCAGCGCTAGGCCGCGACCTCGAACCGCGAAAGCGCGAGCAAGCGGGAGATGGCGCGCAGGTACTTCTTGCGGTAGCCGCCCTCCAGCATCTCGGCGGAGAAGATCTCGTCCAGTTTCGCGCCGGACACCGTCACCGGCACGCTCGCGTCGTAGAGCCGGTCGGCCAGCACCACGATGCGCAGCGCCACGGCCTGATCGGTGACCGGATGCACGCCGGAGACGAACACCGACGACACCCCGGAGATCAGCGCGCCGTACTTCGACGGATGCAGGGTGCTGAGGTGCTTCAGCAGCGCGTCGAACTCGTCGAGCGTGGAATTCGGTGTGCTCGCCGCCCGTTCGGCCAGGACCGCGGCGGCGGTGGGCTCCGGCGCGGGGGGCAGATCGCGGTGGCGGTAGTCCGGCCCGTCCACGCGCACCGCCTCGAAGATGGCGCCCAGCTTCTTGATCTCGCGCATGAAATCCTGTGCGGCGAAACGGCCTTCGCCGAGCTGCCCCGGCAAGGTGTTCGACGTGGCCGCGATCGAGACACCGGCCGCGGACAGTTCGGTCAGCAGGCGCGAGACCAGCATCGTGTCGCCGGGATCGTCGAGCTCGAATTCGTCGATGCACAGCACACTGTTGCCCGAGAGCCGCTCGAGGGCATTGGCGAAGCCGAGCGCGCCGACCAGGTTGGTCAGCTCGCCGAACGTACCGAACGACTTGGGCGCGGGCGAGCTGTGGAAGATCGAGGCCAGCAGGTGGGTCTTGCCGACGCCGAATCCGCCGTCCAGATACAAGCCGGCGCCGCTGACCTGCTTCTTCTTACCGAAGAAGTTCTTCTTGCCCGCGGCCTTGCTGATCTTGGCGACCTGCCCGGCGAACTCCTCGGCCTTGCCGACCGCGGCCGCCTGGCTCGGTTCCTTCGGATCGGGAATGTAGGAGGCGAAGCTCACCTCGTCGAACATGGGCGGCGGCACCATTTGGGCGACGAGCTGATCGGCCGGGACCTCCGGGTGACGATCGACGAGGCGTTCTTGCATGGACGAAGCCTAAAGACGTGGTGAGATCTGATTTCATGCAGCGTAGCCAGAATGCGATCCAGCTCACAGCACTCGGCCCGGACGACCTCGCGCAGATGTACGCCTTCCCCGCCGCGCTCGACGCGCCTTGGGTCCGTGCCAATTTCGTCTCCAGCATCGACGGCGCCGCCACCAGCGGCAACCTGACCGAAGGGCTGGGCACCCCGGCCGACCGAACGGTGTTCATGTTGCTGCGCGAACTGGCGGAGGTGATCGTCGTCGGCGCGGGCACGGCGCGCGCGGAGAACTACGGCGGGGCGCGCACCGACCCGGCGCGCCGCCGCGCGTTCCACGAGCGCGGCATCGGCGGGCATCCCGACGGCGCGCCGCCGCCGATCGCGGTCGTCACGGCGAGCGCGGCGATCGATCCCGGCGCGCGCCTGCTCACCGATACCCAGGTGCCGCCGCTGATCATCACGACGACCACCGCGCCCGCCGACCGCAAGCAGCGGCTGGCGGACGCGGGCGCCGAGGTGATCGAAGCGGGTGGCATCGCGGTGACGCCCAGCGGCTTGCTGCGGGTGCTCGCCGAGCGCGGCCTGCTGCGGGTACTCACCGAAGGCGGCCCGCATCTGTTCGGCGAACTGCTGGAGGCGGATGTGGTCGACGAGCTGTGCCTGACCACCGCGCCGCTGCTGGTCGGCGGTGCGGCGCGGCGAATCTCGCTGTCGGCGCACGAATTCCGCGTCCGCATGACGCGCGCGCACGTGTTGCTGGACGACGACGGCACCATGCTCACCCGGTGGGCCCGTCGATGAAAGAACCGTCCGAACCTGGCAGGCTGTAGCAATGCGCTGGACTCGGGCCGCCGTGCTTGCCGCCACCCTCTCGATCGTGACCGCCGGTTGCGGCGCGGGACCGTCGGATCGTCCCGGTGTCGCGGTGCAGCGCCCGCCGGTCGCGGGCACCGCGACCACCTCCGCCGCGCCCGCTCCTCTGCCCAAGGCCGAGCTGCCCAGAACCGACCTCAGCTGGCGCGAGTGCACCCAGCCGACCTTGGATCAGTTCGGACTCGGCCCCGCGCCCGCCGGGTTGGTGCTCGACTGCGCCGAGTACGCCACCCCGATCGACTCGACGGGCACGGTGCTGGGCAGTTTCCGCGCGGCCGCGTTGCGGGCCAGGCTGGCGCAGACCCCGGCCGACGCGCCGCCGCTGGTGCTCACCTCGGGCTCGGATCGCTCCTCCTCCGCCACCCTGGCCGGGTTGGCCGCGGGCCCCGCCTCCGTGCTGCTGGCCGCCCGCCCGATCGTCGCGGTGGACCGGCGCGGCATCGGCGGCTCGCAGCCGATCGATTGCCTGCCCACGGAGATCCGCCGTGGCCTGGCCGACAACGCCCAGTCCGGTCCCGGCGCGGGCGACCCGGTGGCCCGCATGACGAAGTTGAGCCAGGACGGCACCATCGCCTGCCGCGACTTCCTGCAGCCCTACGAAGGCACCTTCGACGCGCCGCACGCCGCCGACGACATCGAGCAGTTGCGCAGGCAATGGCAGGTGGACCACATCGCGCTGCTGGGCACGGGCAACGGCGCGAAGGTCGCGCTCAGCTACGCCCGCAAGTACGGCGATCACGTCGCCAGGCTGGTGCTCGACTCCCCGGAACCGGTCGGCACCGACGCCGTGACCCGCGCCGAACAAGCCGTGCAGGGCGCCGAGGCGGCGCTGACGGCCTTCGCGCAGCGTTGCGTCGGCGTCGGCTGCTCACTCGGGGCCGATCCGCGCGCTGCGGTCACCGATCTGGTGAACCGTGCCGCGGGCGGCGAACTCGGCGACATCTCGGCGAACGCGTTGCTGACCGCGGTGTCGGGCTTCCTCGGCAGCCCGCGCGCCGACCAGGCCTCTCGGGTCACCGAGCTGTCCGACACGCTGGCCGCGGCCGGACGCAGCGACCGCGGGCCGCTGAGCAACCTGATCAGGCAGGAGGCCGCGGCAACCGCGAGCGACGGCCAGTTCGTCAACCGCTGCACCGACACACAGCTGCCACCGACGCCGGCCAAAGCGAACGAACTCGCGAGCACATGGGCGGGCAAGTATCCGGTTTTCGGCAAGGCGGCGGCCATCGGCCTGATGGAGTGCGCTGCCTGGCCGGTGTCGACCGCGCCTCCGCTGCCCGAAAAGCTGGGTATTCCAGTGTTCGTGCTGGGCGGGGTGGCCGATCCGGTGGTCGGTAACGGCGGTCAGTCCTCGGTGACCGGCGCGATAGGTTCGGCGGGCGCCCGGCACGCGGCGCTGTCCTGGCAGGGCTTCGGGCATCCGGTATCCACGCATTCCGGCTGCGCGCAGCGGGCGGTGCTCGACTATCTGAAGGACGGCAAACTTCCCGCAGATGGCACCGCATGCCCGGCGTAGCCCGGGCGTGCGGAGCCGTTCGAGCGGCGCGTCCGACAGGTCCGGCCAACCGCCGGTAACCCATCCGGTGTACCGTGCCCCAGTGTTCCTTCGACAGCTCGAGCCCAGGACCGCTCGCACCACCGCCGAGGTGATCAAGTTCGCACTCTGGCCCCTGGCGGTCATGACCGTGCTGAACCGGGTTTTCATCAAGGCTGTCAACGGCTTCATCACCGACGACTACCGGCCTGTCTACCAGGCGTCGTTCGACTTCCTGAACGGGCAGCCGGTCTACACCGCGAACTTCGACTCGGTGGACCCGCACTACCTGTACCCGCCCAGCGGCACCCTGCTGATCGCCCCGGTCGCCGCCATCGACTACGAGAAGTCGCGCTGGCTGTTCATCGCCCTGAACGCGATCGCGATCCTCATCGCCTGGTACCTGCTGCTGCGACTGTTCCGGTACACGCTGAACTCGGTCGCCGCGCCCGCGCTGCTGCTTGCGATATTCTCGTCCGAGACCGTCATCAACACGCTGGTGTTCACCAACGTCAACGGCTGCGTGCTGCTGGCGGAGCTGATCTTCATCCACCTGTTGCTCAAACGGCGCGATCTGTGGGCGGGCGCCGCGCTCGGATTGAGTATCGCGGTCAAACCGACACTGGCTCCGTTGCTTTTGATCGCGCTCGTCCGCGGGCAGTGGAAAGTCTTCGTGACGGCCCTCGGCGTGCCGCTGGCGCTCACTGCGATCGCCTGGCCGCTGGTGAAGGACCCGGAGGAGTTCATCACCCGCACCGCGCCCTACCTCTTCGAATCCCGCGATTACTTCAACAGCGCGATCGTCGGCAACGGCGAGTACTACGGGCTGCCGCCATGGCTGACCTGGGGCATGCGCGTTGGGCTCGGCGTGCTGGTGCTGATCTCGCTGTGGCTGCTGTACCGCTACTACCGCGAGGACGAACTGTTCTTCGTCTGTACCACCTCCGGCGTGCTGCTGACAGCCTTTTTCCTGCTCAGCTCGCTGGGGCAGATGTACTACTCGATGATGCTGTTCCCATTCCTGATGACCGTCGTGCTGCGGAACTCGGTGCTGCGCAACTGGCCGGCCTGGCTGGCGATCTTCGGGTTCATGAGCTACGACAAGTGGCTGTCGGACCGCTGGCAGCACATCGGCCGCAACCTGGAGTACCTGCGCATCACCTTCGGCTGGGGCCTGCTGCTCATCGTCGTGTTCTGCGTGCTCGGCGACCGCTATCTGGCCGCGCGGCGGGAAGGCAGGCTGCCGTTCGGCATCGATCCCGCGTGGATGAGTTCTGCCCCGGACCCGCGCGGCGAACAGCCGCAGCCGCCGGTCGCCGCGGCTCTCCCGGCGGAAACCCACAGGCCACAAAACGGTTCGGCGCCCGCGGAGCAGAATCGTATTAGCGTGGAGCCATGAGTTCCGAAGCCGACACGTCCCTGCCCGCGCCGCGCATCCAGCTCTCGCCGCAGGAATGGCGGTCGAAGCTGAACCCCGAGGAGTACTCGGTGCTGCGCGAGGCGGCTACCGAGCGGCCGTTCACCGGCGAGTACACCGACACCAAAACCGAAGGCGTCTACGTGTGCCGGGCCTGCGGCACCGAACTGTTCCGCAGCACTGAGAAGTTCGACTCGCACTGCGGCTGGCCGTCCTTCTTCGATCCGGCCGCGTCCGACGCGGTGATTCTCCGGTCGGACGACTCGCTCGGCATGCATCGGGTCGAAGTGCTGTGCGCGAACTGCCACAGCCACCTCGGCCACGTGTTCGAGGGCGAGGGGTACAACACGCCCACCGACAAGCGCTACTGCATCAACTCCATCGCCCTGCGACTGCACCCCTCGGACAGCGCAGCGGAGTAACCAGCCCGACGCTCACGGGCAGCGTACGAAGGCCCGGCGCTCGGCGCATGCCCCGAAAACTTCGGGCAAGCGTTTGCCTGCACCGGGGCAGGGCGCGTCAGGGCAGAGCGGCGATCAGCTGCTCGATCTCCACGCGGGGGCCGGTGAAGAACGGGATCTCTTCGCGCACGTGCCGACGGGCGTCGGTGGCCCGCAGGTCACGCATCAGATCGACGATCCGGTGCAATTCGGGCGCCTCGAAGGCCAGGATCCACTCGTAGTCGCCGAGCGCGAACGAACTGACGGTGTTCGCTCGCACGTCCGGGTAGCCACGCGCGGCCTTGCCGTGTTCGGCCAGCATCCGGCGGCGCTCCTCGTCGGGCAGCAGGTACCACTCGTAGGACCGGACGAACGGGTACACGCAGATGTAGGCGCCCGCCTCCTCGCCGGCCAGGAAGGCCGGGATGTGGCTCTTGTTGAACTCGGCGGGGCGGTGCAGCGCCGCGTTGCTCCAGACCGGCGCGCTGGCCCGGCCCAGCTCGGTGGTGCGGCGGAAATCGGCGTACGCGGCTTGCAGGTCCTCGACGCGTTCGGCGTGGGTCCAGATCATGAAATCGGCGTCGGCGCGCATCCCGGCCACGTCGTAGATGCCGCGGACCACGACGTCGCGGTCGGCCAGACCGTCGAAGAACGCCTTGGCCTCCTTGGTCGCCGCGTCCCGGTCCTCGCCCAGCACTCCGGGCTGCACCTGGAAGACCGAGAACATCAGGTAGCGGATGGTGGAGTTGAGAGCCTGATAGTCGAGTCGCGCCATAGCACTATCGTGCCACTCGCTCGGGAGCGCCCGCGTCGCCGGGCGTGAACTGCTCGATGTGCACGCGGGCGTCGGGGATACCGAGGGCGCGCAACTGGCGTTGCATCTCGCCCAGGAACCCGGATGGACCGCAGACGTATACGTCGGCGTCCTCGGGCACGTTCAACACCGAGAGATCGGCCCGGCCGTGCCGGACGCCGGGAGTCGGTTCCTCGTACCAGATTTCGACCTCGGCCCGTTCGAGCCGGGCAGTGAGTCCCAGGAGCCGATCGCGCAGCGGATGGGTGCGCGGCGCACGGTCGGCGTGCACGACCAGCGTGCGACGGCCCGGGTCGTGGGCGGCGAGATAGTCCAGAACGCCGATCGTCGGGGTCACACCGATGCCGGCGGAAATCAGCACCAGCGGTGTCTCCGCCGCGGTATCGAGGACGACGTCACCGAACGGAAGGGTGATCTGCAGTGGGTCACCCGGGCGCAACTGCTCGTGCAGCCAGGAGGACACCTCGCCGGCCGGGCAGCCTGCGGCCGCCTCGACCCGCTTGACGGCGAACGACAGCGCGCCGTCGCGCGGCCTGCCCACCAGGCTGTACTGCCGCAACTGGCGAGCACCGTCGGGAAGCCGGACGCCGACCGAAACATACTGTCCCGGAATGAATCCCGGTAGCTGCGCAGCCGAGTCGGCGGACTCGACGGTGAAGACCGCGACGCCCGAGGGGTCGTCGTCGCGAGCCACGACACGGGCGTCCCGGAACACGTCGCCGGAATCCACGCCCGCCTCGGCGTAGAGCCCCTTCTCCTGATCCATCAGGGTGTCGGCCATCATCCAGTAGACCCGATCCCATGCCGCCGCGACGGCGTCGTCGACCACATCGGCGCCGAGCACTTCCACGATGGCCGCGAACAGGTTTTCGTGCACGATCCGGTACTGCTCCGGAGTCACCCCGAGTGAGGCGTGCTTGTGCGCGATCCGCGACAACATGGTGGCCGGGTGCGGCAATTCGGGGTCGACCAGGTACGTGGCGAAGGTGGCGATAGAGGCGGCCAGCGCCCGCTGCTGACTGCCCTGTGCCTGGTTGCCCCGGTTGAATGTGTCGCGCAGCAGCCGCGGGTGGGCGTCGAACATCGTGCGGTAGAACACGGCCGTGATGCGGTCGAGGTTCGCCGCCACCAGCGGTAGGGTCGCGCGGACGACCTCGGCGTGCCGCGGTTCGAGTTCCGGTTCGGCACGGACGACGCTGTCGAGGTTCATGAAACTTCCTTCATCTGAGGGGTGACACTCGCCGTGGAGCGGACGAGTAAATGCAGCAACCCGGTTGTCGACGAGGTGACCAAATCCTCTATCGAATAACGGTCGAGTTCGGTATAGAAAGCCTTCTTCGCGTCGGCGAGAATTCGGCGCAATCGGCACCCGCCGAGTAACGGACACGGATTCGGTTCCCCGCACTCCACCACGTCGCGGTCGTCTTCCAATTCCCGGACGAGCTCACCCACCGACGCGGCGCGACCTGCCGCGGTGATGAACAATCCGCCGGATCGTCCGCGGTGCGCCTCGACGAGACCCAGTTCGGCCAGCCGCGAAACCGCCTTGGCCACATGCTTTTCGGACGCGCCGACCTGTCGCGCGATGAGTTTGGTGGTGACCCGGGAATTCTTCTCGTCCTCCACCGCGAGCCGCATGATGGTGCGCAAACCGATATCGGTGAAGTGCGAGAGCTGCATGGTGCTCACGGTACCGGCGAATTCCACCGATTCCGCATTCCGGCGGGGTGTCCTTAATTACGCCGATCGGTGCGTATTTTCGTGCGACGCGAATTATCCGACCGGCCGGAACAGTGCCGCATAATTGTGGTCACAGGAAAGCGCGTGCGCGGTGCCGCGACGAATCTCGTCGGTACGGGCACCCCCGGCGAACGGTCAGCGTACGGTGCCCGCACCGACCTCCGCCGCGATGCGCTGTGCGGCGGCCGCGCCGGAGGCGACGCACGCGGGCACACCGACGCCGTGCAGGTACGCGCCCGCCACCGCCAGCCCGTCCAGCGCCGCGACCTCGGCTTCGACGGCCGCGATGCGGGCCGGATGGCCGGGCGCGTACTGGGCGAGGCCACCCGGCCACCGCTGTACGACGGCCTCGACCGGCTCGATCGCGACCCCGGTGACGGTAGCCAGGTCCGCGGTGGCGGCGGCGACGAGTTCGGCGTCGGGCCAGGACAGCGGGGAGTCGTCGCCGAACTTGCCGAAAGAGACGCGGACCAGCGCCGTTTCACGTTGTGCGAGATGTGTCCATTTGCGGCTGGACAGGGTGAAGGCTTTGGCCCGCAGCGGCTCTCCGGTGGCCACCAGGATGCCGGAGTTCTGTGGCAGGGCGGTCTCGCGGGGCAGCGCCAGCGCGACCACCGCCGACGAGGAGAGTTCGACACCGGCCAGTTCCGCTGCGGCGACCGGGGCGACGGCGGCCAGCAGTCGCGCGGTCACCGGCGCCGGAGTGGCGAGCACCACCGCGTCGACGGCGCCGATCGGGTCGACCACCCAACCGCGCAGCCCTCTGGCCAGACGCGTGCCCGGCGTCGTGGTGACGAACCGCGCCCCGGAACGTTCGGCGAGCGCCTCGAGCAGCACCCGGTAGCCGTCCCGGATGCCACCGAAGACCGGCGCGTTCGAGGGCGGCGGCAGCGCGGCGCCGACGGCGGCGGTGAGACTGGGCGCGCCGTCGTCCAGCGCGGCGGCGAGCGTGGGCAGCGCGGCGCGGACACCGATGGAGCGGGAGCTGCCCGCGTACACGCCGCCGAGCAGCGGATCCACGCTGCGCTCGGCGACCTGCGCGCCGAAGCGGTCGGCGACCAGTCGGTAGACGTCGGTGTCGGAGCCGGGCTCCCAGTCCAGCGGCCGGTCGGGTTCGGCGGCGATGCGTGCCAGCGTCTCGGCGTCGACCAGCCCGCGCATCGACTCCGCGTTCGCTGGGACACCCATCAAGGTGCCCTCCGGCAGCGGGTGCGCGGTGCCTGCGGACCACACCAACGGCCGCAGACCCGCCGGGGTCACCAACTGCGACTCGAGCCCGAGTTCCCGCAGCAGCGCGGGTACCTCCGGCCGTCGCCCGACGAACGCCTCCGCGCCGAGATCCAGTGGCTCCCCGCCCAGTTCGCCGGTGTAGAGGATGCCGCCGATCCGTTCGGCGCGATCGAGCACGAGTACGTCGGCATCCGGCCCGAGCGACATCCGCAACCGATACGCGGCCACCAGCCCGCTGATCCCACCGCCGACCACCGCGATACGCATGCCTCGACCGTATCGCGTACCGCGACGGCGGCCGTCCAACGGTAGGCGCCCGGATGACTCGGAACACACTGTGTCCATGATGTCCGCGGCGATGACGGATACGTCGGCCGGACTCGACTCGGCCGATGGGAGCATGAACCGCCTCGGCCGCTCGCGGATGGATGCCGGGCGTCGGCGCGTCGGTACGTGGATCGGCCTGGCGGCCGGTACGTCGACACGGGCGCCGCGACCGTAGTGGGAGGATCCTGACTCAGCGCTCGACGCAGCCGCCGCACCGCTGCGCTCGCTGCCGTGGCGGCCTACCCGCGTTCGCCCGCGCTACAACTCGTGGACGAGTTCCACCAAGGCGGTCAGCACGCCCGGATCGGTGTCCGGAAGCACCCCGTGGCCCAAGTTGAAGATGTGCCCGGCGGCGCCGAGCGTGATCGCCTCGTCCGCTTCGCGCGCGATCCGCCGGACCTGCTTCTCGATCGCTTCCGGTCCGGCGAACAGCACGGCGGGATCGAGGTTGCCCTGCAACGCTTTTCCGGGCCCGACGCGGCGGACGGCCTCGGTGAGCGGCACCCGCCAATCGACGCCGACCACGTCGGCGCCCGCCTCGCTCATGGCGCCGAGCAGCTCGCCGGTCCCCACACCGAAGTGGATGCGCGGCACGCCCGCCTCGGCGATCTCGGCGAACACCCGCTCCGAATGCAGGAGCACGAAATTGCGGTAGTCGGCCAGCGAGAGGGCGCCCGCCCAGGAGTCGAACAATTGCACCGCGTCGATGCCCGCCGCCAACTGCGCCTGCAGGAACGCGATGGTGATGTCGGTGAGCACCCCCAGCAGCTCGTGCCAGGTCTGCGGATCGGCGTACATCATCGCCTTGGTGCGCTCGTGGTTCTTGCTCGGACCGCCCTCGACCAGGTAGGAGGCGAGGGTGAACGGCGCGCCCGCGAACCCGATCAGCGGCGTCTCCCCCAGCGCGTCGACCAGCAGGCGCACGCCGTCGGTCACCGCCCCGACCTCCTCGGGGCGCAGCCGGGGCAGCGCGCGCACGTCATCGACGGTCCGCACCGGCGCGGCGACCACCGGCCCCACGCCCGGCACGATGTCCAGGTCGATCCCCGCCGCTTTCAGCGGAACGACGATGTCGGAGAACAGGATCGCGGCGTCGACGCGGTGCCTGCGAATCGGCTGCAAGGTGATCTCGCACACCAGCTCGGGATCGAAGCAGGATTCGAGCATCCCGATGCCCGCCCGCACCTCGCGGTACTCGGGCAGCGAGCGTCCGGCCTGGCGCATGAACCACACCGGACGCCTGCTGGGCGTCGCGCCGGTAGCGGCGGCCAGGAACGGGGCATCGGTCAACCGGCGGCGGGTATGAGTGCTCATCACGGCTATCGTATGCGGGCCCGGCGGGAGGGGCGGACGCGGAGGCGGCAGCGATGACCGCACTGACGCCGCATGGCCCGTAGCGGCGCGCCTCCGACTGCGCCGGGTGCACAAGGTCTACCGTCAGCATTCGTGACACCGCTCGACTTCCGCGACGGCGCCGCACCGACCGAAGGACCTCATGGCGAGCCAGCTCAGTTTCGCGCCGCGGTCGAGGCGATGGGCACCGCTACCGTGCACCCTCGGATCGAGCTCGCGCCCATCCGGCCCCCGCAACGACTCGCACCGTTCTCCTACGCCATCGGCGCGGAGGTCGCTCATCCGGAAACCCCTGTCGTACCGGCCGATTCCGAAGGCGACGCGTTCGGCAGGCTGATCCTGCTGCACGATCCGGACGGCGACGACACCTGGCACGGCACCTTGCGTCTGGTCGCCTACATCCAGGCCGACATCGACGCCGCGCTCGCCACCGATCCTCTGCTGCCCGAGGTGGCGTGGAGCTGGCTGGTGGACGCGCTGGAGTCGCGCACCGAGCCGTTCACCGCGCTCGGCGGCACGGTGACCTCGACCAGCTCGGTGCGCTATGGGGACATCGCCGGTCCGCCGCGCGCCCATCAGCTGGAGATACGCGCGTCGTGGACGCCGGTCACCACCGACATGCGCCCGCATCTGGAGGCGTTCTGCGAGGTACTGGCCTACGCGGCGGGGTTGCCGCCGGCCGGAGTGACCCAGCTGCAGATCCGGCCCGGCCTGTCCGGCGATCATCCCTGAGCACGCCTGTCGGCGTGCCGTGACCTGCGCCGGAGCCCCTCGTCCTGTGCGCGGGGCGCATCGCGCCCGATTCGCCGACACACTTATGCGCCGATAGGACGGCGGCGCCGTGGCGTCGGCACGTAAAGTTCAACACCATGTCCGTACCAGACGAATCCGAACCCTCGGCCGCGACGCCGCTGCTCGCGCCGGTGGAGGGCGTGCCACCGGTACTGGACACCGCCGCCGAGATCAGCGCAGCCGCCGCCCGGCTGGTCGCGGGCACCGGCCCGCTGGCCGTGGACGCCGAGCGCGCCTCCGGGTTCCGCTATTCGGCGCGCGCGTATCTGATCCAGCTGCGCCGTGCGGGCGCGGGCACGTTCCTCATCGACCCGATCCCGGTCTCCGAAGCCCTCGGCCCGCTGGCCGACGCGATCAACGGGCTGGAGTGGGTCCTGCACTCCGCGGACCAGGATCTTCCCGGCCTGGCCGAACTGGGTTTGCGCCCGGCCCGGCTGTTCGACACCGAACTCGGCGGACGCCTGGCTGGTTTCGAGCGCGTCGGGCTCGCCGCGATGGTGGAGCGGCTGTTGGGCCACGCGCTGCGCAAGGGGCACGGGGCGGCCGACTGGTCCACCCGGCCGCTGCCCGCCGACTGGCTGAACTACGCCGCCCTGGACGTGGAACTGCTGCTCGAACTGCGCGACGCCGTGGCCGACGCACTCGATGCGCAGGGCAAAACGGATTGGGCGATACAGGAATTCGAGCACATTCGCACCTTGGACCCGCCCGCGCCGAAGGCCGAGCGGTGGCGGCGTACCTCGGGCATCCACACCCTGCGCCGCACCAGGCAGCTGGCGGTGGTGCGCGAGCTGTGGACCGCGCGGGACGCGCTGGCCCGTGCCCGCGACGTGGCGCCAGCCCGCATCCTCCCGGACGCCGCGATCATCGCCGCGGCGGCCGCGGAACCCAGGTCCATCGCGCAGTTGCGCACCTTGCCGGTGTTCGGCGGTCCGCGCCAGCGCCGGTACTCCCGCGAATGGCTCGCCGCGATCGAGCGCGGCCGTACGTTGCCCGACAGCGACCTCCCGCCGCTCACCCAGCCGTTCGACGGCCCGCCGCCGGTCAACCGCTGGGAGCGCCGCGACCCGGCCGCGGCGGCGCGCCTGACTCGGGCACGAGCCGCCATGGCCGACCTGTCGGCGCAGCACGCGATCCCGGTGGAGAACCTGCTCGCGCCGGATCTGGTTCGCCGCCTGTGCTGGGACGGACTGCCCGACTACGACGCGGTGGACCCCTCCGCCGTCGACGGATTCCTGAAGTCCGGCGGCGCCCGGCCGTGGCAGCGGGAACTCGACGTCCCGCGACTGGCCGCGGCGTTGCCGCCGTCGGACTAGCGCCCGCTCCGTCGGCTCGCCCGTGGCCGCGGCGTCAGCGAGCGGCCAGCCACCCGCTGATCCGGCGGGCGATGTCCGGGCCGGTGAGGCCGAGTTCGGCGTGGACCTCACCGCGCGAGGCATGGTCCAGGAACTGTTGCGGCACACCGAGATCGCGGGTCGGGATGTCCAGCCCGGAGTTGCGCAGCCGGGCCGACACCGTGGAACCGATGCCGCCGTGCAGGCCACCGTCTTCCAGCGTGACCACGAGCCGGTAGTTCTCCGCGAGTTTCAGCAGCGCGTCGGAGACCGGCAGCACCCAGCGCGGGTCGATGACGGTGACCGAGACGCCTTCGGAATCCAGCAGATTCGCCGCCTCCAGCGCCGTGCCCGCGAACGAGCCCACCGCGACGAGCAGCACGTCGCCGTGCACCGCTTGCACCGATCCGCCGTCCGGCTCGGCCATCCGCAGCACGTCGATGCCGTCCAGCCGTTCCACCGCGGAGATGTCCTCGGCGACACTGCCTTTCGGGAAACGCAGCGCGGTCGGTCCGTCGTTGACGGCCAGCGCCTCGGCCAGTTCCTCCCGCAGCGTCGCGGCGTCGCGCGGCGCGGCGACCCGGATGCCGGGGATGATCCCGAGGACCGACAGATCCCACATGCCGTTGTGGCTGGCGCCGTCGGAGCCGGTGATGCCCGCGCGGTCCAGTACCACGGTGACCGGCTGCTTCAGCAGCGCCACGTCCATCAGCAGCTGGTCGAAGGCGCGATTGAGGAAGGTCGAGTAGATCGCCACCACCGGGTGCATGCCGCCGAGCGCGAGGCCCGCGGCGGAGGCCATGGCGTGCTGTTCGGCGATGCCGACGTCGAACATCCGGTCCGGGAAGCGCTCCCCGAACGCCGCCAGTCCGGTCGGGCCCGGCATCGCCGCGGTGATGGCGACGATGTCGGCGCGGCGCTCGGCGTGCGCGATCAACTCCTCGGAGAACACCGAGGTCCATCCGCGCGCCTTCGGACCCCCGACCGGGACGCCGGTGAGCGGGTCGATGGGATCGCAGGCATGCATCTGGTCGGCGACATGGTTCTCGGCGGGCGCGTAGCCGCGGCCCTTCTGCGTCACCGCGTGCACCACGACGGGGCCGCCGAAGTCTTTGGCCCGGCGCAGCGCGGCCTCGAGCGCGACGACGTCGTGGCCGTCCACCGGCCCGACGTACTTCAGGCCGAGGTCGCTGAACAGTTCCTGGGGGCTGACCGCGTCCTTGATGCCCGCCTTCACCGCGTGCACCATCGAGTACGCCGATTCGCCCACCCTGGGGATGCTCTTGAGGATGCGCTTGCCCGCGTCCAGGGCGTGCTCGTAGGCGGGCTGGGTGCGCAGCGCGGTCAGCCGCTCGGCCAGACCGCCGATGGTGGGCGCGTAGGAGCGGCCGTTGTCGTTCACCACGACGACCACCGGACGGTCGGATGCGGCGATGTTGTTCAGCGCCTCCCAGCACATGCCGCCGGTGAGCGCGCCGTCGCCGACGATCGCGACCACGTGCCGGTCCTGCCCGCTCAGCGCGAACGCCTTCGCCAGGCCGTCCGCGTAGGACAGCGCCGCCGAGGCGTGTGAGGACTCCACCCAGTCGTGCGCGCTCTCGGCCCGGCTCGGGTAGCCGGACAGGCCGCCCTGTTTGCGCAGCGAGTCGAACTGGTCTTTGCGCCCGGTCAGGATCTTGTGCACATAGGCTTGGTGGCCGGTGTCGAAGATCAACGGGTCGGCAGGCGAGTCGAAGATCCGGTGCAGGGCGATGGTGAGTTCGACCACACCGAGGTTCGGGCCGAGGTGCCCGCCGGTCGCGGCGACTTTGCGCACCAGGAACTCGCGGACCTCCTCCGCCAGCTCGCGCACCTGCGGCACGGTCAGCCGGCGCAGATCATCGGGCGTGTCGACCCGGGAAAGCACTCCCACCTGAACTAGCTCCCTCCGGATAGCGCATCTGATCCGATCAGTCTACGGAGCGGCGGCCGGTGCTCCCGCACGAGAACGGTCACACCAACCGACATGGCGTCGAAATGTGAGCCTCGACATACGGTACCCGGCCTAGAGTGACAGGGTGGCCCGGCCCGAGCAAGTGGTCTCCCGGACGATCGAACCCGGCGTGGTGGCACGGATCGTCGACGACGTCCACCGGCGTTGCCGGGACGACCGCTCCGGAACGCTGGCGGACTACATCCCGGAACTCGCCGCAGTGCAACCGGATTCGTTCGCCATCTGCCTGGCCACCGCCGACGGCCGGATCTACAGCGCGGGCGATGTCCGGACCGAATTCACCATCCAGTCCATCTCCAAGCCGTTCACCTACGCCCTCGCGCTGGCCGACCGGGGGCAGGCCGCGGTCGCCGAGCGCATCGACGTCGAGCCCTCCGGTGAGCCGTTCAACGAGATCAGCCTGGATCCGGTGACCGCGCGGCCGCGCAACCCGATGATCAACGCGGGCGCGATCACCGCCGCCTCGCTGATCGACGGCCGCGACCCCGCCGACCGCTTCGAGCGGATCCGGCGCTGCTACTCGAGCTTCGCCGGGCGCGAGCTCACCGTGAACGAGGCGGTCTACGCCTCCGAGGCGCGCACCGGATACCGCAATCGCGCCATCGGCTACATGCTGCGCTCGTTCGGCATCCTCGACGCCGACCCGGACGAGGCGGTCGATCGCTATTTCCGCCAGTGCGCGGTTACCGTGACCTGCGAGGATATGGCCCTGATGGCCGCATCGCTGGCGAACAACGGGCGCAATCCGGTCACCGGAGAGCAGGCGGCCACGGCGGCGCTGACGGAGCAGGTGCTCAGTGTCATGACCACCTGCGGCATGTACAACGCGGCGGGCGACTGGGTGACCACTGTCGGTCTGCCCGCCAAGAGTGGCGTCGGGGGCGGGATCGTGGCGGTGCTGCCCGGCCAGGTCGGGATCGCGGTGTACTCGCCGCGACTGGACGGGCACGGCAACAGCGTGCGCGGCGTGGCCGCCTGCCGTGAGCTGTCGCGGCGACTCGAGCTGCACTTCCTGCACGTGACCCGAGCGGCGCGGGCCGCGATCCGCGCGGCGTACTCGGTGGCCGAGGTGCCGTCGCGGCTACGCCGCCCGACCGAGGAGATCGCGGTGCTCGCCACGCACGGGCATCGCGCGTGTGTCTACGAGCTGCACGGCGACCTGCTGTTCGCGGGCGCGGAGCGCACGGTGCGCACCATCGAGGAGCAGGCGGGCGAGCTGGAAGCGCTGGCCATCGACGTGCGCAGGGTCGGCGAGGTGAGCGCCATCGCGGTGCGGATGATCGACGACCTGCGACTCGAGCAGTTGTCGGCGGGTGTCCGAGTGGCGCTGGTCGATCCCGACGCGCGACTGCGGTCCCCGGATTCCGGCATCGATCCGGACGATCCGAGGGGGCCGGTGTTCATCGATCGCGACACCGCGACCGAGTGGTGCGAGAACATCGTGCTCGCGAACCATCACCCCGCCGGCGAGGCCGCCCGCGCGTCGTTCGGCATCGAGAGTCACCCGGCGTTGGCCGGCCTCGCCGCGAACGAGCGATCCCGCCTGGCGGAGCAGTTCCGGGTGCGCACCTTCGCGCGCGGGGCGGTGATCGCCGAACGCGGCAGCGCGCGCTCGGGTCTCTATCTGATCCTCGACGGCCGCGTGCGCCTGACGGTCGAAGGCACCGACGGACGCACGCACCGGCTGCTCAGCCTGTCGGCCGGGATGTCGTTCGGGGAGATTCCGATGCTGGTCGGAACGCCGTTCGGGAACGAGGTACTGGCGGAGACCGAGACGTGCGTCGCGGTGCTGACCCCCGAACGGTTCGATCGGCTCACCCCGCAAGCGCCCGGGCTGAAGCTCGCGCTGCTCGAACAGCTGGCCGCCGAAGCCTTCGCGCAGATCGACGCGGCGGTGCGGGCGATCGCGGCCCGCGGCGGCGACTACTGAAGCGGGCACGATGGTGCGGTACGGATCGACAGCGATCGACGAGGAGGCTCAGTGGGCACGAACACCGATTCGAAGGCAGGCACCGTCACCACCTACGGACACGGCACCGCCCGCGCCGTCCCCGATCTGATGCGGGTGACGATTTCCGTCGAATCGCGCGCGAGCAAGGTCGCGCTCGCCTACAGCCGGGCCGGTGAGCGCGTGGCCGCGGTCGCGCGATCGCTGCGCTCCGACGGGGTCGACGGCGCGGACATCGCCACCAGCGGACTGTCGGTACAGACCGAGACGGTGTGGACCGAGGGACAGGGCAACCGCATCACGGGATACCTCGCGAGCACATCGCTGACGGTCGCGTTGCGCGATATCGGCGAGCAGGCCGATCCCGGCCCGGGCACGATCATCGCCAACTGCGTCGAGGCGGGCGGTGACGACGTCCGCCTCGGCGGTCTGGCCCTCACCTTCGCCGACCAGGATGCCCTGCTCATCCGTGCCCGCGACGCCGCGTGGGACAACGCCCTCGCCAAGGGCGAGCAGTACGCCCGGCGGGCGCGGCGCTCGCTCGGCGACGTCGTGCAGATCACCGAGGACACCGCCGCCGCGCCTCCGGTTCCGCGCGCACAGGCGATGTCCGCTCCGATGGAGGCCTACCGTGCCGTCGCCATCCCGGTCGAGCTGGGCGAGAGCGAGATCTCCGCGGACGTCCGCGTCACTTGGCAGCTGGACTGACGGCGGCTTGCCGGTTCACGACCCGTGACCGAGACCCCGCACCAGCAGGGTGACCGTGTCCGCTCCGGCGTGCCGATCCTTCGAGATCTCCTCGTACTCCGGCGATTCGGCCCAGGCGCGGAAGGACGGCTCGTCCGGGAAGGAGATCAGCACCACCTTCTCGCGATCGGTGACGCCCTCGATGGTCTGCGGGGACTCGTCCGCGGCCAGCAGCGTCCCGGAGTAGCGGACGAAGACGTCTAGGAAGCGCGCCTGGTAGCGATCGTAGGCGGCGCGGTCGGTGAACTTCAGTTGCGCGATTGCGTACACGGTCATGGCGGTGACTCTAATTGGCGGTCCGGCGACCCGACCCGGATCCGGCGGGTGCCGAGCGCGATTCACCGCTGCGCCGCGTCCGGCGTGCCTATATTGAGGTTGTCACCGCTCGGGAGGTCGCATGTCGTTCGTGCTCATCGACAAACCACGGCCCCATATCGCCCTGGTGACGCTCAATCGGCCCGAACGGATGAACGCGATGGCGTTCGACGTGATGATCCCGCTGCGCGAGACGCTGGAGGGTGTGCGCGCCGACAACGACGTGCGGGTCGTCGTGCTGACCGGGGCGGGACACGGTTTCTGCTCGGGAGCCGACCTGACCGGCGCGGGAAAGGTGCCGAACGTCGACGGGCTGACCGTCACCAGTGTCGCGCGCCGGTCGATGGATCTGCTCAACGACGTGCTGATCACGCTGCGGCGGATGCACCAGCCGGTGATCGCGGCGGTCAACGGCGCGGCCATCGGCGGCGGGCTGTGCCTGGCCGTCGGCGCCGACATCCGGATCGCCGCCGAGGACGCGTACTTCCGCGCCGCGGGCATCAACAACGGCCTCACCTCCGCCGAACTGGGCCTCAGCTATCTGCTGCCCCGCGCGGTCGGCGCGTCGAGGGCGTTCGAGATCATGTTGTCCGGCCGCGACGTCGACGCGACCGAAGCCGAGCGAATCGGCCTGGTATCCCGCACGGTTCCGGCGGCGAAACTGCTGGACACCTGCTATGACCTCGCCGAGCGCATCATCGGCTTCAGCCGGGTAGGCACCGAGCTCACCAAGCGCATGTTGTGGAGCGGCATGGAGGCGGGCGGATTCGAATCGCACATGCAGCACGAGGGCACGGCCCAGTTGTACGTCCGCCTCACCACCGGCAATTTCGACGAAGCGATCCGCGCCCGTAAGGACCGCAGGCCCCCGGTCTACGAGGACTGACCGCTCAACGCTCCAGCAGCGCGAGGCTTTCCACGTGGTGCGTCGCGGGGAAGGCGTCGAAGGCGCGCAGATCGGCGAGCCGGTAGCCCGCCGCCTGATACAGGCCGAGATCGCGGGCGAACGCGGCGGGATCGCAGCCTACGTGGATGATCCGTGTCGGCCCGCTGGCGGTGACCGCGCCGACCACCTCTTTGCCCGCCCCCGCGCGCGGCGGATCGAGCACGACGACGTCCGGGGCGGCCGCACCGACGTGCTCGAGCACCCAGCGCTCCACCCGCTGGGCCCGCAGTTCCACCCAGGGCAGGTCGCGCAACGCGGCGGCGCCGTCCGCGACGGCGGGCCGCGCGGATTCCACCGCGAGCACCACGCCGGTCCGCCCGGCCCGCTCGGCGAGCCGCGCGGCGAACACCCCGGCGCCGCTGTAGAGATCCCACGCCCTGCCGCCGGGACCGAGTTCCGACCATTCCGCGATCAGGTCCGAATACCGTTGCGCCGCACCGTGATGCGCTTGCCAGAAGCCCGTCGCCGCGACCTCCCACCGGCGCCCGGCCACGTACTCGACCGCGCGCCCGCTGCCCTCGAACACCCACTCGTCGCGTGCCGCGTGCGCCGCGGCGCGTCGTGCGGATGCCGCGCGCCGGTCGTCGCTGCGAGCGGACTCCGCGGCGGGCCACTGTGCGCCGCGCCGATCCCGGCCGTGCGGCCGATCGCGGCGACCACCTCCGCCGCCCGCACGCCGATCCCGGCTCCCCGGCTCCGATCGCCGCCCACTCCCGCCGGGACCGCGCCGACCGGGCTCGTGGCCGACCGGTTCGGACTCGGCAGCGGGCGCCAGCTCGACGACGTGCCGTATCCCATCGCCGTCCACCGCGATCACCAGATCGGCGCCGGGCGTCCACCGCCGGTCCGCGATCCCGTCCAAAGCCCCCGCGACCGGTTGCGGGCACCGCAGATCCGTGATCACGTCGGTGCTGCGATAGCGGTGCACGCCCGCACGTCCGTGGGCGTCGACCGCGAGGCGCACGCGGGTGCGCCACCCGCCGATCGCGTCCCCGGGCCCGATCGGCTCCACCACCACTTCCCGCTCGATCCCGGCCAGCCGCCGCAACTGTTCGGTCACCACCGTGGCCTTCAGCGCGCGCTGGGCCACCGGCGTGGCGAAGGAGAAATCGCAGCAGCCCGCGCCACCGGGGCCGGACACCGGACAGCTGGCCCGCACCCGATCCGGGGACGCCTCGAGCACCTCGACCGCGTCGGCACGGCAGAACGAGCCACCGCGATCCTCGGTGACCCGGACCCGCACCAGCTCGCCGGGCAGGCCGTGCCGGACGAACACCACACGTCCCTCGTGCCGTGCGACACAGAAGCCGCCGTGACCCGGCGGCCCGAGCCGCACCTCGAACGTGGCGGTCGGCCGATCGCTCATCCCGAATGCTCCATGGACGTCACATCCGATCCTCGTACCCGCGCCGCACCGCGCCCGGCGCGTTCACCACCCCGGGGGTCCGCGCCCGCGCGGACGAACTCAACTGCCACGGCACGCTGGTCACCATCACGCCCGGCACGAACAGCAGCCTGCCCTTCAACCGCAGCGCGCTCTGGTTGTGCAGCACCTGTTCCCACCAATGGCCCACCACGTACTCCGGGATGAACACGGTCACCACGTCACGCGGGGCGTCCTTGCGCACGCGCTTCACATAGTCCAGCACCGGCTTGGTGATCTCGCGATAGGGCGATTCGATCACCTTGAGCGGCACCGTGATGTCGCTGTTCTCCCACTCCCGCACCAGCGCCCTGGTGTCGGCCTCGTCGACGTTCACCGTCACCGCCTCCAGCGTGTCCGGGCGGCTGGCGCGGGCGTAGGCGAGGGCGCGGCGGGTCGGCAGATGCAGCCGGGAAACCAGCACGATGGAGTGCGAGCGGCTGGGCAGCACACCGTCCCACTCGTGCTCGTCCAGCTCGCGCGCGACCGAATCGTAATGCCTGCGAATCATCTTCATCACGACGAAGATCGCCACCATGGTGAAGATGGCGATGTAGGCGCCCGCGAAGAACTTGGTGATCAGCACGATGACCAGCACCGCTCCGGTCGCGCTGAGACCGACCGCGTTGATCACCCGCGAGCGCTTCATCCGCGCGCGCTGCGCCGGGTCGGTCTCGGTGCGCAGCAAGCGGGTCCAGTGCCGCAGCATGCCGGTCTGGCTGAGCACGAACGAGACGAACACGCCGACGATGTACAGCTGGATCAGCTTGGTCACCTCGGCGCCGAACAGCACCACGAACGCGATGGCCGCGCCGGAGAGGAACAGGATGCCGTTGCTGAACGCCAGCCGATCGCCCCTGGTGTGCAGCTGGCGCGGCAGGTAGCGGTCCTGCGCCAGGATCGAGCCGAGCACGGGGAACCCGTTGAACGCGGTGTTGGCGGCCAGCACCAGGATCAGCGCGGTCACCGTCGTGATGAAGAAGAAGCCGAGCGGGAAACCCTCGAACACGGTCTCGGCGAGCTGCGCGATCAGCGTCTTCTGGTGGTAGTCCGACGGTGCGCCGGTCAGGTCTTCGACGTTGTGCGCGTACACCACCCCGATCTTCTGGGCGAGGATGATGATGCCCATCAGCAACACGATCGCGATCGTGCCCAGCATCAGCAAAGTGGTGGCGGCATTGCGCGACTTGGGTTTGCGGAACGCGGGCACACCGTTGCTGATCGCCTCCACACCGGTCAGCGCGGCACACCCGGAAGAGAACGAGCGCGCGATGAGGAAGGCGAACGCCAGCCCGTAGAGGTGCTCGTGCTCGGCGATCAATCCGAAACCGGCCGATTCGGCCCGCAACTCCTCGCCGAGCACGAAGATCCGGAACAGGCCCCAGCTCAGCATGAGGAACATGCCGATGATGAACGCGTAGGTCGGAATCGCGAACGCCGTGCCGGACTCCCGCACACCGCGCAGATTCATCGCGGTCAACACAGCGATGGCGACGACGGCGAACAGCACTTTGTGTGTCGCGACGAACGGGATGGCCGAGCCGATGTTGGACGCGGCCGAGGAGATCGACACCGCGACGGTGAGCACGTAGTCGACCAGCAGCGCGCTGCCGACGGTCAGGCCCGCGTTCGGCCCCAGATTGGTGGTGGCCACCTCGTAGTCGCCGCCGCCGGACGGGTAGGCGTGCACGTTCTGCCGGTAGCTGGCCACCACGACAGCCATGACGAAGGCGACGGCCAATCCGACCCATGGGGCGTACAGGTAGGCCGTGACCCCGGCGGCCGAAAGAACGAGGAAGATCTCCTCGGGGGCGTAGGCGACCGATGACATGGCATCGGAAGCGAACACCGGGAGCGCGATTCGCTTCGGCAGCAGCGTGTGGCCGAGCGAGTCACTACGGAAAGGCCTGCCCAGCAGCACTCGCTTCGCTGCCGTCGTCAACTTGGACACTGGAGCGAGCATAGGCCCCCGCACGGTGGATCGCGCGCGTGGCTCGCAGGTTTGCTCGCCGGCTGGAGGGGGAACGTGGCCGGTGGAATCATTCGGCGGGTAGCGTTCGACCGAACAGCGAAGCAGACCGAACACCACGGTTCCAGGAACGAGGTTGCACGGTGTACGTAGTGATCATGGGGTGCGGGCGCGTGGGCTCGTCGCTGGCCCATGCCCTGGTCCGCGTAGGTCACGAAGTCACCGTGATCGACCGGGACTCCAGTGCCTTTCTACGCCTGGGATCCGACTTTCCCGGCGAGCAGGTGACCGGTGTCGGTTTCGATCGAGATGTGCTGATAAAGGCGGGGATCGAACGGGCGGACGCGTTCGCGGCGGTCTCCTCCGGCGACAACTCCAACATCATCTCCGCCCGGGTGGCGCGGGAGATGTTCGGGGTGGAGCGGGTTGTCGCCCGCATCTACGACGCCAAGCGCGCCGCGGTCTACGAGCGGCTCGGCATCCCGACCATCGCCACGGTCCCGTGGACCACCGACCGCTTCCTGCGCGCGCTCGTCGGCGACACCGGCACCACCACCTGGCGCGACCCCACCGGAACTGTCGCTGTGACCCAGCTGACGCTGCACGAAGAGTGGTACGGCCGCACCGTGCGCGATCTGGAGCAGACCGTCGCGGCACGGGTCGCGTTCATCATCCGGTTCGGCCAGGCAGTGCTCCCCGACAGCAAGACCATCATCCAGGCCGACGACATCGTCTATGTGGCCGCCGCATCCGGCGCCGTGGGCGAAACCGTCGCCCTGGCCGGGAAGCCCCCCGCGAGCGAGGACTGAACATGAAAGTGGCCATCGCCGGAGCAGGCGCCGTGGGCCGATCGATCGCCAGGGAACTCCTGCGCGGCGGGCATCGGGTCATGCTGCTCGAGCGTGAGCTCGAGCACATCGATGCGGCCGCGATCCCCGACGCGGTCTGGGTGCACGCCGACGCGTGCGAACTGGCCCTGCTGGAGCAGGCCGGTCTGGAGACCTACGAGGTGGTGATCGCGGCCACCGGCGACGACAAGGCGAACCTGGTGCACAGCCTGCTGGCCAAGACCGAGTTCGGGGTGCGCCGGGTGGTGGCGCGGGTCAACGATCCGCGCAACGAATGGCTCTTCGACGGTTCCTGGGGTGTCGACGTCGCGGTGTCCACACCCCGGCTGCTGGCCTCCCTGGTCGAGGAGGCGGTCTCCGTCGGAGATCTGGTGCGACTGATGACGCTGCGCCAGGGCCAGGCGAATCTGGTGGAGATGACGCTGCCCGCGGACACCGCGCTGGCCGGTAAACCGGTGCGCACGCTCACCCTGCCGCGCGACGCCGCACTGGTGACCATCCTGCGCGGCGGGCGCGTGATCGTGCCGCAGCCGGACGACGCGCTGGAAGGCGACGACGAGCTGCTGTTCGTGACTTCGGTGGAGGCCGAGGAGGACCTCCGGCTGGAACTCGCCAACCACGGCATCAGACCGTAACTCCCCGTGACACGGCCGGACGCGCGTTCTCGGCGAAGCGCTGCCGAAAACCCTACGCGGCCAGCTTCAGCTCCGCGCGCAGCTTGTTCAGTGCGCGGTGCTGCATCACCCGCACCACACCCGGGCTGGTGCCGATGGCCTCGGCGGTCTCCGCGGCCGACCAGCCGAGCACGATGCGCATCACCAGCACCTCACGGTGCGCCGGGGCCAGCACTTTCATGAGTTCCCTTGTGGCGGCGCGGCGTTCGGAGGCCAGCGCCCACTCCTCGGGACCGGCGGCCGAGGACGCGGAGTCCGGGACGTCGGCCACCGGGTAGGCGGGGTGCTGCTGCGAGCGGCGGAACGCGTCGGCGACCTTGTTGGCCGCGATGCCGTAGACGAAGGCCAGGAACGACTTGCCCTGGTCGCGGTAGCGCGGGATGGCGTTGACGGTGGCCAGCAGGATCTCCTGGACCACGTCGTCGGCTGTGACCTGCAGATGGGCCGTGTTGCCCAGGCGCGCGCCGCAGTAACGCCGCACCAGCGGATGAACGATCCGGATGATCTCCGAGACCGCCCGGCGATCGCCTCCGGCCGCCGGACCGATCAGCTTGTCCAGCTCGGCCGAGATCCGCCGGCTCTCCGAGAGCGCGGGGTTGTGGTTGACGGGCAGCGCCGCGGTGTTGTGCTCGGTAGCCACGTCCGAGTCCTTTCTTGCCGATCAGTGCGTGTTTTTCGGTACGCATAGATCGTCTGATGAACTCGGAGGACCAACCAGGCACCCCAGGGTGGGGAAGCACCCACCTCGGCGGTGGCGATCTCCCCACCCCTGTGGTTTTCGCCGGATGGCGGCGGAAGGTTAACGGCTCAGGCCCGGTTCGGTCGCGCGCACCGACTTGGCGGGCAGGTGACCGGCCCGGCGCACAGCCCAGATCGTGACGGCCAGCGCCACCGCGGTCAGCGGCCAGCCCATCGCGATGCGGGCGAAGGCGAGCCAGCCGGTGCGGTCGGTGTCGTAGAGCTGCGACTGCACCAGGTAGCGCGCCCCGAACACGAGGATCCAGGTGGTGGTGGCCAGGTCGTAGAGGCGCACCGAGCGCGGGTCGGACCGCCAGTCGGAGCCGTGGCCGTTCAGCACGCCCCAGATCACGCCGACCAGCGGCCTGCGGATCAGGATGGACGCGAGGAACACCGCGGCGTAGACGAGGCTGGTGTAGATGCCGAAGAGGAAGAACCCTTTGGCCTCGCCCATCCGGTAGGCGATGAAGGCGCAGATGCCGACGCCGAAGAAACCCGAGATGGCGGGCTGGATGGGATCGCGCCGTACCAGGCGCCACAGGAGGATGGCGGCCGCCACCCCCAGGGCCGACCAGATCGCGGCGGCCAGCCCGGCGACACTGTTCACGGGAACGAACACGACAACGGGAAGCGTCGAGTAGATCAGGCCGCTGAAGCCGCCCAGTTGTTCGAGGAGGGTCTGCTCGGCACGTTCCTCGTCACGGTCGGGCGAGGGGAGCCCGGTGCGGTCGTCCGATCCTGCGTTGTCGTTGCTCGAAGGCATACGTCAGCTGTTCCCGCGCAATTCGTAGTAGGGGTTGAAGATCACTTTGCGGCCGTCGCGGTCGCCGACCCGGCCACGGACGAGGATGCGCCTGCCCGGCTCGATGCCGGGAATGCGCCTGCGTCCGATCCAGACCAGCGTAATCGCGTCGGTGCCGTCGAAGAACTCGGCCTGGACGCTGGCGCCCGCCGACTTGGGACACGCTTCGACGCTACGGAGCCTACCGAGCATGGTCGCCTCGTCACCGCGCCGACACTCCGACGCGCGGCATGCGCCCGATGCTTCGGACGTCTCGGCCAGCTCTTCGGCATCCAGCTGATCGATGTCTTCGGTCAGCCTGCGGCCCAGACGTCGAAAATACCCTGAGGCTGCGGATGACATTGTGCACGCTCTCCTGCATAGAGCAGATGGCATGGGTCGCACACCATCGTGAGGGATCCGATCCGCACGGCCTGCGGCGACCGTACAACGCCACTGTAGATGGACCGGGGCACCCCCGCTACGCTCGGACCGATGTTCGACTCCCCACACCCCGCTCGTGTCGTGGCACTGCCCGGCACCGGGTCCGACGCCGATTTCGCCAGGCGCGCCTTCGGTCCCGCGAGCGCCGCACGCGGCCTGGATTTCGTCGCGGTGGAACCCGACCCGCGCCGGGTGGTTGCGAGCTGCCGCGCAGCGCTGGATGCGGCGGCGGATTCGGGCCCGGTGCTGGTGGCGGGCATTTCCCTGGGCGCGGCGATCGCACTGGAGTGGGCCGCCGAGCACCCCCGACGCGTCGTGGGGGTCGTGGCGGCACTGCCCGCCTGGACCGGGCCCGACACCGCGGCCTGCCCCGCCACGCTGAGCGCGGCGGCCACCGCGGCGCAGCTGCGCGTGGACGGTCTGGACACGGTGATCGACCGGATGCGGGCGAGCAGCCCGCGGTGGCTGGCTGACGCGCTGACCCAGTCCTGGCGGGCCCAGTGGCCGGAACTGCCGCGGGCGCTCGAGGAGGCCGCGGACTACAAGTGGCCCGATGCCGAGCTGCTGTCGGCATTCGAGCTGCCGCTCGCGGTGGTCACCGCGGTCGACGACCCGGTGCACCCGCGCGCGGCCGCCGAGGAATGGGCGGCGCTGGCCCCCCGCGCGCACCTGTACCGGATCACGCTGGACGAACTCGGCGCCGACCCCGCGATCCTGGGACACACGGGTATCGGCGCCTTCGCGTGAGATCTTCCGCTCAGTTCAGGCCGAGTTGCTGCATGGCCGACCCGTCCGCGCCCCGGCGCGGGCCCTGCGGCATGCGCGGCACCACCGGTTGCGCACCGGTCTGCGCCGCCACCTGCGCGGCCATCGCCTGCTGCTGAGCCTCCACCTGCTGCTGATGGGCTGCGGCGAGTTGCTCGGCCAACTCCTGCGGCAGCACCACCGGAAGCGGGTCCCGCACCGGCAGCGGGTCCTCGCCGCGCCGCACCACGGTCTCGCTCAGGATCGCCCGCGCCGCCTTGACCAGAGGGCTGCCGTCGTTCGCCGCGCCCGAGGGGCCCGCCGCGACCAGCCGCACCATCCAGCGATAGCCGTCCACGCCGATGAAACGCAGGTCCGCGCCTTCGGTCAGGGCCAGCAGTTCTCGGCCCCACGGCCCGTTCTCGACCGACACCCTGGCGCCGTCCTTGCGCAGCGAGTCGGCGAGATCCGCGGCGACCAGCCGCCACTGGCCGGAGGTCTTGGGCGCGGCGTAGGCCGCGACGGTGATCCGGCCGTGCTCCGTGGCCAGGTGCACCGCCTGCGGCTGGCCTTCCGGGGTCATCTCGACCTGCAGCTGACCGCCCGGCGGGACCGGCAACAACACCGACCCGAGATCCAGCCGCTGCTCGGACACCGAATCCAGCAGCTCGGCGACCTCGTCGTAGTCGTAGGGGCCGGGCCGTCCGTTGGGCCGGTCGACGTCCAGATCCACGCCCTCGTACGAGCGCTCGTCGGTGGGGGCGTCGTCGTAGAAATCGTCGTCGTACTCGCCCTCGTAGGCGGACTCGTAGTCGGCGTAGTCGCCCGCCTCGTCGTACCGGTCGTCCGCGGCCCGGCTCGAGTTCTTTCTCTTTCCGAACATTCCCGTCATGCCTCCTCGCCGGTAGCCCGGCCCACCCCGTTCGTCTGTGCGGTCAAACTCGAGTGACCGCCGCTGGAGCCATAGCCACCCGCTCCCCTGGTGGTCTCGTCGAGCAAGTCGACCTCCACGAAATCCACCAGCTCCACCCGCTGTACCAGCAGTTGCGCGATCCGATCACCGCGCCGCAACTCGATCGGCGTGCGCGGATCGTGGTTGATCAGGCACACCTTGATCTCGCCCCGGTACCCCGCGTCGACCGTGCCGGGGGTGTTCACCACCGACAGCCCGGCCTTGGCCGCCAGACCCGAGCGCGGATGGATCAGGCCGACGGTGCCGACCGGTAGCGCGACGGCGACGCCGGTGCCGACCAGCACCCGCTCCCCCGGCTCCAGGATGACGTCTTGCGTGGTGCACAGATCCACGCCCGCGTCACCCGCATGGGCGCGCGTGGGCAGAGGGATGCCGGGGTCGAGCCGCAGCAAGGGTATGGGTGAAAGTGCGCTCACGTTGGACGAGCCTACGCGTAGGCTGTTTGCCCTCGTGACTTAGTGTTGACTCGTGTCGGACCAGCCCAACCCCATGACCGCGGACGAGAAAGCGCAGCCTGCGCACCGATACCGGGAGCGCCTGTGGGTGCCGCTGTGGTGGTGGCCGGTGGCGTTCGCCGTCACCGGACTGCTCGCGGCGGAGATCCATATGGGCGCGCCGGGACTGCGTGCCTGGCTGCCCTATGTGCTGCTGTTCCCCGTGCCGGTCTGGGTGCTGCTGTGGCTGAGCCGCCACCGCGTCGAAGTGGCGCCGGACGCGAACGGCACACCGGAGTTGCGCGCCGATCGCGCGCATCTGCCGGTGAATTTCGTTGCTCGCGCGGCCGCCGTCGCCCCCACCGCGAAAAGCGCGGCGCTGGGTCGCCAGCTCGACCCCGCCGCCTATGTCCAGCATCGCCCCTGGATCGGGCCGATGGTCTTGCTCGTGCTCGACGACCCGGACGATCCGACGCCGTACTGGCTGGTCAGTACGCGGCGGCCCGAACGGGTCCTCGCCGCGCTCGGTCTACCGAGCGCGGGCTGACACTGTTGTTCGATCTCGTCGAGATCAGGCGGCGCAATCCATGCAGATCATCTGACCGCCCTTGTCACTGGCCAGCCTGCTCCGGTGATGGACCAGGAAACAGCTGGAACAGGTGAACTCGTCGGCCTGCTTCGGGATCACCCGAACCGTCAGCACTTCCTCGGACAGGTCGGCGCCGGGAAGCTCGAACGACTCCGCGGTATCGGATTCGTCGATATCCACGACGGCGGACTGTGCCTCGTTACGACGAGCCTTCAGCTCCTCCAGCGAATCCTCCGACACATCGTCGGATTCGGTGCGCCTCGGTGCGTCATAGTCGGTTGCCATGTCGTCTTCCCCTCGTCCTAACTCCGTATATCCCGGACCGGTCCGCTCACACCCGATTCCTGCCGGAATCGCCGCGACCGGTACCGCCCCGCCGGTGGTGCACGTCACACGTACACCGGTCGCCTATCAGGGCGGATCATGCCGATCCACTCCTGATAGCGCTGGGTAAACGCAGGACATGCCCTTCTTGTTCCCGCGACCGACCACTGATTTCCGCACCGGTGATTCGATCTGGGCCGCCAGACAATAGCGGACCCCGGAGCAAAAGTCGCAATCAAAACACAGCCGAGTCGAAAATGAGGGGCAATCGACACCGTCCGTGGAACGCACCGAGACCTTGCGACGCGACCGCTCCACATTTTCGTAGAGTGTGCTGGTGGTTTCACTGATCACCGAAGGCACCGCGACGGATTCGCAAGGGCAACCGTACGTGCGCCGCCGCCCCCAGCCCTGGCTCATCATGCTCGGCGTTCTCGCCCTGATCTGCGGGATCGTCTGGGTCAAAGCCCTTACGACGCACGACACCGACCACACCGCGATGGCGTGCAACTCACCGAGTCCGGCCTCGGATCCCGGTGCGCCGCAACCGACTCCGCTCGGCCAGCGGGTCGGCGCAGGCCGGCTGCAGGACGTGGAACCAGCACCGCTGGCGGCGAGCAAGGTGCGCGTGCTGAACGCGAACAACCAGCGCGGCCAGGCCGCGCACGTCGCCGCCCAGCTCGGCGACCTCGGATTCGCGAGCGCTCCCGGAACGCAATACGGCAACGATTCGGTATACGTCAACGGCGACCTGGAATGCACCGGGCAGGTCCGCTTCGGCGTCAACGGCCGTCCGGCCGCGGCCGCCGTACAGCTGGTCGCGCCGTGCGCCGAGCTGATCGAGGATCAGCGCGGCGACGACACCGTCGATCTCGTGCTCGGCTCGCTTTTCCGGGACATCCGCCCCAGCAACGACGCCGAGGAAGTGCTGCGTTCGCTCAAGAACCCGGCGCCGGGCAACTCCACCTCCATCGACATCAAGCTGCTCGACGCCGCACGGCAGGCCCGCTGCTGATCAGCGGTCCGGAATCGGCTCGGTAGCGCCGACCCGGGCCAGCAGCTCCCCCAGCTCGTCGGCGATGCCGGGCGCGGCGGCCACCACCAGGTCGCCGTCTGTGCCCGGCGCCGTCGCGGGCGGCAGCGTCAGGCGCGCACCCGCCTCGGCGGCGATCAGCGCGCCCGCGCCCCAGTCCCAGGCGTTCAAGCCGTGCTCGAAGTAGGCGTCCACGCGGCCTGCGGCGACATGACACAGATCCAGTGCCGCCGCACCGAAACGGCGGATGTCGCGCACGTGCGGCAGCACCTGCGCGATCAATTCCGCCTGCCTGCTCCTGCGGTGCCTGCCGTAGGCGAATCCGGTGGAGACCAGCGACATCGCCACCGACTCGACGGGCGTGCAACTCAAGTGCTCCACCGCGCCGTCGGCATCGACACGCAGCGCGCCGAGTCCGAGCCCGGCGCTGTAGGTGGCTGCCCGCGCGACGTCCACCACGGCGCCCGCGACCGGACGGCCGCCGCGCAGCGCGGCCACCGACACGGCGTAGCCGGGAATGCCGTAGAGGAAGTTGACGGTGCCGTCGATCGGATCAACCACCCAGTGGACGGTGTCCGCGCTCGCGTCATCGATGCTGCCGCCGCCCTCCTCGCCGAGGATCGGGTCGCCGGGGCGTTGTTCGGCGAGCAGTCTTCGGATCAGCTCTTCGGTCTCGGTGTCCACGATGGTGACCGGATCGGTCTCGTGGCTCTTGGACCGCACGGCGCCTTCGGCGTGCACGCCCGCGGGCCCGAACACCTCGGGACGACGGGCACGGACATGGGCGGCGGCCGTCTCGGCGAGGTCGACCGCGACACGGCGCAGGTCGGCTTCGTCGCCACGCGCGACGATCGAGACGAACGAGTCGGGGGTGTAGTCGGACACTGACGATGAGGTTTCCGGCACGCCCACCATCGCATCACACATCCTCGCCGAACGCCCAGCCTCGTGGTCCCATTACTCTTGTCGTGCACGACACAGCGCCGTCGTCGGGCATCCCATTCGCACGCCCGCCATGGGCGTCCCGGGCCCCGTGCAGCGCTGTCATCACACCGGCCAGCACAGGGAAACGAGGGGTTAGTCATGTCCGCTCGGGGGCACGCATTCGGCATCGACATCGGCGGCAGCGGCGTCAAAGGCGCCACGGTCGATCTGGCCACCGGCGAGTTGGTCCACGAGCGGATCAAGATCGCGACGCCGCACCCGGCGACACCGTTCGCCGTGGCGGAGGCGGTCGCCGAACTGGTCGACAAGGCCAAGTGGACCGGGCCGGTCGGCCTCACCCTGCCCTCGGTGGTGATCGGCGGCGTGGCGCGCACCGCGGCGAACATCGACAAGTCCTGGATCGGCACCGACGCGCGGGCGCTGTTCTCCGCCGCGCTCGGCGGCCGTCCGGTCACCGTGCTCAACGACGCGGACGCCGCGGGCATGGCCGAGGACCACTTCGGCGCGGCGCGCAATTTCGCGGGCTTGGTCGTGCTGCTGACCTTCGGCACCGGCATCGGCTCGGCGTTGCTCTACCACGGCACGCTGGTGCCCAACACCGAACTGGGACACCTGGAGATCCAGGGCATGGAGAGCGAGCACCGGGCGGCGGCCTCGATCAAGGAACGCGACGGCCTGAGCTACGAGCAGTGGGCAGCGCAGGTCAGCCTGGTGCTGACGGGGCTGGAGAACCTGTTCTTCCCGGTCGTCTTCGTCGCGGGCGGGGGCATCAGCAGGGAGGCCGAGCAGTGGATTCCCCTGCTCACCAACCGGACTCCGGTCATCCCGGCCCGCCTGCGGAACACCGCGGGCATCGTCGGCGCCGCCATGGCGATCGCGGGGGGCGTCGCACCGTGAGGCGCGCGGGAACCGCGAGGATGCCGTTCCCGGCATCGTGCCGTAGGTACCCTGGTTAGATCGTTACAATGGAACGTGCCCGGCTGAGCCGGAGAAACCCCGACCGGCCCTCCGCCGGTGCAACCCGACAGATCGCTCCGCCGGAAACCCACTCTGGCGTGACGCCGCACGAGACCGTCACGAAAGGGCGTACGTGGTAGCCACGAATACCCGTCAGACCGCCGAATCGGCCGATGCCGACTCCGCAGATGTAACCGCAGCACGGCCGGTCCGTAAGGCTGCCGCGAAGAAGGCTCCGGCGAAGAAGGCCGCCGCCAAGAAGGCGCCTGCCAAGAAGGCCGCGAAGGCGGCCAAGGCTCCCGCGAAGAAGGCCACCACCAAGAAGGCGGGCCCCGACGGCGAGCCGGGCGCCGACGAGGCCATCGAGGACGAGTCGCTCGATCTCGACGATCTCGGCGATCTGGAAGTCTCCGAGGAGGACCTCGCCGACGGCGACGAACTGGTCGACGTCGCCGAGGACACCGAAACCGAGGAAGCCGAGAGCGAGGAGGCCGACGAGCCGACGGCGGCCGACAAGGCCTCCGGCGATTTCGTCTGGGACGAAGAGGAGTCCGAGGCGCTGCGCCAGGCCCGCAAGGACGCCGAGCTCACCGCCTCGGCCGACTCGGTCCGCGCCTACCTCAAGCAGATCGGTAAGGTCGCGCTGCTCAACGCCGAGGAGGAGGTCGAACTCGCCAAGCGGATCGAGGCGGGCCTCTACGCCGCGGAGAAGGTGCGCGAGTTCGCCGAGCAGGGCGAGAAGCTGCCGGTCGCCATGCGCCGCGACTTCAACTGGATCGTCCGCGACGGCAACCGGGCCAAGAACCACCTGCTCGAGGCCAACCTGCGCCTGGTCGTCTCGCTGGCCAAGCGCTACACCGGCCGCGGCATGGCGTTCCTGGATCTGATCCAGGAGGGCAACCTGGGTCTGATCCGCGCGGTGGAGAAGTTCGACTACACCAAGGGCTACAAGTTCTCCACGTACGCCACCTGGTGGATCCGGCAGGCCATCACCCGCGCCATGGCCGACCAGGCCCGCACCATCCGCATCCCGGTGCACATGGTGGAGGTCATCAACAAGCTCGGCCGCATCCAGCGCGAGCTGCTCCAGGATCTCGGCCGCGAGCCGACGCCGGAGGAGCTGGCCAAGGAAATGGACATCACGCCGGAGAAGGTGCTGGAGATCCAGCAGTACGCGCGTGAGCCCATCTCGCTGGACCAGACCATCGGCGACGAGGGCGACAGCCAGCTCGGCGATTTCATCGAGGACTCCGAGGCCGTGGTCGCGGTGGACGCGGTGAGCTTCACGCTGCTGCAGGATCAACTGCAGTCGGTGCTGGAGACGCTGTCGGAGCGGGAGGCGGGCGTGGTCCGGCTGCGCTTCGGCCTCACCGACGGCCAGCCGCGCACCCTCGACGAGATCGGCCAGGTCTACGGGGTCACCCGCGAACGCATCCGCCAGATCGAGTCCAAGACCATGAGCAAGCTGCGCCACCCCAGTCGCTCACAGGTCCTGCGCGACTACCTCGACTAGGTCGCATCGCCTCGACGCCCGCATTCGTCGTCCGCTCGATTCCTCCAGCGGCCGGTGAATGCGGGCGTCGCGCTTTTCCGCGCCAGGCCGCAGACGCGACGGATGAAACGGCGCCACGACGGGGGCACTTCGCCGCGCTCGGCTTCCGCCCGGCAGACTTGCGGGGTGGTTGCCTCGACCTCGACTTCGAGCTGGCTGCGGTCCCCGTGGACGCAGACCGTCGACCTGCGCGCCGAGTGGCGCGACGTGCAAGCCTGGCTGCGCCGTCCCGGGCTGCCGCGACGGCTCCTGCCCGCGATGCGCGCACACCTGGGAGCCGCCCCCGCCAGCACCGCCTATGCGTTCACGCTGTTCGTCACCTGGTGGACGCTGCGCGGGGTCGGTGACTCGGTGGAGCGCAGATTGATCTTCTCGGCGTCGACCAACCTCTACAACATGCGGCACAACCCGGTTCAGGTGCTGGTCGCCTCGGCGTTCTGGACCGACGGCGGCTTCCCCTGGACAACCATCGCCGGTTTCCTGATCGTCATGGCATATGCCGAGCGCTGGCTGGGCACCGCGCGCTGGATCCTGCTGTTCGCGACCGGGCACATCGGGGCGACGCTGCTGACCGTCACCGGCATCTCACACGCCATCGACCGTGGCCTCATCCCGCTGCGGGTGGCCGTCGCCGCGGATGTCGGTACCAGCTACGGCTTTTCGGCCGTGCTGGCGGCGCTGGCATTCCGGTTCCGCGGCAGGGTGCGGCTGGTGTGGGCCGGTGCGCTGCTTCTGACGCTCGGCGTGGCGCTGTGGATCGAACCGACATTCACCGACTACGGCCATCTCTGCGCCGCCGTGATCGGGCTGGCGGTCGGGGCGATCGCGAGCCTGTTCTGGCATCGGTTGGAGCGGACCGCGGGTCGCAGAGCCCGCACGGCGCAGGACTGATCAGTAGACCTGGGGCTCGCGGCGGCCGCGGTTGGGCAGCAAACCGACCATCGGCTCGACCACTCGCGCCGCGATCGGGCCCAGCACCGCCATCAGCAGGACGTAGGTCGAGGCGAGCGCCGTGAGCTGACCGTCCATCGCGCCCGCGCTCACGGCCAATCCCGCGATGACGATGGAGAATTCGCCCCGCGCGACGAGCGCCGCGCCCGCTCTGGCCCGGCCCATCCGCCGGATGCCCTCGCGTGCGGCGGCCCACCACCCGGTCGCCACCTTGGTAACGACCGTGACCGCCGCCAGCGCGATCGCCCAGCCCAGCACCGGCGGGATCGCTCGCAGGTCGGTGTTCAACCCGAAGGCCACGAAGAAGATGGCCGCGAACAGGTCGCGCAGCGGTTCGAGCATCTTCGCCGCCGCGTGCGCGGTCGAGCCGGAGATCGCGATGCCGAGCAGGAACGCTCCGACCGCCGCCGACACGCTCAGCGCCGAGGAGACGCCCGCGACCAGCAACGCCGCGCCGAGCAGCGTGAGCAGGAAGACCTCACGGTCGGCGCTGTCCACGACCGCCGAGACGTACCGCCCGTAACGCAGCGCCACCACGAGCACCAGCGTGATGGTGATCAGTGCCACCGCCAGGGCGCGCAGCCCGCTGAGCCAGCTGAGCCCCGCCAGCACCGTGGTGAGGATCGGCAGGTAGACCGCCATCGCCAGGTCCTCGAATACCAGGATGGACAGGATCACCGGCGTCTCCCGGTTACCCAGGCGTCCGAGGTCGTCGAGGACCTTCGCCACGATGCCCGAGGAGGAGATGTAGGTGACGCCTGCCATCGTGATCGCGCCGTCGACACCCCAGCCCAGCATCAGTGCGACCACCGCCCCCGGTGACGCGTTGACCACGATGTCCACCACACCGGCCGCCCAGGAACGACGCAGGCCGGTCACCAGCTCCGCCGCCGTGTACTCCAAGCCGAGCAGCAAGAGCAGCAGCACCACCCCGATCTCGCCCGCGATATGGCCGAAGTCGTGAGCGGCCCGGAGTTCGATGAGACCACCTTGGCCGAAGGCGACACCGCCGAGCAGGTACAGCGGAATGGGCGACATACCGACACGGCCTGCGACACGCCCCAGCATGCCGAGAACGAAGAGAACCGCTCCGAGCTCGATCAGGGCGAGCGCGGTGTCCGTCACGGCTCAGCCGTGCGTCAATATCTTCGCGGCGGCGTCCAAGCCCTCCGGAGTGCCGACGACCACGAGCAGGTCGCTCGCGGTGAAGGTGAAATCGGGTCCGGGCGACGGATGCAACTGCCCGGCCCGCATGACCGCCACGATGGAGGCCTTCGTGCGGGTACGCATCTCGGTCTCACCGAGGGTGCGTCCGTCGTAGGGGGAATCGTCCCCGATCGGGAGCTGGCGCGTGGTGATCCCGGGCAGGTCGCGGTGGTCGTCGTTGAGCTTGGCGACCAGCTGCGGCGCACCGAGCAAGTTGGCCAGGACCGCGGCCTCATCGGTGGTCAGCGGGATCTGCGCGGCACAGGCGTCGGGATCGTCGAGTTTGGAGACGATCAGGTCGATATCACCATCGCGGTGGGCGACCACGCCGATTCGGCGACCGGATCGCACTTCGAAGTCCTTCCGGACACCGATCCCGGGTAGTGCGGTGACGTCGACGTTCACGCCCTCCAGATTAGCCGGATCGCCGCGTCCGCGAACGGATCGGTCATCACTTCGGCCGATGGCGCGTCGCGGTCGCTGTGCTGTGATGGAGGCGTGTGGCGGTGGGCGGATGTGCCGGAGCGGGCACGGGATGCGCTGGGCGCCGTGATCGCGTTCGCCGGCGGCGCGGCGCTGTACCTCGCAGGCTTGTCCACCATGACCGAGCGGGGCGAGCAGGCGTCGTTGTGGGTGCGGTGCGGTGTGCTGGCCCTACAGTGCCTGGCGACCTTCTGCCGGCGCCGGATGCCGGTCGCGGCCATGCTTGCCGGGCTCTTGCCGCTGGCCGTGGACATCTGGTTGGGCGCCACGGTGCCGGTGTGGATCGTCTACGCCGACTTGATCTACGCGGCCGTGCTGTACGCCGGGCGCCGGGCGTCGCGGATCACGGCGCTGTCCTGGTCGACGCTCTCCGTCGTCGTGGTGGTGCTGACCCTCGCCTTGACCGGCGACCTGCGCGCGGTCGCGCTGGCGCTGGTGGCGGTGTTCAGCTTCGTCGCGACGCCGATCTGGTGGGCGAACTCGGTGCGCACGCACAAGGAGGTCGCGCACGCCGAGCGCACCCGCGCCGAGGCGCTGACCTTGGTCGCCGAACTCGACCGGCGCGCGGCCATCGCCGACGAGCGCACCACGATGGCGCGCGACCTGCACGACGTGATCGCCGGGCACCTGTCGGCCATCGCACTGCACTCGGAGGCGGCGCTCGGCGTGCTGGCCCGCCGCGACGCCGACCCGGCGGTGGCCGGCATCATGCGCTCCATCCGCGCCAACAGCGTCAGCGCACTGGAGGAGATGCGCACCATGATCGGATTGCTGCACAGCGACGACGGCGCGGCGGAAGTAGCCGCGCCGCGCACCCTCGCGCAGTTGCCGATCCTGGTGGACGCCGCACGCGCGGCGGGGATCTCGGTACGGGTGCGCGAATCACTGGACGGCGCCGCGCTGCCCAGCGCTGTCGACCAGGCCGCTTATCGCATCGTCCAGGAGGCTTTGACCAACGCCATGAAACACGCCCCGGGACAGGAGGTCTCCATCGACGTGCGCACAGAGCAGGAGAGACTGACCATATCCGTCCGCAACAGGACAACGCCCGCGCGGCCCCACCGGGCCGTGGACCGAGGGGGGCGTCGCGGTCTGGTGAACATGCGCGAACGGGCCGCGGCACTGGGCGGAAGCTTGCGCGCCGGAACGGATTCCGGCCACTGGGAAGTTCTGGCCACCCTGCCGCTCGGCTGTGTGGGCGCCGCATGACGATTCGGGTGGTGATCGCCGACGACCACGCCGCGATCCGCGCCGGCCTGCGGATGATCCTGGACGTCGAGGACGATATCGAGGTGGTCGGCGAGGCCGCCGACGGCGATGTCGCGGTGGCACAGGCCAAAGCGCTGCGGCCGCAGGTGGTGCTGATGGACGTGCGCATGCCGGGGGTGGACGGGATCACCGCGACCGAGCGGATCACCGCGGACGGCGTGGCGAAGGTGCTGATCCTCACCACGTTCGACCTGGACGAGTACGTCTTTCGCACGCTGCGCGCGGGCGCCTCCGGGTTCGTGCTGAAATCCACGTCGGGCCGGGCGCTGGTCGAGGCGGTGCGCGCGGTCGCGGCCGGGGACGGCGTGCTGGCTCCGGAGGTGACGCGAGCGGTGATCTCGGCGTTCGCCGCGTCGAATCAGATTGCCGCGCAAGCGGCTCCCGCCGGATTCGGCGAGCTCACCGAGCGGGAACGCGAAGTGCTCGATTGCCTCGGCGACGGCCTGTCCAACGCGCAGATCGCGGGTCGGCTGTTCATCGGCGAGACGACCGTCAAAACACACGTGTCCCGGGTGCTGACGAAACTCGGTGTGCGGTCGCGGGTTCAGGCCGCCATCGTGGCGCGTGAGATCCGCGACCGATAGTCACGCCTGGAGCGGGGCGAATGTCCCGTCCGCCGCGGGCAGGTACTCTACGACCCCCGTGACCGCCCCCACCGGCAGGGGGCCGTACAGGTGCGGGAAGAGCATCGACTCCGGATCGGTCGGGACGCCCGGCTCCCACTTGATCGGCGACCCGACGCGGCGGGAGTCGATCCGCAGCAACACCAGATCACGCCGCCCCCCGAACAAGCGATTCGCGGGCAGGTGCACCTGTTGCGGCGACGAGAGATGGATGAACCCTGCCTCGGCGAGGGAGGGCGCTCGGTACTCCCCCGTTTGCCGCGCGGATAACCATTCATCCAAAGTGCATAGGTGAACAAGCGTGTGAGTGTCATAGGTCACGGGTAATCTCCCGGTAGACAACTGGATCGGCCGATCGAGAGTGTGACGCAGTGCACATCTACGACAGGACCAGCGGCGTTCGCCCGTAGCGAAATCCCTGGTCGTGTTATCGAAAACACACTGCTTCATCCGCGGGAACAAAGTCCCCCGTCCCGAACGTCTGACAGAGTAGTCATACCCCTGCTGGGAAGTAGCGGTAGCGAGCTCGTGGTGAGTGACCACGGGCCCCACACCAGGTGAACGGTCGTCGGGACCGGGAGCCAGGACGGAGGAGTCATGCCAGGAACCCTGACAAGCACCCCACTGACCGCGGTCGATCGTTGCGACCGCTGCGGGGCGGCGGCCCGTGTGCGCGCCGTACTGCCCGCAGGTGGAGAGTTGCTCTTCTGCCAGCACCACGCGAACGAACACATGGATCGGCTGCGTGAGCTGGACGCCGTGATCGACACGGAGTCCGCTCCCGCGCTCTGACCTGCTCCTCGCGTCCTGACACAACAGCATCGAACAACAGAACACCGTTTCCACCGGCAGCGGGCGACCCACAGGTCGCCCGCTGTCGCTGTGTCCGGCGGCGCTCAGTCCGCGCCGAGGATGCCGTCCAGCAGCCTGGCCAGGCCGTATTCGAACGCGCCGTCCGGGTCGGCCGGCGCCTGGTACAGCTCACCCACCGCCGCCCCGACACGTGCGGCGAGCGGGAACCGGCTCGGCGGCATGACCTCGCTCAGCAGCGGACCGTGCACTTCCCACCACTGCGCGTCGCTCATTCGCGCGGTCTCGCGGGCCGCGGCCACCGCCATACGCGCGTTTCCGGTGGCGAACTCCGACAGCACGGCGATCGCCCGGTCCATCGCCAGGTCCGGCAAGCCGAGCCCGTCGATCGCGGCGAGCTGCCGCTCGTAGCGACGCATCCGTCCCGGCCCGAGCACGAGCCGCCACGGCGACACCTCGAGCAGCCAGGGGTGCGCGAGGAGTTCCGCGCGCACCTGGCGGGCCACCGCGGCGAGGCGCTCACGCGGCGGCAGATCGGCGGGAACCGGCGCGTCCTCCTCGGCCACCGCGTCGACCATGAGCACCGTCAGTGCGTCTTTGCTCGGTACGTACGTGTAGAGGCTCATCGGCCGCAGCCCCAGTTCGGCGGCGACCGTGCGGATGGAGACCTTGTCATAGCCCTCCCGGTCGGCGAGCGCGACCGCCGCGGCGACCACCGCGTCCACGCTGACCGCCTGCTTCGGACCGCGCCCCGCCGGGCGCGACGGTAGTTCGTGCCGCCACAGCAAGCTCATCAGCCGCCTGGCCTCGTCGGATGTGACGTCTTCGCTCACTGGCTCCTCGGAACCGATCCGGTACGGTGTCCGTTGTCAGATTACTCCGTACACCATACGTTGATTCAAGGGGTGCGCTCTGCCCAGCACACACGCCACTTATCTACCGGATCGGCACATGTTCGCGCTCTGGACCTGGCTCGGACACGCCACCGGTCCGGCTCCGACCGGTCCAGGTGACCGCGAGACCCTCGCGCTGGCCGTCCCCATCGGCGTGGACGGAGCCCTCGAGGTCATCGACGTCGATGCCGCCTTGGTGGATCCCGAGACGTTCGCGGACTCGAGCCTGGAGCACCCGGGTGAGTCGGTCCTGGCCTGGCAACAGGTGGTGCGTTCCGCGCTCGCCGACCCCGCCGGTGAGCCGTCCGGCCCGGACGCCGATGCCCTGCCCATCGCCGCGCACGCCGTGCCGGACGCGTCCCGCACGGCAATCGTCTCCCCGCGACGAGCATTGGCCGTCCTGCGCGACACCGAGGCGGTCACGGCGGATCTGCGAGCCACCCTGAAAGCCCGGCTGCGCCCCTACCAGGCCCGCGGGGTCGGCTGGCTGCGCGAAACGGTGGCCGCGCACGGCGGCGCGGTGCTCGCCGACGAGATGGGGCTGGGCAAGACCGTGCAGACCATCGGCTTCCTGCTCGACCGGGCCGAGGCCGGTCCGCAGTTGGTGGTGTGCCCGACTTCGCTGGTCGGCAACTGGGCGCACGAGATCGGCCGGTTCGCGCCCGGGCTGCGCGTGGTCGTGTGGCGAGGCGGCGCCGTCGATCCCGACGCCGCGACGATCGTGGTCGCCGGTTACCCGACGTTGCGGTTACATGGGCAGCTGCTGGCGCAGCGGAGGTGGGCGACGGCCGTCTTCGACGAGGCGCAGGCGCTGAAGAATCCCCGCACCCAGGTCGCGAAGGCGGCGCGCGCGATCGACGCGGCCGCCACGGTCGCACTCACCGGCACGCCGGTGGAGAACCATCTCGATGAGTTGTGGGCCCTGCTGCACCTGGTGGCACCCCGATTGTTCGGGCACCGGACGCAGTTCCGGCGGCGCTTCGTGCGGCCCATCCACGAGGGTTCGGCCGCCGCCGCGGCACGGTTGCGCGGCACCATCGAACCGGTGGTGCTGGCCCGCACGAAACGTCAGGTCGCCGCCGCCCTGCCCGCGAAGATCCACAGCGACCTGCTCTGCGACCTCACCGCCGAACAGGAACAGCTGTACGACCAACTGCTCGACAAGGCCGTGGACGACGGATTCGGCGCGGGCATCGAGCGCCACGGCCGCGTGCTCGCGGCGCTGACCGCCCTGAAGCAGGTGTGCAACCATCCCGGCCTGATCACCGGCGAACTCGACGAGCTCGCCGGCCGGTCCGGGAAGCTCGACCTGTGCACCGATATCGTCGCCGCCAATCTCGAAACCGGCAGTCCGACGCTGATTTTCACGCAGTACCGGCAGACCGGTGACCTGCTGGTACGGCATCTCGCCGAGCAGTTCGGCGCGGATGCGCCGTTCTTCCACGGCGGCCTTTCACAGGCCGAGCGCGCCGAGATCGTCACCCGGTTCCAGGCCGAGGACGGGCCACCGGTGCTGGTGCTCAGCCTGCGCGCGGCGGGCACCGGGCTCACGCTGACCCGCGCCGCCGACGTCGTCCACTTCGATCGCTGGTGGAACCCGGCGGTGGAGGCGCAGGCCTCCGACCGGGTGCACCGGATCGGCCAGACCCGTACGGTCACCGTCACCACGCTGACCTCCACCACCACCGTGGAGGAGCACATCGCGGGCATGCACGACCGCAAGGCGGCGCTGCGCGACCTCGGCGACGCTGCGGGTATCGCGGCGCTGGCCGCACTGGACGACGCCCAGCTGATCGAGGTACTGCGCCGCAAGAGGGAGAACTGATGGCGGACAACGAGTTCGGCTACACCGCATGGGGCATGGACTGGGTCCGGCTGGCCGAGCCGCTGCGCCAGACCCGGCCGGACCCATTGCTGCCCCGCGCGCGCAGCATCGCGCGCAACAACGGTGTGCGGGCCACCGTCGAAGGACAGGTCGTGCGGGCCACCATCCACCGGGGCGGTCAGGCGTCGGTGACGCAGGTGGAGGTGGCCCCCATGTCCCGGACCGCCGTTACCGCGATCGCCGGATTCGTGCCGGACCCGCCCGTACCGACCGACGAGGTGCACCGCGCGATCAGCGCGGCCGGGGTTTCCCTCGCACCCGTCCTCGCGGGTACCGACTGCTCGTGCACCGCGCGCAAGACACGATGCGTGCACCTTCTGGCCGTCTTCTACGAGATGGCACGGCGAGTCGACGAGGATCCGCGACTGGGCTTGGCGATCCTCGGTTATTTCGCCGCCGCGCCGCACGACTCGGACGAGTCCGCACCGGCGACGCGGTGGACGCCGATCAGTGCGCTGGATCCTCGGCGATTCTTCACCACGACGCCGCGCTGAACTGCCGAACCACCTCGGAGTATCCGGGCCACCGATCGCACCCCCGCCGTCTGGCCCCGGAAGCGGAGAATTACTGCGCCGGAGGCGATCTCGATGGTTCGCGTCGTGGACGGGTGGCGTACGTGGACCCCGCCGCATCGTTGCCGCTGCTCTGCCACGGGCATGCCGCTCGCGCGGGTCGCGAGCCGATCGGTCCCGCGACGCCGAGCACGTACGTCGCGGCGTTCCAGCGAGCGGTCGTGGTCCCGCAGCGGCGGCATTTCGCCGGGATGATCAGGCGTTGGTCCCGCTGTCCACGGTGAGGAACGCACCGGTCACGCTGCGACCGGACGGCCCGGCCAGGAAGGCCACCGTCGCCGCCACATCGTCGGCGGCGCCGAAGCGCCCGAGCGCGGTCAGGTCGCGCTGCCTGCCCGCATGCGCTCCGTCGCCCGGATTCATGTCGGTGTCGGTGGAGCCGGGCTGGACGAGGTTCACCGTGATCGCGCGCGGGCCCAGTTCGCGCGCCAGCGCCTTGGTGAATCCGTTGAGGGCGGACTTGCTGAGGTTGTAGAGCGTCACCCCGTCGAACGGCGCGTGATCGGTCAGGTTGGTCCCGATGCTGATGATCCGCCCGCCGTCGGTCATGTGCGCGACCGCGGCCTGCGCGCCGACGAACGCGGCGCGCGCGTGCACACCGAGCGCCTTGTCGATCTCCGCGACGGTGAACTCCTCGAACGGCTTCGCCGGGAAGATCCCCGCGTTGTTGACCAGGATGTCCAGCCCGCCGAGTTCGGACGCCGCGCGGTCCACCGCCGTGCGCACGGCGGTGGCGTCGGCGCTGTCGGCCTGGATGGCGACGGCTCGCCGCCCGAGCGCCTCGACCTCGCCGACCACCGTCTTCGCCTGCCCCTCGGCGTGCTGGTAGGTCAGCGCCATGTCCGCGCCCGCCTCGGCGAGGCGGCGCACGATCGCCGCCCCTATCCCGCGGCTACCCCCGGTGACCAGTGCGACCTTGCCCGTCAGCTCCGGCATCGGTACTCCTTCTATTTTTGTGTCGATCAATACATAAATAGCCAAGCGCATCCGCCGCCGCGGTGTCAAGGGGTATATTTAACGATCGACACAGAAAGGTTCGGCATGGCTGAACGGGGACGACCACGCGCCTTCGATCGCGCCGAGGCCTTGCGCCGCGCCATGGAGGTGTTCTGGGAACACGGCTACGAGGGCGCGTCGATGAACGACCTCACCGCCGCGATGGGGATCAACTCACCCAGTCTGTACGCCGCGTTCGGCGGCAAGGAGGCGTTGTTCCGCGCGGCCGTCGACCTCTACGGGCACACCGACGGCGGCTACACCGCCCGTGCGCTGCGCGAGGAACCCACCGCGCGGGCGGCCATCGAGGCGATGCTGCGGGACAACGCGATGGCCTACACCGAGGAGAACAAGCCGCACGGGTGCATGGTCGTGCTCGCGGGCTCCACCTACACCACGAGAAACACCGGCATCCGCGATTTCCTGATCGACAAGCGCCGCGCGACGACCGAAGACATCCGGCGACGACTCGAGCGCGGCGTCGCCGAGGGCGATCTGCCGCCCGGTACCGACAGCGCGGCGCTCGCCGCTTTCTACACGACGGTCCTCTACGGGTTGTCCATCCAGGCACGGGACGGCGCGGCGCTGCCGGAACTCACCGCGTCCATCGACTGCGCCATGGCCGCCTGGCCCGCCCCGGCCGACTGACGCGGGCTACTTCCGGCGCAGCGCCGCGATGCGCTCACCGAGTTGTTCGGCGGTGGCCAGCGCGGTCGGCGGCCCGCCGCACTCGCGGCGCAGCTCGCCGTGGATCACGCCGTGCGGCTTCCCGGTGCGATGGTGATGCATCGCCACCAGGCTGTTGAGTTCGCGCCGCAGCTCGCCGAGCCGATCGGCGGTGGCGACCCGCTCCGCGGCGCCCGCCACCTGTGGACCGGGATCGGGGACGGGCGCGGACAGGCTCCGATCCGCGACCTGTCTGGCCTGCCGCTCACGCAACAGCGCGCGCATCTGCTCGGCGTCCAGCAGGCCCGGAATCCCGAGGTAGTCGGCTTCCTCGTCGCTTCCGGCGAAAGTCGCGGTACCGAAGGAGGATCCGTCGTAGATCACCTGGTCGAGCTCGGCGTCGGCGGCCAGCGCGACGAAGGACTTCTCCTGCTCGCCCGGTTCGTCCTGCTGCTTGTTCGCCTCGATCAGCAAGTCGTCGTCCAAGCCGTTCTTCTCCCGGTGCGGCTTGCCGATGACGTGGTCGCGCTGCAACTCCAGTTGCGCGGCCAGATCCAGCAGTACCGGTACCGACGGCAGGAACACCGTCGCGGTCTCGCCGGACTTACGGGCACGCACGAAACGCCCGATCGCCTGCGCGAAATACAACGGGGTGGAGGCGCTGGTCGCGTACACCCCGACGGCGAGGCGCGGCACGTCGACGCCCTCGGACACCATGCGGACCGCGACCATCCAGGGCTGGGTGCTGTTGCTGAATTCGGCGATGCGGTTGGAGGAGGCCGGGTCGTCGGACAGCACCAGCGCCGGCTTCTCACCCGAGATGTGTTCCAGCAGTTCGGCGTAGTCGCGGGCACGGTCCTGGTCGGTGGCGATCACCAGACCGCCCGCGTCGGGCATGCCGGAGGCGCGCTTCTGGCGCAGCCGGATGTCGGCGGCGCGCAGCACGGCGGAGATCCAGTCGCCGGCCGGGTCGAGCGCGGTCCGCCAGGCACGGGCGGTCTGCTCGGCGTTCAGCGGCTCGCCGAGGCGGGCGGAATACTCCTCGCCCGCGCTGTCGCGCCAGTGCGCTTCGCCGGAGTAGGCCAGGAAGACCACCGGCCGCACCACGCCGTCGGCGAGCGCCTCGGCGTAGCCGTAGGTGTGGTCGGCGCGGGACTTCGGGAAACCGGACTCGTCGGGTTCGTAGACGACGAAAGGGATCTGGCTGTCGTCGCTGCGGAACGGGGTACCGGTCAGGGCGAGGCGGCGAGTCGCGTCGCCGAACGCCTCAGCGGTCGCGTCACCCCAGCTCTTGGCGTCTCCCGCGTGATGGATCTCGTCGAGAACGACCAGCGTCCTGCGATTCTCGGTGCGCACGCGGTGGCGCGAGGGATGCGCGGCGACCTGCGCGTACGTGACCACGACACCGTGATAGTCACCCGAGGTGCCACCGGTGGAGTTGGAGAACCGCGAGTCCAGCGCGATCCCGGAGCGCGCCGCCGACTGTGCCCACTGGTGCTTCAGATGTTCGGTGGGCGCCACCACGGTGATCTGGTCCACGGTGCGGTCGGCCAGCAGTTCGGCGGCCACGCGCAGCGCGAAGGTGGTCTTGCCCGCGCCAGGGGTGGCCACGGCGAGGAAGTCCCGTGGTTTGGTGGCCAGGTACTTCGTCAGCGCACGTCGCTGCCAGGCGCGGAGGGAACCGCCGCTGACGGCGGGGCCGATCGCTTTCGAATCGCCCGGCGTCTCTGCCTCTCCCGCCACAGCGGCGCCACCCGACCCAGTCACGCAGACGACCCTAGCGGCCCGGCACGGCGTGTCGCCAAACCGACGCGGCGGGCGCGACGGGCATCACACGGCCACCAGCCAGGACGCTGGGAGTTCACCCGATGCCCACCGACACGTCGCGCGCACACTCCGATGCGGATCGCCGAAGTGCGCGATGCTGTAAGCACGATGACCGAGCACCACGCCATTCCGGGGGATCCGCCGCGGACCGACACACCGTCGACCCGCGCCGCCGCTATGCGCCCTCCCACTTGGGCCGACCGCGCGAGCGCGTGCACAGCGGTGTTGAGCAGACGGGCCGCCGCGCTGATCCTGCGGGTGGCGGCGAAGGCGTGGACGGATTCCATCTTCGCCAAATCGGCCGCGGCCGCGTTCTGGCAGACGCTCTCGCTGGCGCCGCTGTTGCTCGGCCTGCTCGGCAGCCTCGGTTACGTCGGCGGATGGTTCGGCCCGGACACGGTGCAGATCGTCGAGTCCAAGATCATCGCGTTCAGCCGGGAGCTGTTCAGCGCCAGCGTGGTGTCCGATCTCATCGAGCCCACGGTGCAGGACGTCCTCGGGCGCGGGCGCGGAGCGGTGGTGTCGGTGGGCTTCGTGCTGTCGCTGTGGGCCGGATCGTCGGCGATGGCGACCTTCGTCGACTCGATCGTGGAGGCCCACGACCAGCAGGACGCGCGGCACCCGGTGTGGCAGCGCATCTTCGCGCTGTTGCTGTATCTGCTGTTCCTGGCGGCGTCGGTGTTCATCCTGCCGCTGGTGGCGCTGGGGCCGACGCTGATCGGGCGGGTGCTGCCCACCGCGTGGCGGGCCACCGGACTGCAACTGCTGGACTTCTTCTACTACCCGGGCGTCGGCCTGCTGCTGATCGTCGGGCTCACCACCCTGTACAAGCTGGCACTGCACACCTCGTTGCCCTGGCACCGGCTCTTCGGCGGGGCGCTGGTGGCGGGGGTGTTCTTCATGGCGGCCAGCGAAGTGCTGCGCCGCTACCTGTCGTGGGTCAGCCGCACCGGCGTCACCTACGGTGCGCTGGCGACGCCGATCGCGTTCCTGCTGTTCACGTTCTTCCTGGGCTTCGCGGTGATCCTGGGCGCGGAGTTCAACGCGGCGGTGCAGGAGTTCTGGCCCGCCCGCGCGACGCGCATGGAGCAGGTCAAGGAGTGGATCGCCAATCAGGTGCGCGGCGAGAGCGGAACCGACGCGGACACGACGGATCCCGACGAGGCCGCGGCGGGGCCGGACGACGCGGGCTCCGACGACCTGCGCGCCGTGCTCGATCTGCGCGCGGCGCGGTCCTCGTCCGGCGAGTAGATCGTCGCCTCAGTCGCCCTTGCGTAGGCCGTCGTAGACCTTCTTGCACTCCGGGCACACCGGAGAGCCCGGCTTGGGCGAGCGGGTCACCGGAAAGACCTCTCCGCACAGCGCGACCACGTGGGTGCCCAGCACGGCGCTCTCGGCGATCTTGTCCTTCTTCACGTAGTGGAAGAACTTCGGGGTGTCGTCGCCCGTCGTCTCGTCGGTCGTCGTATCCGGGCGAACCATGGTGTCGGTGCTCACGCACTCCATGATGCCGCATCGCGCGACAACCCCGCTGATCACGGTCTCACCTCGGTGTCGCATCACCGGCCACCGCCGACCAAACCCGACCCCACCTCGGTATCGCATCACCGGCCACCACCGAGCAAGCCCGACCCCACCTCGGTGTGTGCGCGGAAGGACCACGAGTGGAAGACTCGGGGTATGCAGCAGAACGGCGATTCCCCATCCGCCGACGGCCGCGACCGCGAAGAGCACCCCGACGTGACGATGCCGACGCAGCCCCGCCGTTCCTCCGGATACTTCCCAGGCACCGACGACAAGCACCCCGCGTTGATCACCGAGGCGGCGCCCTCGCTGGACGATCAGCACCGGGCCCGGGTGCGCAGGTACACGATCATCATGGCGTTCCGCATCCCGTGCCTGGTCCTCGCCGCGATCGCCTACAGCGCGTTCGGCAACCCGCTGCTGTCCATCCTGATCATCGTCGCGTCGATTCCGCTGCCCTGGATCGCGGTGCTGATCGCCAACGATCGCCCGCCACGCCGCAAAGACGAGCCCAGCAGGTGGGACCGTCCGCGCACGGCCATCGAGTCGCGTCCGCACAACGCCATCGACGGTTGAGTCCGCCGGAAAGACCGGCTCACCGCGCCGCTGCCGGAGGCCTGCGGACGACGGCCGACATCACGGCGGCGGCGCCGCACAGAGCGCCCGCCAGGTACCAGGCGAGGTCGTAGCTGCCTTGCAGGTCACGGATCACGCCCGCGCCGGTGGCCGCCACCGCCGAGCCGATCTGGTGCGAGGCGAACACCCAGCCGAACGCGACGGGGCCGTCGGCGCCGAACAGTTCGCGGCACAGCACGACCGTCGGCGGCACCGTGGCCACCCAGTCCAGACCGTAGAAGACGATGAACACCCACAGGCTCGGTTGCGTGTCCGGACCCAGCAGCGCGGGCAGGATCAGCAACGACAGACCGCGCAGCGTGTAGTAGCCGATCAGCAGGTAGCGCGGATCGATCCGGTCGGTCAGCCAGCCCGAGGCGATGGTGCCCGCCACGTCGAAGACGCCGACGACGGCCAGCAGGCTCGCCGCGGCGGTCGGCGGCATGCCGTGATCGTGCGCGGCACTGACGAAATGAGTGCCGACCAGCCCGTTGGTGGACGCGCCGCACACCGCGAAACCGCCTGCGAGCAGCCAGAACCCGGGACGCCTCGCGATCGTCCCGAGCACCGTGAGCGCGCGCGACGCGCCGCCCGCGGCGGGCACGCGCAGGCCCGCCGTGCTGTCCGGCTCGGCGCCGTAGGCTCGCACGCCGAGGTCGCTCGGGTAGTCCCGGATGAACAGCACAACCAACGGCGCCACGGCCAGCGCCGCGCCCGCGACGATCAGCGACGGCAACCGCCAGCCGTGGGCGTGCGCCAGCGCCGACACCAACGGCAGGAAGACCAACTGTCCGGTCGCGCCCGCGGCGGTGAGCACGCCGGTGACCAGACCGCGCTGTCGCACGAACCACCGGCCGGTGATCGTGGCGACGAACGGCATGGACATCGACCCGACGCCGACACCGACCAGCAGGCCCCAGGTCAGCACGAGGTGCCACGGCCGGGACATGAAGACCGTCAGCCCGCTGCCCGCGGCGACCAGCAGCAGCGCGCAGGCGACCACCCTGCGGATGCCGAAGCGATCCATCAGCGCGGCGGCGAACGGCGAGATCAAGCCGTATAGCAACAGATTCAGTGAAACGGCCGTCCCGATGGTGCCGTGCGACCAGCCGAACTCCTCGTGTAACGGGTCCATCAGCACGCTGGGCACGGAGCGGAACGCGGCCGCGCCCAGCAGGGCGATGAAGCCCACGCCTGCGACCGGCCACGCCGGATGTAAGCGCCGGCGCGGCGCGGTAGCCAGGGAAACGGGAGTCGGCGTCTGCAGTTCGGTCACCCGATGAGCCTGCCCGAACCATGCTCACGCAACGAGTGGCTGAAATGCCACATAACATTGAATTCCTGCCAAATGTGGCGGCGCCGGTATTTTCTCGACAAGGCGGGCACGCGTCCCTAGGGTCGCATGAGGCCTCGCGCACCACGATCACCGGCCACGGTTTGTTGCGGGCGACAAGACAGGAGTGCACATGATTCGGTGGATCTGGGTCTTCCTGGACCGCCCGGCGCAGCGTTTCGACGACTGCGCGAAGTTCTGGTCCACGGTCACCGGCACCGAGCTCTCCCCTCGGCGCGGCGCGAACGACGAGTTCCTCACCCTGTTGCCGGACCCGGCGCTGTTCGCTGCGGCGAGCGTCAAGATGCAAGCGGTGACCGGCCTCGGCGGCGTCCACCTCGACCTGGACGTCGACGACATCCCCTCCGCCGTGCGCACCGCGCTCGGCCTCGGGGCCGAGCTGGTCGCCAACCATCCCGGCTACGCCGTCCTGCGATCCCCCGGCGGCCAGACGTTCTGCCTGACTCCCAGCGGCCGCGCCACCAGCACGCCCGCTCCCGCCGTGCGGGCTCCGGACGGCGCGCTGTCGCGCCTGGACCAGGTGTGCCTCGATATCGGCCCCGACGATCACGAGGTCGAGACCCGCTTCTGGACGCTGCTGACCGGCTGGACCCATCAACCGGGCAGACGGCCGGAGTTCGCCCGGTTGCGCTCCGAGGAACGGCAGCTGCCCGCGCAGCTACTGTTGCAGCGCCTCGGCGAGAACCGCCCGACCAGCGCGCACGTCGATCTGGCGGCCACCGACATCGACGCCACCGCCGCGTGGCACGAGTCACTCGGTGCGACCGTGGTGGAACGTCACGAACACTGGATAGTCCTGAGCGATCCCGGCGACGCGTTGTACTGCGTCACCGGACGCGACCCCAGCGGGGTCTGACCGGCTCCGGCGGCGGCCCGAGTGGCAGCGCGGTGCCGCGGAACACAGCGGGCACCTGATCCGCGCCCGGTGGTCGCGGTGGCAGAGTACGGGTGTGCCTACGAACCGATCGACGACCACCGGATCGCTGCTCGCCGCGCTGTGCCCGGATCTGCGGACCGCGCTCACGCGGGTGGGCTACGACGCCGACACCCTGCTCGAGGTGCTCGGCGAGGCGCACGCGGCGCTGGGCCGGTCGGAGCCGGTACCGGTGCGCCGCGCGGCCCGCGCGGCAGGCGAGCTGGGCACCCTCATCCGTCTGTTGCTGCTGGGCGACGCGCTGCCCGAGCGGGAGGTGGCCGCGGCGCTGGCGCCGGTCGAGATGGATCGCGCGGTCGCGGCGGGCCTGCTGGAGCGTGAGGGCGACGAGGTGCGTGCGGCGCTCGACCTGCGGCCGCTCGACACGGGCGCGGGCACTCGGTGGGTGCTGTCCGACCTCGACGACTCGATGCGCAGGCGCACACTGACCGAGGATCACGTACTCGGCGTCGGCCACGCCTCCCTCTCGCTGCTGCGCGCCACACCCACCCGGCCGGTCGGCACGGTGCTCGACCTCGGCACCGGGTGCGGCGTGCAGGCGGTGCACGCCGCCTCCTACGCGCGGCGCGTGACCGCCACCGATGTCAATCCCCGCGCATTGTGGCTGGCCGAGGCCACCGCCGCGCTCAACGAGCTGGACATCGAACTGGTGGAAGGCTCCTGGTTCGACCCGGTGCGGGGCAGGCGGTTCGACCAGGTCGTGGCCAATCCTCCGTTCGTGGTGGGCCCGGGGCGTGTCGAGCACACCTATCGCGATTCCGGCCTCGCACTGGACGGCGCGAGCGAGTTGGTCATCTCGCAGGCCGCCGACTTGCTGGCGCCCGGCGGTACCGCCGCGATGCTCGCCGCGTGGGTCCATGTCGACGACGAGGACTGGCGCGGGCGCGTCTCCTCCTGGTTGCCCGCGCACGGGGTGGACGCCTGGGTGGTGCAACGTGACGTCGCCGACCCAGCCCTGTACGTGGGCACCTGGTTGCGCGACGCGGGCGCGGACCCGCGCGATCCCGCCACGCAGGCCCGCGCGGAGCGCTGGCTGGACGCCTTCGAGGCAGCCGACGTGGCGGGCATCGGGTTCGGGTTCGTCTACCTGCGCGCCATCGATGGGCCGACCGAATTGCTCGCCGAGGACCTCACCCACGGCTTCGATGATCCGCTCGGCGAGGAGGCCTTCCGGTATTTCGAGCGCTCGGCCTGGTTGCGGGCCGTCGCCGGCGACGAAAATCTCGCCTGGTCTTCACGTTTCGCCGTGGACCGGGCGACGGCGCTGGAGCGGGTGTATCTGCACGACGCCGAGGGATGGGCGCCGAAGGTGGCGCGACTGCATCGCGGCGACGGCCCCCGCTGGCAGCACGAAGTGGATGAGGCGACGATCTCACTGCTGGCGGGAATGCACGCCGACGGCCTGCCGTTGTACGACCTGATCGAACTGCTGGCGCTCGCCCATGGATCCGATGCGGTGGGCACCGAGTTCGCCGCCGACGCGTTGTCCGTGGTCACCGGCCTGGTTCGGCACGGATTGATCAAGCCCGTGTGAGAAACGGCAGCCGCGCGCCGGCCGGTGCAGGTCCTGGCCGGGGATCGTCCCCGCGCTGCGGCGCTTCTCAGGAACTTCTCAGACGAGAGGGGCGAAAACCGCTGCTCAGAGCGGTTTATGCCAGCCGTAACGGGGAACTTTCTCCCTGTCGGGTCCGTTTATCGGAGTGAGACACCACCGACAGGAGGCAAGTCATGACAAGCCCCGCCACCACTCGTGTGCGCACCAGCGATTCGGACCTCGACGCTCAGAGCCCTGCCGCCGACTTGGTACGTGTGTACCTGAACGGAATCGGCCGCACCGCGCTGCTCACCGCTGCCGACGAGGTCGAGCTGGCCAAGCGCATCGAGGCGGGCCTCTACGCGCAGTACCTGCTGGAAACCGGCAAGCGACTGTCGGCGTCCCGCAAGCGTGATCTGGCGATGATCGTGCGCGACGGTCAGGCCGCCCGGTCGCACCTGCTCGAAGCCAACCTGCGCCTTGTTGTCTCGCTCGCCAAGCGGTACACCGGCCGCGGCATGCCGCTGCTCGACCTGATCCAAGAGGGCAACCTCGGGTTGATCCGCGCCATGGAGAAGTTCGACTACGCCAAGGGCTTCAAGTTCTCCACCTACGCCACCTGGTGGATCCGGCAGGCCATCACTCGCGGCATGGCCGACCAGAGCCGCACCATCCGCCTGCCCGTCCACCTCGTCGAGCAGGTGAACAAGCTGGCCAGGATCAAGCGCGAACTGCATCAGCAGCTGGGCCGCGAGGCCACCGACGAGGAACTGGCCAACGAATCCGGCATCCCGGTCGACAAGATCTCCGATCTGCTCGACCACAGCCGCGACCCGGTGAGCCTGGACATGCCGGTCGGCAACGACGAAGAGGCCCCGCTGGGCGACTTCATCGAGGACTCCGAGGCCACCTCGGCCGAGTCCGCGGTCATCGCCGGTCTGCTGCACCACGATGTGCGCAGCGTGCTCGCCACCCTGGACGAGCGCGAACAGCAGGTCATCCGGCTGCGGTTCGGCTTGGACGACGGCCAGCCGCGCACGCTGGACCAGATCGGCAAGCTCTTCGGTCTCTCCCGCGAGCGGGTGCGTCAGATCGAGCGTGAAGTCATGGCGAAGCTGCGCAAGGGTGAGCGGGCCGACCGGCTCCGCGCCTACGCCAGCTGATCGTCCGGCGCCGGCCGCCCCGAGACAGCGCCGGCGTTCGGCTCGGTGGCCCTTCCGCCAGGGTCACCTTCCCGCGCCGACCGGTATGCGCGCGTGCCCGTCCCCTCCGGGCGTCGCGCGGGCCGGTCGGCGGTGTCGTATCCCCCTCTCCGCGCCGCGTCGGCTCAGCTCTGGTCCACCGCGATGTCGTATTTCACGGTGTCGCCTTCCACCGAGGTCACCGTCAGCGTCACACCGAGCGTGTTCCCGGCCGCGGTGAGCGTGCAACGCATGGTGGTCCCTTCTTTGCCAGTGAGATCACCGGGGCAATCGATCGCGTCGGGTTCCTGCCCGACCTTCTCGGTGAGCGAGTCCTTGACCGACTTCTCCAAGTCGGCCTCCTTCACCTTCGGGGTGCCGATTGTGACGGAACACGCGGTGAGCGCCGCCGCGAGCAGCGACAAGACGGCAACACTGCGAATCTTCATGGCGAACAGGCCTTTCTGACGGACGAACGTGACATCCCCAGATCGCGACAGAAGCGATCGTCCGTTATCGGACATTTCGCGTGTGACGTGTGCGAGCCGATGTCTCAGCCGTGCCACGCGATGGGCGGGGCGTGCTGCGCAGCGAATTCGCCCGGCGGATCCGCCGAGGCTCAACCCAATCGGCGCGGACCTGTGTCGAAACGGCTGGGCTGCGGGCCGATCCGGGCGCGGGCGTACAGGATCTCGGCCGATGTCGGCGAGGCCAGCACCGGATCGAAGGACAGTTCCCGCATCTCCGGCAGGTCGTCGAACAGCGCCGAAATGCGCTGGGCCAGTTCGGCGAGGGCCGCTTTGTCCACGCGTGGACTCGCCGGCGTACCCGACAGCAACGGTGCGGCTCGCGGCGCGTCGATCAGGGCCGTCGCCTCGTCGGCGGTCAACGGCAGTGCCCGATAGGCGCGGTCGCCGAGCAACTCGATGATCAGGCCGGACAGGCCGAATTCGATCACCGAGCCGAACGACGGATCGTCCTGGACGCGCAGGATGCAACCGACACCCTTGGTGGCCATCTTCTGGATGTGCAGTACCGGATCACCGCACAACTCCGCCAAGTCCGCGTATCCCTGTCGCACCGCTTCGGGACGCCACAGATCGAGCCGAACGCCGGTGAGATCCGGTCTACGCCGCCACAACTCGCCGGTCGCCTTGGCCGCTACCGGATAGCCGAGTTCTTCCGCGGCGGCGACCGCTTCCTCGGCATTGCGTACCTCGCGGAACTCGACGACCGAGATGCCATAGCAAGCAAGCAGTTCCACCGTTTCCAGATCGGTGAGCCGCCGACCGCCCGAACCGGCCAGCCAATCGGCCACCAATTGACGCGCACGGTCGGTGTCGATGCCCTCCGGCCGCACCACCGGCGAGACCGGCCTGGTTCGCCATGCGGCGTATCGCCGCACCCGGGCCAGCGCTCGAGCCGCGCGTTCCGGATCCGGATACGACGGGATCGAGCCGTGCGCCGCCGTGGCGCCGGGACCACGCACCGCGAGCAGGTTCGGAATCCCTTGCTCGGCGACGAACGTGGTGAGAATCGGCTTGTTCGCCTCGGGCACCGCGGCCGCCGCCGCTCGGATCGCGTCGGCGAAACCGGCGGTCGGCAGCGGCACCGGAGGTGCGAAAACGACGATCAAGGCGTCCGTCTCGTCCGAGCGCAACGCTGCGACCAGAGCGTCCAGATACGCGCCCGGCGTCGCCTGCGGACCGAGGTTGACCGGCTCGCCGACCTCGAGGCCCTCCCCCTGCGCCGCGTCGACGGCCAGCCAGTTGAGCGCCGCGCTGTTGCCGACGACCGCCAGCCGCGAGCCGCGCGGCAACGGCTGATAGCCCAGCAGAGCGGCGCAGTCGAACAGTTCGGAGATCGAGTCGACCTGGACGATTCCGGCCTGGGCGAACAGATCCCGCACGATCGACCGGTCCATGTCCCCCGCGGGCTGAGCGACCGAGCGGCCGCTGCTCACCGCGACGATCGGCTTGGTCCGGGCCACCCGGCGCGCGATCCGGGAGAACTTGCGCGGATTACCGAAGCTTTCCAGGTACAGCAGCACCACATCGGTGTCCGAGTCGCTGTCCCAGTACTGCAGCAGGTCGTTGCCGGAGACGTCGGCACGGTTACCGGCCGACACGAACGTCGACAAACCGAGATTGCGGGCGGCCGCCTCCCCGAGGATGGCCGCGCCCAAGGGCCCGGACTGGCAGAAGAAACCGATACGTCCGCGACCGGGCAACACCGGGGCGAGGGTCGCGTTCATGGCGACCGCCGGATCGGTGTTCGCGATGCCGAGCGCGCTCGGCCCGACCACGCGCATGCCGTGCCCACGAGCGGCCGCCACGAGTTCGCGTTCGGCCGCCGACCCCCCGGCGCCGGTCTCACCGAAACCCGCGGTCAGCACGACGAGGCCTTTGACCCCTTTGGCCATGCAGTCGTCGAGCACCGAGCCGATCGCCGCGGGCGGCACCGCGACCACGGCGAGATCGACCTCGTCGGGAATCTCCCGGACCGTCGCGTACGCCCGCACCCCGCGCACCGACTTGCGGTTCGGGTTCACCGGGAACACCGGCCCCTGGAACAGACCCGACAGCAGATTCGACAGCACCGCCCCGCCCACCCGCCCGGTCGCGGGGGTGGCGCCGATCACCGCCACCGATCGCGGGGTGAGCAGATTGCCCACGCTGCGCGCCTCGGATGCGCGTTCGCGCGAATCACGCACCGACAGCAATGCTTCGGTGGGGTCGATGGCGAACTCGAGATGCAGGACCGACCCGTCCCGGCTGCGCTCGACCTGGTAGCCCGCGTCGCGGAAGACCGTCACCATGACGGTGTTCTCCGCGAGCACCTCGGCGACGAAGGTCTCGATCTTGTTCTCGGCGGCGGCGCCGGCCAGATGCTCCAGCAGGATCGAGCCGAGCCCGCGCCCTTGATGGCCGTCGGCGACCACGAACGCGACCTCCGCCGCCCGCGGCCCATCCCGCTCCAGCAACTCGTAGCGGCCCACCGCGACGATCGCCTCGCCGAGTTCCAGCACCAGGCCGACCCGGTCGTGGTAGTCGACATGCGTGGTGCGATACAAATCCTTCGGCGAGATCCTGGGGTACGGGCCGAAATATCGCAGATACCTGGTGCGGTCCGACAGCGCGCCGTGGAACTCCTGCAGCCGCTCGGCGTCGTCGGGAGTGATCGGGCGCAGTCGTACGACGCCACCGTCGGAGGCGAGCACGTCGGCGAACCAGTGCTGCGGCGGCGGGGGCGGGGTGGCGGGAGTGTCCGCGGTGTCGGGAAAGTCAGTCACGAGGATCCTCCGGGTCCAGACCCAGCAACCCGAAAGTCGCTCGGCGGGTGGCCAGCACGGCCATGTCGACGGCACGTTGGGCGCGATCGACCCGTACGTCACCGGTCTCACCGGTACCGCCGGGGCCGTCCCATGGACGGTAGGCGACGTCACCGCCGTCGCCCATGGTGCGCGGCGGGTCCGCCCGCGGCACCGCCACGCCGATCAGGTCGATCCAGTCCTGCGGGATCGCTGTCGCGGGATCGATGGTGCGATCCAACGCGGTGGCCAGCAAGTGGGTCCAGGCCCGCGGCACCACCCGGACCAACCCGTATCCGCCACCACCGACGGCCAGCCAGCGTCCTTCGGCACAGCGGTCGGCGAGTTCGCGCATGGCGCGGAAGGCCGCGCGCTGTCCGTCGACGGTGAGTTCCAGGTCGGCCAGCGGATCTTCCCGATGGCTGTCCACCCCGCACTGGCTGACCACGATCTGCGGACGGAATGCCTCCACCGCGCCCGGGACCACGGCATGAAACCCTCGCAGCCACTGAGCGTCCCGGGTGCCCGGCAGCAACGGCAGGTTGATCGACGTGCCCTCCGCCGCGCCAACGCCGATCTCCTCCGGCCAACCGGTGTTGGGCCACAGGGTGGCCGGATGCTGGTGCAGCGAGATGGTCAGCACCCGTGGGTCGGCGTAGAAGGCCCGTTGCACGCCGTCGCCGTGGTGCACATCCACGTCGATGTAGGCGATCCGGTCGAAACCGTGGTCCAGCAGCCAGGAAATGGCCACCGCCGCGTCGTTGTACACGCAGAACCCCGCCGCCGAATCGGCCATCGCGTGGTGCATGCCGCCGCCGATGCTCACCGCCCGGTTGGTGCGGCCCTCCGCGATCTCCCTGGCCGCGGCCAGCGTGCCGCCGACGATCGTGGACGCCGCCTGGTGCATTCGCGGAAAAACCGGATTGTCCGGGGAACCGAGACCGAAGGGTGGAGCGGCAGGCGAACCCGTCGGCGGCACGGCGCGTTCGACCGCGTCCAGGTAGTCGGGCGTGTGGACGCGCAGCAGATCGGGGCGTTCCGCGGCGGCGGGCTCGAGCACTTCGACGCCATCGAGCAAGCCGAGACTCTCCGCCAGCGCCATGGTGAACTTCAGGCGCGCGGGCTGCATCGGGTGCTCCGGAGTCCAGCGGTAATCCAGGAACCGCTCGGTCCAGACGACGGTTGCGGGGCGGCTCGTTCCGGGCGAAATCGGCGCCCGAGGTTCGCCGCGCGGTGCAGTGGCCATGCTCGCAACGCTAGCGGGAAGCAAGGAACCCCGCGAAACGTTCCTATGCAGTACAAATACAAGAAAGTATGCTCACGGCCGCCTGCCGTGCGCCGATCACGTTCCCGCAATGCCGCCGGAGATGTCGTGCGCAGCGTGGAGCGACACGATCCGGCACACGGGGGTGCCGTCGTGCGTGGGTAGAATTCGTGCCGACGAAGGGGTAACAGGTGAAGGATCTGGTCGACACCACGGAGATGTATCTCCGTACCATCTACGACCTCGAGGAGGAGGGCGTGGTGCCCCTGCGCGCCCGGATCGCCGAGCGCCTCGAACAGAGTGGTCCCACCGTGAGCCAGACCGTCGCGCGCATGGAACGGGACGGTTTGCTGCTGGTCGCCGGAGACCGTCATCTGGAACTGACCGAGAAGGGGCGCAGCATGGCCGTCGCGGTCATGCGCAAGCACCGGCTGGCCGAACGGCTGCTGGTCGACATCATCGGCCTGGACTGGCAGAACGTGCACGCGGAGGCCTGTCGCTGGGAGCACGTGATGAGCGAGGACGTCGAGCGCCGTTTGGTCGAGGTGCTCAACCACCCCACCACCTCCCCGTACGGCAACCCCATTCCCGGCCTGGACGAACTGGGCATCATTCCGCCCGTCGCCGCCGACGAGACGCTGCTGCGCCTGTCGGATCTGCCGAACGGCCAGCAGCACGCCGTCGTCGTGCGCAGGCTCGCCGAGCACATCCAGACCGACCCCGAAGTCATCGGCCGACTGCGGGAGGCGGGCGTGGTGCCCGACGCCCGCGTCACGGTGGAGACGAGGCAGGGTTCGGTGATCATCACCGTGCCGGGTCACGACGGCTTCGAACTGCCCGACGAGATGGCGCACGCCGTCCAGGTGAAGCTGGCCTGACACGTGAGACTTCTCGTCACGGGTGGCGCGGGTTACGTCGGCGGCGTCTGCGCCCAAGTTCTGCTGGAAGCCGGCCACGAGGTGATCGTGGTCGATGATCTGTCCACCGGCAATGCCGAGGGCGTGCCCTCCGCCGCCCGGTTCGTCCAGGGTGACGTGGCGGTCGCCGCGCCGGAGCTGCTGGCCGCCGAACCCTTCGACGCTGTTCTGCATTTCGCGGCCCAGTCGCTGGTCGGCGAGTCGGTGCAGCAGCCGGAGAAGTACTGGCACGGCAACGTCGTGAAGACGTTCGAGCTGCTGGAGGCGATGCGGCGCACGGGAACGCCGCGTCTGGTCTTCTCCTCCACCGCCGCGGTCTACGGGGAACCGGAGCGGGTGCCGATCACCGAGGATGCCCCGACCCGCCCGACCAATCCGTACGGCGCGTCGAAGCTGGCCATCGACCATGCCATCACCTCCTACGCGATCGCGCACGGGCTGGCGGCGACCAGCCTGCGGTACTTCAACGTCGCAGGCGCCTATGGCGGACTGGGCGAGAACCGAGTGGTGGAAACGCATCTCATCCCGCTGGTCCTGCAAGTCGCAGCCGGGCACCGCAAGGCGATCTCGGTCTTCGGCACCGATTGGCCCACCCCCGACGGGACCGCGGTCCGCGACTACATCCACATCCGCGACCTCGCTCAGGCCCATCTGCTGGCCTTGACGACCGCCGAGCCGGGCACCCACCGGATCTACAACCTCGGCAGTGGCACCGGATTCTCCGTTCGCGAGGTGATCTCGGCCTGCGAGCGCGTCACCGGCCTCCCGATCGCCGCGCAGGACGCGCCCCGTCGTCCCGGCGACCCGGCGACGCTCATCGCGTCCAGCGAACGCGCCATCACCGAGCTGGGCTGGCGTCCCGAGCACAACGATCTCGACGAAATCGTCACCGACGCTTGGGCTTTCCTGCGATCGCTCGGCTCCCGCGCGCACAGCGCGCGATAATCCGCCACCTGCGGTCCGAGTCGACCCCGCACCGACTCGGGCCGCGGCGCCGACGCAACTGGCCCGGAGCCGACTTCGCCGCGACGACACCTGCCCGGACGAAGCACGGTGTTCCGCCGAATCGTCACGGTGATCCGGCGCGGGCAGCATCGCGAACTCGTTGTCACCGATCCGCATATCCGGCTTCACGGCGCCGGTTCCCCCAGGTCGACACCGAGACCAGCGGCGGTCCGGTAGCCGCTGCGCGCGAGGCGACGCAACTGTTCCGGGCGCATGCCCAGGCGCAGCGAGGTGTCGAGCAGCATCGCCATCGGATGCCCCGGATCCGCCTCCAGCGCGGCTTCCAGCGCGATGCCCGCCAGTGGTCCGTCACCACGGACGTAGGCGCTGTAGCCGAGCAGTGCGGCGGCCTCGGCACGATCCGCGCCGGTCAGCGCGCGGGTCAGCGCGATCCACACCGCCTCCGCCGCGGCGGCGTGGTCGCCAACGGCCAGTGCGAACATCGTGTCCCGCACCGCCCGATCGCGCAGGGCCGCGGTGATCTTCGCGAGTTCGGGCGCCATCAGCGCCGCGCCCGAGGCGGTGTTGGCGATCTGCCACAGCACATGGTCCAGCGCTTGCCTGCTGTATCCGATCGGATCGCCGCGACGCGCGGCCCGGGCGTAGCGTTCGCCCGCACGCGCGAGCGCGTCCGGCAGGTGCGCCGCCATCTCGGCACATGCGAGCGGATCGGGCGCGACCAGACCGGTGAGTTCGGAACGGGAACCGCGGATCGGCCTGCCTTCCAGCACGTGGGTCAGCGTCACCAGAGAGGCCGCAGGATCACGGAGCACTCCGCGCCGCCGTGGTCCCGTCAAGGTCCACCACCGCTGCCCGGCGGCGATCGCAGGCACGGCCCACACTCCGGCCAGCGAGATGTCACACGCTGCCAGCCGCCTGCCGAGCGAGCCGACCAGCGCGTCGAATCGTCCGGCCGCGCATCTCGACCGGTCGGCGCTCGGCTCCACGGCGCGTTCGTCGACGACGACGGCCATGACCTCGGCCGCCTGGTCGTGCGCGCAGATCCGCGCGACCGCGGCAGCCAGCGTCGCACCCCGCACGCGGCGGCCACCGGGCGAATCCAGGTCGAAGCGCACCACCGCGTCGACCGTCGCACCGCCGGGCGTCCCGTGCCGCAGGACGAGCACGACCACCGACCGTTCCGGGGTGAATCCGAGCATCGCGGGCACCGCGGCAATCAACTCCGCCGGATCATCCACGCACACAACATGTTCCGGAGCACCATGGAACTGCGGAGGATCTTCGCCGCATCGAGCGTGCCGAGATCGACCACCGGGAGTCCACGCGTCTGTTCTGTCCTCCGCCGCGCGCGAATGCGAGTGCGGCGCGGCGATCGCTGCGGGAACGGCGCGTGGCGCGGTGTCGGAGCGAGCGCCGCACCTCGATGGATGGTTGCGGCCGGAATCCGGCCGTGATTCGTCGTCCATGCCTGCATGTCCGGCATCGACCGGTTCGGGGGCTCGAAACGGGTTCGCGGAAGTGGTCATGCTTCGACCATGCGGCTCGGTGGACTCCGGTCATCGACGCCGACCTGGCGATTCCGCCGCCCTGGGGAATCCGCTTCGCGCTGTGCACGACTCGGCCGACACGACGGCGGTATCGCGATTCGTGTCGGAGGCGCCTGCTACCGTGCCGCCCGCGCTACCTCTCGCGCACTTTGCGCACCGCCGTGGCGAACAGCGCATCCAGCGCGGGGGTATCCGGTTCGCCCTCGGCGAACGACATGTAGGTCACCGAGATTCGCACGTCCCCCACTTGCGCGACGTGCGTGCGCATGGTTTGGGTCAGCCGGGCGCCTCCCGACTCCGGCCGAACTGTCCTCCGCAGCGAGAGGGTGTCGTCGGCGTCGATCGGCGGCGGCGAGTCCAACTCGGACGTCACGGTAGTAGCGGCGCCCGCTCGGTTGACCCGCACCGATCGGCACTGCTCCAGCCGGGCGCGCAGGGCGGCCAGCGGCTCGCCGCTGCGGGTCAATTCGACGGTCAGCGTCGCGCGGGTCGCGTCGTCCGTGCCGACCGCCATCGCGGTGCGATCGGGCCCGAAGTCCTGATTCGGCGGCACGCACCGGCTGGGCTGGACGTTCGCACCGCGGCCCATGCCGTCCAGGTCGCCCGCCGCCTGAGCCACGGCGTCCTGGGGCAGCACCACCGCCGCGTACGGCGGCGGAAACTGGCTCGGATCCGGTAGCAATGTCGGCAGTTCCGCGCTGACGTGCCGGGTCACCGCGGTCGGCGCCGACGAGACCGGGCGCCCCGGTACCGTCGACCCGCATCCTGCGAGCAGCACCGCGCAGACGACGGGCGCCACCCGGCCCAGCCGCATGCGCCTCGAATCCGCCACGGTCACATCCCCACTGTGCCAAACTCCTCGTGTCCGGTCGGCGATGCCACGCCGCCGGGCCGGGAATGCGCGGCCCACCGATGCTGTTGGCTCGGAGTACGGGTCGGTGTCCGGCCGTGCGCGGCGACCGCCACGGCATGGGGGACAATGGACAGTGGTCCCCGGTTCGGACGACTGCTCGTCTCCGCACCACCAGGAGTGGCGAACGATTGGGCAGGCAACCACACTGGCGCGTGAGGCACGCGTCCGGGCCGCAGGAGCCGCGCAGGAAGGAGTACGCGATGGACTACGAGTCGCGAATGTACGAACTGGAGTTCCCCGCTCCGCAGCTGTCGTCCGCCGACGGCGCGGGCCCGGTCCTGGTGCACGGACTGGAAGGCTTCACCGACGCCGGGCACGCGGTGCGGTTGGCGACCACGCACCTGCGCGAAAGCCTCGAAAGCGAACTGGTCGCCTCGTTCGACGTGGACGAGCTGCTGGACTACCGGTCGCGGCGCCCGCTCATGACGTTCAAGACCGATCATTTCTCCGATTACGCCGAGCCGGAACTCAACCTCTGGGCATTGCGCGACACCGCGGGGACCCCGTTCCTGTTGCTCGCGGGTCTGGAGCCGGACCTACGCTGGGAGAAGTTCACCACCGCGGTGCGGCTGCTCGCCGACCAGCTGGGCGTGCGGCGCAGCATCGGCCTGAGCGCCATCCCGATGGCGATTCCGCACACTCGCCCGCTGGGCGTGACCGCGCACTCCTCCAACCGCGACCTGATCTCCGAGCACCAGCGGTGGCCGGGCGAGCTGCAGGTTCCTGGCAGCGCGTCGTCGCTGCTGGAATTCCGCATGGCGCAGCACGGTCACGAGTCGGTCGGCTTCTCGGTCCACGTGCCGCACTACCTGGCACAGACCGCCTACCCGGAGGCCGCGCAGACGCTGCTGGAGAACGTCGCCGACAACGCGGGCCTGGAGTTCCCGCTGGCCGCGCTCGGCGAGGCCGCCGCCCGGGTACGCGAACAGGTCAACGAGCACATCGCGGGCAATGCCGAGGTGGAGACCGTCGTGCACGCGCTGGAGCGGCAGTACGACAGCTTCGTCACCGCGCAGGAACGCCAGTCGAGCCTGCTGGTCGGTGACGGCGAGTTGCCCAGCGGCGACGAGTTGGGCGCCGAATTCGAGCGATTTCTCGCCGAGCAAGGCCGTTACACCGGCGACGACGAGGGCGAACAGGACTGATCCGCCCGGCCGCCTGGTCCCGATCGCCCCTGCAAACGTGCTCACGGGCGAGGCCGTAGGGTTGTCGGAGTGGATCTGACCGAACTGCTCGACATCCCGGGGACCGACGCCGACGCGCTCTACGAGTCGTTCGGCATCTGGGCCGCCGAGCAGGGCACCCCGCTCTACCCCGCGCAGGACGAGGCGCTGCTCGAGCTGGCATCCGGATCCAACGTCATCCTCGCCACCCCAACCGGTTCCGGGAAGTCACTCGTCGCGGTCGGCGCGCATCTGTTCGCCCTCACCCAGGGCCTGCGCACGTATTACACCGCTCCGATCAAGGCGCTGGTGAGCGAGAAATTCTTCGCCCTGTGCGAGGTATTCGGCGCCGAACGCGTCGGCATGGTCACCGGCGACGCCGCGGTGAATCCGGACGCGCCGATCATCTGCGCGACCGCGGAGATCCTGGCCAATCTGGCGCTGCGCGAAGGCGCGGACGCCGCCGTCGGCCAAGTGGTGATGGACGAATTCCACTTCTACGCCGACCCCGATCGGGGGTGGGCCTGGCAGGTCCCGCTGCTGGAACTTCCCCGCGCCCAGTTCCTGCTCATGTCGGCCACCCTCGGGGAGGTCGATTTTTTCGCCCGTGACCTGGAGCGCCGGACCGGCCGCTCCACCGCGATCGTCGCGGGCACCGAGCGCCCCGTGCCGCTGAGCTTCTCCTATGCCCGCACCCCGATCACCGAGACGCTCGAAGAGCTGGTCACCACCCACCAGGCTCCGGTGTACGTCGTGCACTTCACGCAGGCCGCCGCGCTCGAACGTGCGCAGGCGCTGACGAGTGTGAATTTCGCGACGCGCGCCGAGAAGGACGCGATCGCCGACGCGCTGGGCGAATTCCGGTTCGCCGCCGGATTCGGCAAGACGCTGTCGCGGCTGATCCGGCACGGCATCGGCGTACATCACGCGGGCATGCTGCCGAAGTACCGGCGACTGGTGGAGCGCCTGGCCCAGGACGGCCTGCTGAAGGTGGTCTGCGGCACCGACACCCTCGGCGTCGGCATCAACGTGCCCATCCGCACGGTGCTGCTCACCGGGCTGACCAAATTCGACGGCGTGCGCACACGCAGGCTCAAGGCGCGGGAGTTCCACCAGATCGCGGGCCGCGCGGGCCGGGCGGGTTACGACACCATGGGCACCGTCGTCGTGCAGGCTCCGGAGCACGAGGTGGAGAACACTCGGCTGCTGGCGAAGGCGGGCGACGATCCCAAGAAGCAGCGCAAGGTGCAGCGGCGCAAACCGCCGGAAGGCTTCGTCTCCTGGAGTGAGGAGACCTTCGACCGCTTGGTCGCCGCGCAGCCGGAGCCGATGGTGTCGCGTTTCACGGTCACCAACGCCATGCTGCTGAATGTGATCGCCAGGCCGGGCAACTGCTTCACCGCCATGCGCCATCTGCTCGAAGACAACCACGAGCCGCGACCCGCCCAGCGCAGGCACATTCTGCGCGCCATCCGGCTGTATCGGGCGCTGCGCGACGCCGGGGTGGTGCAGCAACTGCCCGAACCCGACGCGCAGGGCCGCCGCGCCCGCCTGACCGTCGACCTGCAGCGTGACTTCGCCCTCGACCAGCCGCTGTCGCCGTTCGCGCTGGCCGCGCTGGAGTTGCTGGACAAACAGTCCCCGAGTTATACCCTCGACGTGGTGTCGCTCATCGAATCCACGTTGGAGGATCCGCGCCAGTTGCTCATGGCCCAGCAGCACAAGGCGCGCGGCGAGGCCATCGCGGAGATGAAGGCCGACGGCATCGACTACGACGAGCGGATGGAACTGCTCGAAGAGGTGACCTGGCCCAAGCCGCTGGCCGAACTGATCGAACCGGCCTTCGAGACCTACCGCGCCGGACACCCGTGGGTGTCGGAGTTCGCGCCGGCGCCGAAGTCGGTGGTGCGCGACATGATCGAGCGCGCCATGACCTTCGCCGAACTGATCTCCTTCTACGAGCTGGCCCGATCCGAGGGCGTGGTGCTGCGCTACCTCGCCGACGCCTATCGCGCGCTGCGGCGCACCGTGCCGGAGTCGGCGCGCACCGAAGAACTCGACGACATCACCGAGTGGCTCGGAGAGCTTGTGCGGCAAGTCGATTCGAGCCTGCTCGACGAATGGGAGCAACTGACCAACCCGGGCGCGGAGACCGACGCCGACCAGATCGCGTTCGGCGCCGAAACCGTGCGCCCGATCTCCGCCAACGAACGCGCGTTCCGGGTGATGGTCCGCAACGCGATGTTCCGCCGGGTCGAACTGGCCGCGCTGCGACGCTGGGACGAGCTGGCGGCACTCGGTCCCGGCCCGGACTGGGCCGAGGCACTCGCGGACTACTACGCGGAATACGAGCGCATCGGCACCGGACCCGACGCCAGGGGACCGCAACTGTTCCAAGTGGAACGAAGACCCGGATTCTGGCATGTGCGGCAGGTGCTGGAGGACCCGGCGGGCGACCACGGCTGGTCGATCGACGCGGTGGTCGATCTGGCCGAGTCCGACGCCGCGGGCGAGGTCGTCTTCGACGACGTCACCGTGTCCGCCGGCTGAGCCCGCATCGCCTACCGGCCACCTGTTCCCGCAGGTCAGCAGCTCCGTCGCGGCCTGATGACAGGGTTGCGCCACCATGGGGCGAATCCAGGTTTGGACGGATTCGTTACTGGGTAGGGGCCGCTGATACTCTCTCCCCCGCTGCCGAAGCGAAAGATCAACTATGCCCGAATCGCCGTACCTTGTCATCCATCCCGAGCGTGTCCGCCGGAATTACCGCGCGCTCGACGCCGCCCTGTCCGCGGGCACGGGCGCCGCGACGAGGATCCGTTTCGCCGTGAAGGCGAGCCCGGTGCCGGAGATCGTGCGCCTGCTGGACGAGGAAGGCGCGGAATTCGACGTAGCCAGCATCGGCGAGATCGACCTCTGCCTCGGGCTCGGCGTGGCGCCGGAGCGGCTGTGCTACGGCAACCCGATCAAGAAGGCCGCGCACATCGCCCGCGCCTACGCCCTCGGGGTGCGCCGCTTCGCCTTCGACACCGAGGACGATCTGCTGCGCATCGCCGAGCACGCGCCCGGCTCCGAGGTGGAGTGCCGCTTCCTCGCCTCGGCGCCGGAGTCGCGCACCCCGTTCGGCACGAAGTTCGGCTGCAGCCCCGGCGAGGCGTTCCGGCTGCTGGTCCGGGCCAGGGATCTCGGGCTGGTCGTCGCCGGACCCTACTTCCACGTCGGCTCTCAGCAACTGGATCCCACCGCGTGGCGGATCGGCATCGAGCAGGCGGGCCGGATCGCCGAGGCATTGGCCGACAAGGATATCGCGGTCGGCTCGGTGAACATCGGCGGCGGGCTGCCGATCTCCTACGCCGACCCGGCGCCCGCGCTGGGCGAGATCGCCGCGGTGGTGAACCACGCGGCGGCCGAATTCCTTTCCGGGAATACCGGATTGGTCGTCGAACCGGGCCGGGCACTGGTCGGTTCGGCGGGCACGATTCACGCCGAGGTCGTCGGCGTCCGCACCGCGCCGGACGGTCGGCGCTGGGTGTATCTCGACATCGGCCGCTACAACGGCATGGCCGAGACCGAGAACGAGTACATCGCCTACCGGTTCGTCACCGATCGCGACGGCGACCCCGTCGACGAGGCGGTGGTGGCCGGTCCGACCTGCGACGGCGACGATGTACTGTATCAACGCACGCGAGTCCTCCTACCGACCACGTTGCGAGCCGGTGATCGCGTTCGAATCCTCGACACCGGCGCCTATACCGCGAGCTATTCGTCGGTGTCCTTCAATGGTTTTCCGCCCTTGACCGTTCATGTCTCGGGCGCTGAGCGAGAGTGAGTTTGCCCATGACGGCGGAATTCACCGGTTGGCATGTGCTGGCCGAGTTCGGTGGTGTCGACGCAGCCCTCTGCGACGATCTCGAACGACTCGAATCGGCGTTGCGTGAGTCTCTGATCGCGGCGGGCGTCACCATCTGCGATGTCGTACACAAGAAGTTCGAACCGCAGGGGGTGACCGTCCTCGCGCTGTTGTCGGAGTCCCACGCCTCGATTCACACCTATCCGGAGTCCGGCGACATCTTCGTCGACGTCTTCACTTGCGGCAGCATCGGCGCGGGCGCGTCGAAGGCGGTCGAGCTACTGCGGGACGCGTTGGCGCCCAAGGATGTTCGGATGCAGGTCATCCGCAGGGGACACGGCAGTCAGCGGATCGAGGAGCCGGTGGGCGCGGGCCTGACCCGCATCTGGGACCTGCACGACGTGATCGTCGACACCCACACCCCGTTCCAGCACATGATCATCGCGCGGACCGAGCAGGGCATCAGCCTGTTCTCCGACGACGACCGCCAGTCCACCGAGTTCTCCCAGGTCACCTACCACGAGGCGATGATGGTCCCCGCCTTCGTGCTGGCCGAGAAGCTGGACAAGGTGCTGATCATCGGCTCCGGGGAAGGCGTCGCCAGCCAGATGTCGGTCGCCGCGGGCGCCACTCTGGTCGACCACGTCGACATCGACCAGCTCGAGGTCGAGCTGTGCGCCGAGCACCTGCCCTACGGCTACACCAGGGATGAACTGGCCGCCGCGGTCAAGGGTGAGGGGCCGATCAAGGTCCATTACGCCGATGGCTGGGATTTTCTGGCCGAGGCCGAGCGGGCGGGCACACGGTACGACGTCATCGTGATCGACCTGCCGGACGAGCGCGTCGACGACGCGCAGCACAACCGCCTCTACGAGGCGGAGTTCCTGTCCCGATGTCGTGCGCTGCTCGCGCCCGGCGGTGTGCTGTGCGCCCAAGCGGGCTGCGCGACGATGTGGCGCAACGAGACCCTGAAGCGGTCCTGGCAGCGTTTCCACGAGCAGTTCGGCACCGTGGTGCACTACGGCAGCGACGAACACGAGTGGTCGTTCCTGTTCGGCCTGGCCGAGGAGATCGACGACCCGGTCGGCGGTATGACCGATCGCCTGGCGCTGCTGCCCTACAAGCCCGAGACCATCGACGCCAGGGCGCTGGAGCGCGGCGCGATCGAACCGCACGCCCTGCGGGTCTAGGCAACGGCGCTCGAATGCGCCGGTTCCGGATCCGGAACCGGCGCATTCGGCGTTTCGTGTCCGATCAGAGCCGCGCCGGGTCGACGGGCGGCTGGTCCCGGTTGGTTCAGGAGCGCTGCTGCGCGCGCCACTGCTCGACGTCGACTCCGCCGACGCCCCAGTTCGACAGCGCGACCTCGTCGATCACGACATAGGTGCTCGCGGGCGATTTGCCGAGCACGTCCTGCAGCAGATCGGTGACACCCTTGATCAGCCGCGCCTTCTGCTCGCGGGTCACGCCTTCGTCGGTGACTTTGATGTTCACATAAGGCATTTCAGGCCGCCCTTCCAGAGATGAACCCGCCGTCGACGGGGAGGATGTGTCCGGTGGTGAAGGCCGCGTCGGCGAGATACAAGACCGCGGCGGTCGTTTCGGCGACTTCGCCGATGCGGTTCAACAGCGCGAGTCTGCCCGAAGCAGGCTCGTCGCCGTCGCCGAACAGCGGTGTGCGAATGATGCCGGGGGCGACAGCGTTGACCCGGATGCCCTCGGCGGCGAGTTCGGCGGCGAGGCTGGTGGTCAACGCGTGTATGCCGCCCTTGCTGACCAAAGCCGCGGTGGCGGGCAACCCGGCGAGGGCGTGATCGATCAGCACGGTGCCGATGTTCACGATGCTGCCGCCCCTGGCTTGCGTCAGGAACTGCCGCACCACGGCCTGCGTCGTGAAGTAGGTGCCTTTGAGGTTGCCGTTCAGATAGACGTCCAGGTCTTGCTCGGTCACCTCGACAAACGGCTTGGCTCCGAAGATGCCCGCGTTGTTGACCAGCACGTCCACGCCACCGAATCGCTCCACCGCGACGCGCACCAGGGTCGCCGCGGTCGTGGCGGCGCCGATATCGACCGGCACCGTAGCCACCCGCTCCGGCGCACCGATTTCGGCGGCCACCCGGGTCAGCTTTTCCGCGTCTCGGCCGTTGAGCACGACGTTGTCGCCGCGTTCCACGAACGCCCGTGCGATATCGCGACCGATTCCGCTCGAGGAACCGGTCACGATGACGGTCTTCACCATGGTGATCCTTCCTTATATACGACCGGTCGTCTCGGAACGGGTAGCCGAAGACGACGGACAGGCGCTGCCCCTGGAATCAGGGCAGGAAGTAATCGCCCAGCAGGCGATCGAGGCACTTGTGCAGCGGCGCGAGGGTGCGCTCCATCTTCATCCTGATGACCGCCCCTTCCCAGGATTCGAGCAGGAGATCGGCCAGTTCGACCGCCTCGATGTCGGCGCGGATCATGCCGAGGCGCTGCGCCTGCGCGAGTTGCTCGGCGACGCGATCGCGCCACGCGCGCCAAGCCACCGACAGCGATTCCCGCAACAACTCACTGCCTTCCAGCTCGCCCCCGAGATTCGCGATGAGGCACCCGCCGGTGAAATCCGCCGCGACGAAATCGTCCATCAGCCGTCCGAAGAACGCCCGCAAGCCGCTCACCGGGTCCGGCTCCGCGCCGAACGCCTCGGTCAGATTGCGCTGTACGCAGACCGAATGGTGCTCGATGATCGCGCGACCGAAGCTCTCCTTGCTGTCGAAGTAGTTGTAGAACGAGCCCTTCGGCACACCGACCTTGTCCAGGATCTGTTTGATCCCCGTGCCGTGGTAACCGTTGGTCAGAAACCCCGCGGCGCCCTCTTCGACGAGAAGACGCCGGGTGTCCTGGCTGCGTCGCGGTCGTGCCATGCGCTGAATATACGACCGGTCGTCTTGGAATTGCAACAGCTACACGCACGGCCTCACGCCGAGGGATCCGACCACCCGGGTCCGGCCGAGTCCGAGAAGCTCGCGGGGTCCTGCCGCCACCGCGCGGACCGGACGGCGAAACGCGCGAGATGCTCGGCGGCGAACCGGTCCCGTTCCCAGTCCGCCGAGTCCGCCGCCACCGTCCAGACGTAGGTCCACACCGGAGCGTTCCGGCCCTCGAGGCGCACTTGGCGCAGGTCGTACTCGTCGTCCTCGAACGCGTCGAGAATCCTCCACTCCGTCGCGCTGAGACCGGTCAGCACGGCGCCGCGGGCGCGCCCGTGCGCCGCGGCGACCAGCCCGGGATACAACCGCCGCGGCAGCGCGGCGGCGCGCCACCCGGCCAGCTCGGCCGGTTCGAGCGATGGCACTCGCCCGAGCAGCGTCGTCAACACCTCGGGGAATTGCAGGGTGCCGTAGACGAACAACGCATGGTCGGATCCGGACAGGCGGCCGAGCCGCCCCTCTCCCAGCGCCGCCGATGCCAACTCGCCTCTCCTCTCACCGGCCTCCACTGTGCCCGGCCGGCGCGTGCGACGCAGCTACATCGGCCGCTGAGCACGGACGATGGCGGCCAGGTATTCGTAATCGTCGGCGCGGGCGCTGGACGTGCGAAAAACCAGGCCGATGGTGCGGCCGGGTGCGGGAGCGGAGAAGTGCGCCACGTCCAACGTGCCGCGCGCGGTCTCCGCCGCGACCGCCATCTGCGGGATCAGCGTGACACCGAGCCCACCCGCCACGCACTGGACCACGGTGGACAGGGACGCGGCCCTGGTGTCGCCGACGGCGGCGGGATGCACATCGGCCGAGCGGCACGCCTCCAAGGTCTGATCGCGCAGGCAGTGCCCCTCGTCCAGCAGCAGCAGCGGCTGGGCGTCCAGCACCGACGCCGCCAGGTCGCCACGCCCGGCCAGTTCGTGGCCGCGCGGCGTGACCAGCACGAATTCCTCGGAGTACAGCGGAATCTCGACCAGGCCCGGCATCTCGGTGGGGACCGCGAGCAGCGCGACGTCCAGCACGCCGGTGCGCAGCCCGTCCAGCAGCCGGGCGGTCTGGTCCTCGATGATCTGCGGGCGCAGTTCGGGCAGCCGCTTGCGCAATTCCGGCAGCAACCCGGGCAGCACATAGGGGGCGACCGTCGGGATGATGCCCATCCGCAGCGTGCCGCCGAGCCCGTCACCGGTGGCCGACGCGACGAAACGGTCCGCGGCCTCCAGCGTCGCCATCGCCTTTGGCAGCAACCGCATCCCGGCGGCGGTGACCAGCACGCGCCGGGTGCTGCGTTCGATCAGCTGGAGCCCGAGCCCGTGTTCCAGGGCGGCGAGCGCCTGCGATAGCGTGGGCTGACTCACACCGAGACGGGCAGCCGCGGTGCCGAAATGGCGGTATTCCGCGATCGCCACGAACGCACGCAGCTGTGACAGGGTGGGCTGATAAGTCTGATCAGTCACCCCTATCAGTGTAGTGCGACTGATCACCTTTACCTTTTACCGCCCCTTGGGCAAGATCGCCCATGAGCTTTCACCCGCGGTGTGAGTGCTGAATTCGAGTCGGTGGACGGCTTTCACGGCAACGGTTCGGCAATACCGCAGAACACAGTTGGCAATCAAATGACGAGGAGACGAGCATGGCCCTGCTGACCATCGGCGACCAATTCCCGGCATACAACCTCACCGCGGTCATCGGCGGTGACCTGTCGAAGGTCGACGCTCAGCAGCCCGACGACTACTTCACCCGGATCACCAGCGACGACCACGCGGGCAAGTGGCGGATCGTCTTCTTCTGGCCGAAGGACTTCACCTTCGTGTGCCCGACGGAGATCGCCGCGTTCGGCAAGCTCAACGACGAATTCGAGGACCGGGACGCCGTGGTGCTCGGCGCGTCGGTGGACAACGAGTTCGTGCACTTCCAGTGGCGCGCTCAGCACGAGGACCTCAAGACCCTCCCCTTCCCCATGCTCTCGGACCTCAAGCGGGAACTGGCCGCGGCCACCGGTGTGCTCAACGCCGACGGCGTCGCCGACCGCGCCACCTTCATCGTCGACCCGAACAACGAGGTCCAGTTCGTCTCCGTGACCGCGGGTTCGGTCGGCCGCAACGTCGACGAGGTGCTGCGCGTGCTCGACGCCCTGCAGTCCGACGAGCTGTGCGCCTGCAACTGGAAGAAGGGCGACCCCACCATCGACGCGGGCGAACTCCTGTCCGCCAGCGTCTGAAAACCGCGGTCGCATCCGGACTTCCTGGTACGTCCCAACCCCACACCATCGAGAACCGACCTGGTCCCCGCACGGGATCGCTTCGAGTAGAGGAATCGCCGCATGAGCATTGAGAACCTGAAGAACTCCCTTCCCGAGTACGCCAAGGACCTCAAGCTCAATCTGTCATCCATCGCGCGCACCACGGTGCTGAACGAACAGCAGTTGTGGGGCACCCTGCTCGCGTCGGCGGCCGCCACCCGGTCGACGACCACGCTGCGCGAGATCGCCGAGGAAGCCGCCGACGTGCTGTCGGCGGAGGCGTACAACGCCGCGCTCGGCGCCGCCTCGATCATGGGCATGAACAACGTGTTCTACCGGGGCAAGGCGTTCCTCGGCGGTCGCTACGACGACTTGCGGGCGGGGCTGCGCATGCAGATCATCGGCACGCCGGGCGTCGACAAGGCCGACTTCGAGCTGTGGTCGTTCGCGGTCTCGTCGATCAACGGTTGCGCGCACTGCCTCGAGGCGCACGAGCACACGTTGCGCGAAGCGGGCGTATCTCGCGAGGTGATCTTCGAATCGCTGCGCGCCGCCGCGATCGTGGCCGGTGTCGGCCAGGCGGTGCAGTCGACCGAGGCCCTCACCGCGGCCGCGATCTGATTTCGCTGGGAAAGAGGCCCCTGTCCTGCGACGGGGGCCTCTTTCGCGTTCCATTGTGGTCTGCGTGACAGCTCGCGCCCGCGGCACCCGAGTAGGCTCGGCGAGCATGAGCACACAGGTCGATGTGGTGCGAGTGTTCACCGACGCCGCCGGACGCTTCGGCAACGAGTTGGGTATCGCACGGGCGGCCGACGTGGCCGCGGCCGATCGGCAGGCGCTGGCCGCCAAGGCCGGATACAGCGAGACCGTGGTCGTCGAGGAGCCGGTGGACGGCACCGCCGCGGTGCGGATCTACACCCCCACGATGGAACTTCCGTTCGCCGGGCACCCCTCGGTGGGGACTGCGTGGTGGTTCGCGTCGCAGGGCCTTCCGGTGCGGACACTGGACGTCCCCGCGGGCCCGGTGGCCGTGGAGCTCACCGAGGGATTGACTTGGATCACCGCTCGCGGCGAGTGGGCGCCCGCGTTCACCTTCCATCAACTGGAGGACGCCGAGGAGCTGGCCACCTTGCGGCCGGAGGAGTTCCCCGGCGGTCCGCACTACCTGTGGGCGTGGACCGACGAGCATCGCGCCGCCCTGCGATCGCGCATGTTCGCGCCGACCATGGGCATCACCGAGGACGAGGCGACCGGAGCCGCGGCCGTGGCGTTGACGGCGCTGCTGCGCAAGGGACTGGTCATCACCCAGGGCAAAGGCTCGCAATTGTTCACCCGGTGGGACTCCGACGGCTGGGTGCATCTGGGCGGCCGAGTCGCCGCGGACCAGCCGGTGGAGATCTGACGCCGCTCAGGGCAGGGTCACGCCCACGATCGGATCGCCGCTCGGTGCGTCCGAACCGCCGTCCGGTTCGACGCTCACCGCCAGCACTTCGCCGGACCGGAAACCGGTGACGAACGGCCGCTCGGTCGACGGCACGTCGCTCAGCAATCCCGCCGAGCGTGGTCGCCCGTCGGAACCGACCAGCCACACCTGATACACCCGGCCCAACGGCGGCGGAGCGACCCGATCGAAGACGACGACCGCGCGTCCGAGTTCGGGTGAGGCGTCGACGACGAGCAGCCCACCCCCGGCGAACGATCCGTTCACCGTCCGCATGTGCACCCGATCGGCGGCGGCCGGGTCCGAGTGGGAGCCGAGGAGCTGCGCGGTCACCACGCTGCCACCGATCACCAGGCACAAGACGGCCGCGATCGGCGCCACCCAGCGCAGCGAGCGCCGCCACGACGCGATCCGCGTGCTCGACCGCTCGGCGCGCTCGTCGGGCAGCGCGGCCAGGATGCGGCGTTCCAGCTCCGGCGGCGGCGCGAGCTCACCGAGCACGGCCAGCCGCCCCATGACGTCACGCACCTGCCACACGGTGTCGGAGAACGCTTGGCGCACCTCCGGGTCCGCGGCCGCCAGACGGGCATCGATGTGCCTGCGTTCGATATCGGCGACCGCGTCCAGCGCGCAGGGGTAGGCGAGGTCGATGAGGTCCGCCTCCGAGCGCGGCGAGGTGTCAACCATCGCTGCCTTCCCCGGACAAACATTGCTCCAATCGTTTCAGCCCGTCGCGGATGCGGGTCTTGATCGTGGGCAGCGGCACCGAGAGACGATCGGCGACCTCCCGGTAGGTCCACCCGCCGTAATAGGCCAGCACGATCGCTTCGCGCTGCGTGGGGGTCAACCTCCCCAGGCAGCCTGCCACCTGTTGCTCCTCGATGCGCTGGGTGACCGATTCGGCGACGACATCGTGGGCGCGCCCGAGCTGCCCGTGCGCGTAGACGAGGTCTCGGCTGGTGGCCGAACTCTCCGCGCGAACCCGGTCCACCGCCCGGCGATGGGCGAGCATCATGAGCCAGCCGACCGGACTGGCCAGCGTGGCATCGTAGCGATCGGCCATCGACCAGACCTGGAGGTAGACCTCCTGGGTCACCTCCTCCGCGGCGGCATGACTGCGCAGGACTCGCACCGCGAGCCCGAACACCCGCGGACTGGTCAGCTGATAGAACTCGGTGAACGCGCCGCGATCGCCCGCGCCTGCGGCGGCGAGCAGCGCCGCGAGCTCACGGCTCGCGCTGGTCGCCCGTGCTCGGTCGTAACCGGTGGGCAGCGAGCACGCGAGCGCCGGGTCATCGGTTTCCTCGCGCGCACGCGCCGGACCGCCGGAGCGATGGGGTGAAGCAGAACCGTGTTCGTTGCTCATGGCCGAATCCCGTGCCTGCATGCACAGGGGTTCGGTATGCGCGGGAAACCGGATTGGTCACGGTCACCGAATGATCACGGCCGCGAGCATGTATGCGGTGCCCGCGTCCATCACCACATGCGGCACCGCCGCCCACGGTTTCGCGGGACCGGTGAGGGCGGCGACGCAGCCGCCGGAACGCACCAGCAGCCCCAGCGGCCCCGGCACGTGCGCCCGGGTCCGGCCGGTACAGGCGGTGAAGGTCACCAGAAGCGCGTCGAGCAGGAACAGGACGGCGAGAACGAGCGCCGGTCCGGTGGACGGACCGCCCACATGGCCGGAACCCGTATGGCCGGACATCGCGTAGAGCATCGCCGCGGCGGCGACGATGTGGTAGCCGAGCGGTACCAGCCGGTCGATCGGCAATGGCCGCCCCTGGGTGGCGTACTCCACGGCACGGATCGTCAGCAACCCGGCGAACACCACGGCCATCGCCGTCAGTACGCCGCGCACCGCATGCGGGCTCGCGCCCGAGGGAAACGCCAGCATGCCGAGCATCACCAGGCACATCACCAGGTGGGCCGCATCGGATTCGGAGTGCCCGGCCGAGGCGTCCGACGGTGGCTGCGTCTGCGCGACCGACCCGGTCGACGACGCCGCGGCCGCCGCCACCCGCGACAGCACGATCCCCGCGGCGATCACGAACGCCGCCAACATCATCCACCGCAACACGGCATACTCCTGCACGAACTGCGCCACACCCCACCACCTCTCAGCACGGCGACCACGGTCGTCGCCCTTCCATGCTCGCATCCCGGAGCGCTCGGGGTGTCATTTTCAAATCGCGCACATCATGTATGACGCTGAGGGAAGCCACACCCCGGCATTTCGATCGCCTGCCCTCATGGCCGAGTTCCGGTGTGCGCGCCGCATCGCGGATTCGGTCGAACGACAGTGGTTTCGATCTACCCTGAAGACAGCGCTGACAGGTGCTTCTTCGATGCTGTTGAAGGCTGCTGTCGGACAGATACTTACGTTCTGAGCGCGGCCTGCCGTCCCGGCGACGACTTCGCGGCGCGCTCCGCCGTGTCGCGGAGGTCGGCTCCGCGCGGCGCTCTTCGATCCGAGGCCGCCCGGGGAACGCTCGGGCGCGGCCTCGGCGAGGTGCCGAGTCAGCGGCGGGATGCGGGTGGAACCGAGCGACCCGCCATGATGGAGCCATGTCCCACCAGGCCGGCAAACACGTCACCGAAATCGAGCGCGACGGTCTGCGCATCGTCGTCGACGACCTCACCGGCCCGGAGGTCGCGGCACTGCTCACCGAGCACCTTGCCGAGATGGCCGCGCACTCGCCCGCGGAGAGCATGCACGCGCTGGACCTGGCGGCGCTGCGTCATCCGGACGTCACGTTCTGGACCGCATGGGACGGTGCGGCCCTCGCCGGATGCGCCGCGGTGAAGCGCCTCGACGACGACCACGCCGAGATCAAATCCATGCGCACCGCCGCGACGCACCAACGCCGCGGTATCGCGACGACCCTGCTGCGTCATCTGCTCGCCGAGGCCACCGCGCGCGGCTACCGCCGCCTCAGCCTCGAGACGGGTGCGCATGATTTCTTCCGGCCCGCACGACGGCTCTACGCCGCCCACGGCTTCGCCCACTGCCCGCCGTTCGGTGACTACCGCCCTGATCCACATAGCGTCTTCATGAGCCGTGACCTCTGACGTCAAGCATCGTTCAACGCGCGGGTGAATCCCTCGACGAGCTCGGCGACCTGGTCGTCGGTCATGACGAAGGCCGGGGAGACCTGCATGGCTCCTTGGCCCGCGGCGCGACCGGAGATGCCGTGCGCACGCAACGTCTTGACCAGTCGCGGCCCTTCGTCCGGATCGGCGAGCTGGATGGCCGCGACGGCGCCGAATCCGCTGCGCACCTCGGCGACCCTGGGGTGTTCGGCGAGCACCGACAGCTGATCGTGCAGGCTGGATTCCAGGCGCAAAGCGGCCGCGAGCAGGTCTTCCCGCTCGACGATGTCGAGATTCGCCAACGCGGCGGCCGCCGCGCCCGCGTGGCCGCCGTAGGTGTAGCCGTGCCGCCACCAGACGCCGCCCGCGAAGAACGGCTCCGCCACGCGCGGTGCGGCGAATACCGCGCCCATCGGGAGATATCCGGAGGTCAGCCCCTTCGCGGTGGTCATCAGATCGGGTTCGAGCGCGAGCCGGGACGAGGCGAACCACGCTCCGCCGATGCGGCCGAAACCGGTGACCACCTCGTCGGCGACGAACAGGATGTCGTGGTCACGGCAGATCCGGCGCACCTCGGCGAGGTAACCCGCCGGTGGCGGATACACACCGCCCGCGCCGATGACGGGTTCGCAGAAGAACGCGGCGATCCGCTCGGCGCCGACTTCCTCGATGAGGGCGAGCAGTGCCTTCGCGTCGTCCCATTCCACGGTGCGCGCCGCGGGCATCAGCTCGCCATAGCCTTCGCGGTTTCCCGGGAGGCCACCGAGCGCGGTGCCACCCACGTGCATGCCGTGATAGGCCATCCGCCGCCCGACCATGATCGTCTTGCCCGGCTGCCCTAGTTCGTGCCAGTAGCGGCGGGCGAGCTTGGCCGCGGTGTCGACGGAGTCGGAGCCGCCCGAGGTGAAGAAGATCTTGCTGCCGGGAACCGGCGCGAGCCCGGCGAGCCGCTCGGCGAGTTCCTGGGTGGCGGGCTCGGTGATGTCGCCGAAATTCGAGTAGTGCGCGATCGTGCGCAGCTGCGCGGCCACCGCGTCGGCGATCTCGCCGCGCCCGTGGCCCACGTTGGCGAACCACAGGCCCGCGGTGGCGTCCAGGTAGCGGTTGCCCGCCCGGTCGAAGACGTAGGCGCCCTCCCCGCGGGCGACCACGAACGCTCCGTCCCGCTCGACGGCGCCCATGTCGGCGAAGCCATGCCATAGCGCGTTCATGTCTTCCACCTTTACCGGTTCCCCGGCCGCGGTCCATACCTCCGAACGCCGCGACCGCTCCGCGAACCGGACACAAACACCGCGCGCATCGGCACTGAACAGCGCATATCCGGGCGGGACACCGCACCGGTCGCGCACCGCTGGCTTACTCTCGGCTACCGGACGCACCGCCTGGTGGAAAAATCCGCTGGCGGATTTCGCTAGGCTGGTCGATGCAATGACCAGGACAGCCGCCACCGATCTCCGCGACCTTCGCACCCGCCTGGCGAATCTCTCCCTTCGCGACGAACACCGGTTGCGGCGCAGGCTCGACAAAGCGCGCGGCGGCGACCTGGGCGAGGTGGAGACCGAGATCACAGCGGCCGAACTGCGCGTCGAAGCGCGGCGCGCCGCGGTGCCGGAGATCCGCTACCCGGAGCAGCTACCGGTCACCGCCCGCCGCGAGGACATCGCCGCTGCCATCGCCGAGCACCAGGTGGTCATCGTCGCGGGCGAGACCGGCTCCGGCAAGACCACCCAGATCCCGAAGATCTGCCTCGAACTCGGCCGCGGCATCCGCGGCACCATCGGGCACACCCAGCCCCGCAGGCTCGCCGCGCGCACCGTGGCCGAGCGCATCGCCGAGGAGCTGGGTACCGAACTCGGCGACGTGGTCGGCTACACGGTGCGGTTCACCGACCACGCCTCCGAACACACTCTGGTCAAGTTGATGACCGACGGCATCCTGCTCGCGGAGATCCAGCGCGACCGGCTGCTGCGCCGCTACGACACGATCATCATCGATGAGGCACACGAACGCAGTCTCAACATCGACTTCCTGCTCGGCTACCTCAAACAGCTGCTGCCCCGCAGGCCCGACCTCAAGGTGATCATCACCTCGGCGACCATCGATCCCGAGCTGTTCGCCCGGCATTTCGCGGACGAACAGGGCACGCCGGCACCGATCGTCGAGGTCTCCGGGCGCTCGTACCCGGTGGAGATCCGCTACCGGCCGCTCGCGCTGGAGCTGCCGAGCGCCGCCGAGGACGAAGACGACGAAGATACCCGCATCGTCGACCGAGACCCGGTGGACGCCATCGGTGACGCGGTGACCGAACTGTTCGCCGCGGGCGACGGCGACGTGCTGGTGTTCCTTTCCGGCGAACGCGAGATCCGCGACACCGCGGACGCGCTGCGCGATCTGAAGCTGCCGCGCACCGAGATCCTTCCGCTGTACGCCCGGCTGTCCACCGCCGAGCAGCACCGCGTGTTCGCCCCGCACACCGGGCGCCGGGTGGTGCTCGCGACGAACGTCGCGGAGACCTCGCTCACGGTGCCAGGGATCCGGTACGTCGTCGACCCGGGCACCGCGCGGATCTCGCGCTATTCCATGCGGACCAAAGTGCAACGGCTGCCGATCGAACCGGTGTCCCAGGCATCGGCGCGGCAGCGATCCGGGCGTTGCGGTCGCGTCGCCGACGGCATCTGCATCCGCCTGTATTCGGAGGACGACTTCGAATCCCGGCCCACCTTCACCGATCCGGAGATCCTGCGCACCAACCTCGCCGCGGTGATCCTGCAGATGACCGCGCTCGGACTCGGTGACATCGAGAACTTCCCGTTCGTGGAGGCGCCGGACCGCCGCGCCATCCGCGACGGCGTCGCCCTGCTCGAGGAGCTCGGCGCACTCGCGCGGCGAGACGGCGGGGCCAGGGCGAGTGGCGACGACGCCGCACTGTCGCTGACGCCGATCGGCCGTGAGATGGCCCAGCTCCCCGTCGATCCCCGGATGGCGCGGATGCTGGTGGAGGCGCAGCGCACCGGGTGCCTGGCCGACGTGCTGGTCATCGTCGCGGCGCTGTCGATCCAGGACGTCCGCGAGCGGCCCGCCGATCAGCAGCAGGCCGCCGACACCAAGCACGCGCGGTTCACCGTCGACGGCTCCGATTTCCTGGCCTACCTGCGCCTGTGGGAATACCTCGGCGGACAGCGCAAGTCGTTGTCGTCCAATCAGTTCCGCCGTCTGTGCCGGGAGGAGTTCCTGCACTACCTGCGGATCCGGGAGTGGCAGGATCTCCACGGGCAGCTGCGCACGATCACCAGGGGCCTCGGCTGGTCGACGCGCGCGGAGAACGCGGAGGACGGCGCGAAACCGGACCGAGCCGAAGCGGCGGCACCGGATCGCAAGTCCGGCAACAGGTCACGCAGAGGTCGCGGTGGCGACGGACGCGCAGGCTCCGAACGTGGCAAATCCGCCGCCGCGGCCGTCGTGGACGACGGACTCCCCTGGGATGCCACCGCCATCCATCAGGCGCTGCTGGCGGGCATGCTGTCGCACATCGGCGTCCGCGAGGCGGAAACCCGGGAGTTCCTCGGCGCCCGCAACGCCAAGTTCATGATCTTCCCCGGTTCCTCGCTGGCCAAGAAGCCGCCCCGCTGGGTGATGGCCGCCGAACTGGTCGAGACCTCACGGCTGTGGGGGCGGATGGCCGCGAAGATCGAGCCCGAATGGGCCGAGCGGCTGGCGGGCGACCTCGTCAAGCGCACCTACTCCGAACCACACTGGTCGGCCAAGCGAGGCGCGGCGCGCGCCTACGAACGGGTGACGCTGTACGGCATCCCCCTGGTCACCGGCAGGCCCGTGGATTACGGCCGCATCGACCCGGAGCTGTCACGCGAGTTGTTCATCCGCCATGCCCTGGTGCAGGGCGAGTGGCAGACCCGGCACGAGTTCTTCCACCGCAATCGCGCGCTGCTGGACGATGTCGCCGACCTGGAGCACCGCGCCCGCCGCCGCGACATCCTGGTCGACGACGAGGTGCTGTTCGAGTTCTACGACAAGCGCCTGCCCGCCGACATCGTCTCGGTGCGGCACTTCGACAGCTGGTGGCGCGCCGCACGCCGGGAAGACCCGGCGCAGCTGGACTTCTCCACCTCCACCGTGGTCAACGAGGGCGCGGCCGCGCTGGACCCGGCGGCGTTCCCCGACTCCTGGCGGCAGGGCGAACTCAGTTTCCCGCTCTCCTACCAGTTCGAACCGGGCAACGAGGACGACGGCGTCACCGTGCGTATACCGGTGGAACAGCTCGCCCACGTTCGCGCCGTCGGTTTCGACTGGCTGGTGCCGGGCATGCGCGACGAACTGGCCGCCGCTCTGATCAAGACATTGCCGAAGGCCTTGCGGCGCAGTGTTGTTCCCGCCCCCGATTTCGCGACCGCCGCCTTGGCGGCGCTCACCCCGCGTGCGGAGCCGCTGCGCGCGGGGCTGGCGCGCGAGCTCTCCCGGCTGGGTTCGGTGCCGATCGCCCCCACCGACTTCGACATCGCCGCGCTGCCCGACCACCTGCGCATGACCTTCGCGGCCGTCGGCGGCGACGGGGCTACGCTCGCGCGCGGCAAGAGCCTCGCCGCACTGAAAACGCAGCTGGCCGAACAGGTCTCCGCCTCGGTCGCCCGGGCCACCGCGGGCGCGGAACGCCCTCCGGCCACGGTGTGGACCTCCGAATCGCTGGGCACCATCGCGCCGACGGTGCGGCGCGAGGTGGCGGGCCAGACCGTCACCGGATATCCCGCGCTCGTCACCGAAGGGGACGGTGTGGCGCTCCGGGTTCTCAGCTCCCCCGCGGAGCAGGCCGCCGCCATGCGCCTCGGCACCAGAGCGCTGCTGCTGCACGCACTGCCCACGTCGGTCCGCTCCGCCACCGCGGGCCTGTCGCCCGCGGACCGCCTCGCCCTGAGTCAGAATCCGTACGGCTCGCTGGAGGCGCTGCTCGAGGACTGCCGCGCGGCCGCCGCCGACGAATTGCTCGCGGCCGCGGGCGGGCCGGTGCACGACCCGGCCGAGTTCGACGGGCTCGTCGCCCGGATCCGGCCCGACTTCGCCGCTACCGTCGCTCGTTTCGTGCGCCTGGTCGTGCCGATCCTCGCCGGCGCACACCAGGTCTCCGCGGCGCTGGAGCGAACGAGCGAGCGCGACATCGCCGATGACGTCCGTCATCAGCTCGACAACCTGGTGTTCCGCGGCTTCGTCTCCGAGACGGGCGCGACGAGACTGCGTGAGCTGCCCCGTTATCTCCAGGCCGCGGTGGCGCGACTGGAGGCGCTGCCCGGCTCCGCCGTTCGCGATCGGCAGGGCATGGCCGAACTCGATCGGGCGCTGGCCGCCTACGACCGCCTGGTCGCGTCGCTACCGGAGAACCGCAAGCATGCGCCCGCGGTCACCGAAATCTGGTGGATGATCGAGGAATTCCGGGTCAGTCTGTTCGCGCAGAAGCTCGGCACCCCGTTTCCGGTGTCGGCCAAGCGAATCGAGAAGGCGATCGCCGCTGTGCGGCGCTGAGTCAGTCGGCGGCCGACAACGCTTCCGCACGCGCCCGGCGCATCTCCCTGATCTCGCGTTCGAAGTCGTCGGCCGAGGTGAACGATCGGTAGACCGACGCGAAGCGCAGGTAGGCCACCTCGTCCAGATCCCGTAGCGGGCCGAGAATGGCCAAGCCCACCTCGTGACTCGGCACCTCGGGAGAACCCTTCGCCCGCACCGCGTCTTCCACCTGCTGGGCGAGCAGGTTCAGCGCGTCGTCGTCGACCTCACGGCCTTGGCAGGCCCGGCGCACACCCCGGATGACCTTCTCACGGCTGAACGGCTCGGTGACGCCGCTACGCTTGACCACCGACAGGATGGCCGTCTCCACCGTGGTGAACCGCCGCCCACATTGCGGGCAGGCGCGACGGCGACGGATGGCCGCGCCTTCGTCGGCCTCGCGCGAATCCACCACCCGAGAGTCGGGGTGTCGGCAGTACGGGCAATGCATCCGAGAAATCCTTCGTCGATGCGCGTGCTCGCGTCCGGACCGGGCACCGATCGCGGCGATCGGTCCGGCGAGCCCGTGTACAGAGGTCTATACCCCGGCACCAGGTATTCCTCGTGCGACACGCGGAATACCTGCATAACACTTCGAGGATACCCGTCCGAGTTTCCGGTTTGTCGCACTCACCCCGGCTATCGGACGCTGCTCGGTCATCCGGAGATCTGCCAGTGCGCGGTCAGGTCCGCGATCAGCTCCGGTAAGCGTGCGGCCACGCGACCGCGCGCCAGCTTGTTCCAGAACGCCTCGCCGAGGACGGCGCCGGCCGACACGGGATCGGTCTCCATATCGATGTGGCGGGGCACCAGGTCACCGGTGATGTAGTTCCATCGGGTGTCGCGGTCGGCCCAGTTGAAGCCGGGCAACGGGACGCGCAGCGCGAGGCCGCGGCCTCCGACTTCGGCGCTCACCACCGTCGGGGCGAACACGCCTGGCGCGCGAACGCCCGGGACAGCGGGTTTACCCGCGATGGTGCTGACATAGGTGAGCACGCGGCCGATCGGCGCGCGACCCGCCGATGTCTCGTCCCACTGGTCGGCCACGACGTGGTTCTGCTCCCGATCGGTCATCCGGACCAGCGCGTCGATGTAGCCGTCCCGGGTGCCCGAGGCGATCGACCGCCAAGCGGCGTGGATGTCGTCGTCCAGCACACCGGCCGCGTACATCTCGTCGATTCCGCGCATGCCGAGCGCGACGTAGGCCTCGTGCATCGGCACCAGATCCGTGAAGATGTGCTTCTGCATGATCATCAGGCGTGTCTGGTACCAGGCGACGTCCGCCGCGGTCAGCCGAGAACCCTCGGTAGCGAGCAGCCGGATGTCCTCCGGCAGCGCAGCCGCCAGTTCCGGTGGAGTGGCGCGCAGGAGATCGGCGACCGTGTCGCCGAGCCGATGGATGCCGGGCAGGTCCAGGACGAAACCCGCGTCGCTCATGTCGAAGAATCCGGAGGCGAACGATCCGCCCGCGATTCCGGCGAGTCCCGCCCAGTAGAACCCCGGGTGCTGGGTGGCCAGCCGCAGGTAGTTGACGTACACCTGGTTGAACGTGCGTTCGTTCGCGCGCGGGCCCCGACCGGGATCCCAGGCCGCCAAGTCGATGTCGGCGTTGCGGGTGGCGACCACCAGCCAGTACTGGTGCAGCAGCGTCGCGTATCTGCGCGGCGGCACTCCGTCGGCCCGTGCCTGCCGCAACGCCTCCGCTAGGTCGAATTCGCTCAGCGGGAGAAGCGGATCGAGTCCACCCGGCCCCGCACCGTCGCCATTGACGGACGGGAGATCGAGATACGCCGCGTAGGCGGGCTCCGCCCTGGCGATGGCTGCCGCGCCGAGCCCGAAGACCAGGCAGAGGGACAAGGCGGCAACGCGGGTGAAGACGCGAACCGAGCGCCCTGCGGTAAGGAGTGTCATGTGCTGAGAAGTCCCGACATCGTTCGGGCGGCGTCGCCCGGATCACGTTTTCAGCACGGTAGCAACACGTTCTAGTTTTCGATCGACAATTCCGGCCGCCCCGGGTGGCCGATTTCCCTTGTGCTCAGCGCGAATTGCCGTCCATCGGCACGCTCGGGCCATCCACCACGGCCGGCACCGACCGGCCGGACCCACCGCCCCACTCACCCGCGCGCACATGCGACAACGCGATCAAGCCCACCACCGTCGAAGCGGTGAGCAGGGCGGCGACGGCGAGGGCGGCGAACCCGATCTGCGCCTGCTCGACCCGGCGCATGGGATGTTCGCCACGAGGACGACGCCGCGCGAAAGTGCTTACGCCCCGGTCATAAGCGAGCATGCCCGCACCGGGACGCGCGCCGGGCGGGCGCCGATCGACCGCGGATCGATGCGCGGGCGTCAGCGTGCGCGGGCGCGCGCCGCCGGACAGCAGCCGCCGAGCAGTCTCGTACCCGAGATCATCCTGCGCCGGTGCCGGATCGGCGACGCGGCGCTCGGCTTCGGCCTCCGCCGCAGCGATTGAAGGGGTGACATGGCTGATCGCAGTGCTCATCGGACAAACCTCCGTAGTGGGTGCTCCGTTGCCGGTCGAGCCGTTCGAACACACGTTCCGCGCTCATTCGCTCACATGTTCGAAGAACTGGTGTTCGATTTCTACCACGCCGCGACGACAAAGTCAGCAGGAACACCCGACATGCGTCGAACAGATGTTTGATCCAGCGGCGCTACCGGACTAGATTCGAAGGACCGAAGACACGACAGGCCGAGAAGACACATGCCGGGCGCGGACCGGCCTGGCACAGCAGGAAAGGGCGGTTGCGGTGAGGCAGACGGACGACACGGGTGACGAGACCGAGAGCGGCGCCGACGCGGCGGGTAGCGGGGCGGATCTCACCGTGCGTCAGCGCAAAGTGCTCGAGGTGATCCGCACCTCGGTGAGCGAGCGCGGCTACCCGCCGAGCATCCGGGAGATCGGTGACGCCGTCGGCCTCACGTCCACCTCGTCGGTCGCCCATCAGCTGCGCGCCCTGGAACGCAAGGGCTACCTGCGCCGGGACCCGAATCGCCCGCGTGCCGTGGACGTCAGGGGCCTGGACGAAGTGGTCCGGTCGGTGACCAGCTTGCCGGTCGCCGCGGTCGACGACGGGGAGATCACCGTCGACGTCGACCGTCCCGTCCCCACCTTCGTTCCGGTGCTCGGCCGCATCGCCGCCGGTGGTCCGATCCTGGCCGAGCAGGCCGTGGAGGACGTCTTCCCGCTGCCGCGCGAGCTGGTCGGCGACGGTTCGCTGTTCCTGCTGAAGGTCGTCGGTCAATCCATGATCGACGCGGCGATCTGCGACGGCGACTGGGTGGTCGTGCGGCAGCAGAACGTCGCCGAGAACGGCGACATCGTCGCGGCGATGATCGACGGTGAGGCCACGGTGAAGACCTTCAAGCGCACCGGCAAGGACGTCTGGCTGATGCCGCACAACCCGGTCTTCGAGCCGATCCCCGGCAACGACGCCCAAATTCTGGGCAAGGTCGTCACGGTCATCCGCAAGATCTGACGGCCCGGCGCAACGATCCACCGTCGGCGTGCCGAATGCTCGTCGGCCGGTGGACGTCCGGTACTCACAGCTGATTGCCAGGATGCGCGCAGGAGATTCACCAGGACGCTTGCGAGACTCCTGCGGTGACAGCGATCCCCGCCGAGGCCGCCCTGCCCGATGCGAATCCGATTGCCACCCGTCCGGAGCCGGGCGGATTACCGCCCGCGCGGCTATGGGAGCGCGCAGGGCTGGCGGCATTGCTGCTCGGGACCGCGGCCGCGTACTTGTGGCACATCACGGTCAACGGCATGGGCAACGGCTTCTACGCCGCGGCGGCCTGGTCGGGTGCGCGGGACTGGAAAGCGGTGCTGTTCGGTTCTCTCGACCCGGGCAACTTCATCACGGTGGACAAGCCGCCGGTGTCGCAATGGGTGATGGGTGTTTCGGGGCAGCTGTTCGGATTCGGCAGCGCGAGCATGCTGGTGCCGCAGGCGCTGATGGCTGTCGCCGCGGTGGCATTGATGTACGCGATGGTCGCCGGGGCGACGACCAGCCGGGCCGCCGGTCTGCTCGCCGGAGCCGCGCTGGCGGCAACGCCGGTGGTGGCGTTGATGTTCCGGTTCAACAATCCGGATGCCGTGATGGTGCTGCTGATGACCGCGGGCGCGTACTGCACGCTTCGGTCGGCGCGGCAGGCGAGCGCGCGCTGGCTGATGCTGGCGGGCGTCGCGCTCGGGTTCGCGTTCCTGGCGAAGATGCTCGAAGGTCTCATGGTGTTGCCCGCCTTGGCGCTCACCTATCTGATCGTCGCGCCGACCTCGGTGCGGAACCGGTTGCTGCACTTGTCGGCCGCCGCGGCGGCACTGGTCGTCTCGTCCGGCTGGTATGTGCTGCTGACGGTGCTGTGGCCCGCCACGGCGCGGCCGTACCTGGCAGGCTCGACGGACAACACGTTCATGGATCTGGTGCTGGGCTACAACGGGTTCGCTCGCTTCCTGGGACAGAACCACCACGGCGGCAACAGATTCGCGCTGCCTCCGGGGTACGAGATGCCTGCCTCCGCCGGGCACACCGGCGGCGGGTTCGGCGGCTTCAGCGGACCAGGCCCGGCTCGCCTGTTCACCGGTGAGATCGGTTTCGAGATCTCCTGGCTGCTTCCGGCCGCCCTGCTCGCCTTCGCACTGGTGCTCGTCTCCCGTCGGGGTACGCCACGAACGGACCCGGTTCGTGCGGCCGCGCTGGCGTTCGGGCTGTGGCTGGTCGTCGACGGCGTCGCGTTCACCGTGATGCGCGGCGGTATGCACGCCTACTACACGTTGGCGATCGGTCCGGCCGTGGCCGGGATGTTCGCCATCGGGGTGGCGGAGGTGTGGCGGCGCCGGTCGGAGGCGTTCGGTCGTGTCGGCGCCGCCGCACTGGTGCTGACGTCGGGACTGTGGGCGTTCGTCCTGCTGAACCGCAATCCCGGGTGGCTGCCGCCGCTGCGCTGGACGCTCGTGGCGATCTCGCTGGCGGTGGCGCTCGGACTGGTCGCCGCCGCCTTCCCGGCCGGGGCGCGACGGGTGCGAGCCAGAGCCGTATCGGTGCTCGTCGCCGTGGGTGTGCTCGCCGGGATCGGCGGATCGACGGCATACGCCGCGGCCACCCTGCCGCAGGCGCACACGGGCGGCAGTCCTACCGTGGGCCCGGCACGGCCCACGACGGGGGATCCGTCGAGCGACATGCGCCGCGCGGTGACCGCGTTCATCGACGGGGAGGTCGAACCCCAACTCGCCACGCTGTTGCGCGACACCTCCACCCCCTGGTCGGCCGCAGTGGACCGGTCCTCGGTCGCCGCGTCGCTGGAACTCGCCACCCACACCTCGGTAGTCGCGATCGGCGGCTTCACCTCCGAGGATCCGGTGCCCACCCTCGACGAGTTCCAGACCATGGTGCGCACCCATCAGGTGACGTACTACCTCGCGCAGGAGGTGCGGCTGCCCGATTCGTGGCGGGTGCGCGACCAGCCCGCCGGGGCCGGCCGGAGCGACGCCCCGGACAACGGATGGTGGCGGCCGGCCGGGCACAAAGACATCGCCGAGTGGGTGTCGGCGCACTACAGCGCGGTACACATCGGCAACGTCGCGGTCTACGACCTCACCGCCCCGGCCTGCGACAGTACACAACCCTCGCCGCCCGCGGCCTGCGCGAAATAACTGGGGACTCCCGCCGTCGCGGCCACCCACCGGTGGCTCTCGTCTGGGACGAGAGGTCAGCTGCCGACGCCGAGCGCGGTCAGGAACACCAGCACGACGGTCGTCACGGCGAAAACCCCGTGTGCGGCGACGACGGCAACGGGAAAGTGCTTTTCGGGCGGTTCGGCCGTTCCCGCGGCGGAGCGGCGTTCGACCGTTCCCGCGGCGGAACGCTCTCGATAGGTGGGAATCCAGCGCACCAACATCGTGAATCCGAGTAGGGCGACCGGAATCAGCAGCACGAAGGCGATCCAGGCCCACGCCGTGTTGTCGATGACGAGGTACACGATCCACACGATCAGTCCGGCCACGGCGAGCAGGAAGTGCCCGAACAATACCGGCGCGGGCAGCTGGGTCGAATTCGGCTGACGCGTGCCGCCCTTGGCGATCCAGGTGCCGAGCAGGAAGAAACCGCCGCCCGCGGTGAGCAGCCAGAAGATCAATGCGGCGATGCCCATGGTGTGCCTCCTGACGTTGGGAAGGGATTCAGCGCTTGAAGCCGCTCGCCTGGGTTGCCTCGTCGGCGACACGTACGCCGTACCGGTAGGCGAGCTTGCCCCCGAGATACCCCGACATCGCCAATGCCACCAGGGCCGCCACCGATAGCGCCAGCGGCCCGGCCGGAACCGCGCGTGTGGTGTCGGCGCCCCGCCGCCAGACGAAACCGACCGCGTAGGCGACGGTGACCAGCAGATTGAGGGTCATGTGCAGCAGGCCGGTGCGGAAGGCGGGCGTACCCGTCGGGATGGCGAGCAGGTCGAGGAACCCGATCGTCGCGGCGGCCAAGGCGCCGAGCACGCCGATCGCGATCAGCCACGACGACCCCTTGACCAGGAACTGCGGATCGTCCACCACTCGGGATGCGAGGTCGAACACCAGACTGGCGACCCATGCGCCGATCGGGACGGTGACCAGGATCGGATGGAACGGGTGCCCGTACGGGCCGGCCAGCGCGGCGCTCACCGGCCGCTTCGCCTGCTGCGGATCCTCGGTCATGGCGCACCTCCATCGAGGTCGATCGCCTTCGCCTCCGCCGACCGGCCACGGGGCCGAGGCTCGGCCACGGTCCGCCGGGTCGTTCGACTCCGCCCGCGCAGATGGCCGACGGATTCCACTCTCCTGTATACGGGAATATCGCATCGAATACGGTAGGCCACAAAGTGGATATACCACCGTACGGAAATCGCACACCTCGTTCGGAAAAGCCGCACCCATCGCCTCGACGCAGAATTGTCGGACGCTTGCACAACTGCGGTTTTCCGGCTTCTGGGACGGCTACTACATCATCGGAAGCATCGGCATCGGCATGCCCGGGAACATGTTGTTCCACATGTCGCGAATCATCCCCATCATCTGATCCAACACTGTAGTTCACCTCCCTTCGGGTGATATCCGAAATGCGGATCAGCCCGTCGGGCACGATGGCGGAGGACGCGCCGACACACCGGATAAATCATCCGGGAACAGTTCGGACTTTCGCCGGACGACTATCGGTGAAATACACGTGTCGCTCCCCGAGGTCGGGCTCGACAGCTATATACAGGATACGCGCACCTGGGTGAGCCGAACACGCCTCGCGGATCTGCCGAATTCGCGAACCGTCGAGTTCGCCACGATTGAGGGAATCGAAACTTTCTCATCGGCAACCGCCGCAACATATCGGCGCTGTCAGCAAGCAGTCCGCCGCCTCGGTGTCGGGCGTGGACGACCGGCAACTCATGTGCTCGTCAGCTGATCGCGGGGCTCCCTTGTGCGGCGAGTCGTCGGTTGGTGAGCTCCAATTGACGCACCGTGCCCACCTCCAGAGCACTCACCTGGGCGTCGTCCAAGCGCCCGCACAGCCGCCCCCAGTGCACCGCGACCCGCTCCCCTACCGCGACATCCGGCAGCGCCGCGTACCCGTCCACCCGGATCGGCACCGACCGCGCCGTCTCCGCCGACAACGCGAGACGTTCGCCGTCCCAGCTCAGCGCACGGCAGCCCAACACGACCTCGCCGCCGGCACGGTCGAGCACCGTTCCCCAGCCGATCCGGCAGTTGTCGAGCACGTGCAGGGGATGTTCGTTGCCGTGTCCGAGCAGCCGCGACCAGGGGTACACACCGAAGACGTGGAAGCAGTGGTTGGCGGCCGCCTCCTCGGCCAGCCGTGGCGTCAGGTACGTCCAGTAGCCGCCCGCGACCGGGCCGAGCAGATCCAGCAGTTCGGCGGTGAAGTCGCGGGCATCCAGTTCCGCGCCGACGCCGCCGCCCAGCCAGTACGCCTCGACGATCCTGCGGTCCAGCGGGTCCGCTATACCGGTCATGCGCGCCATCACGCGCAGGTAGGGCCACGCTCCGGTGAACCGGCGCGCCACCGCCCGCACCTGCTCGTCCGAGCCGTCGCGCAGGGCGGCCGCGTCGGGCGGCCCGCAGTAGCCCAGCCGATTCGGCGCGTAGGCGTACCGGGCGAACATCTCCGCTCCGCTGCCCGCCATCAGCACGGCCCTCCGCCCGCCCGGCCCGGGGACCACCGCTGCTCGATCCGGCCGAATCGCCATACTCCGACGGCGACCGCCCAGGTGAGCAGGAACAGTCCGGCGATCACGAAGCCCATGGCGCCCAGATCCAGCCCGCCGACCCACGCCAGCGGTCCGTCGGCGATGCCGAATTCGTCGGCCAGCAAGGAAATCATCTCCTGCGCGCCGATCAGCAGCGCCACGGCCACCGACAGACCGGTGACGACGATGTTGTAGTAGACGGTGCGCAGCGGTCCGGCGAACGCCCATCCGTATGCGTAGTTCATGAACGCGCCGTCCAGCGCGTCGAACAGCGTCATGCCCGCCGAGAAGAGCACGGGCAGCACGAGGATCGCGTACCACGGCAGGTCGGTCGCCGCCGCACCGCCCGCGATCACCAGCAAGCTCACCTCGGTGACGGTGTCGAAGCCGAGGCCGAACAGCAGCCCGACGAGGTACATCTGCCACGGCGCGCGCACCGCCCGGGTCAGCGGCCCGGTCACCCGCTGCAACGCGCCGCGGTCGTGCAGCCGCTGCCGCAACGCGGCCTCGTCGTAGCTCCCACGGCGCATCGAACGGAACACCCGCCAGATGCCGATCAGCGAGACCAGGTTCAACGCCCCGATGGCGAGCAGGAAAGTGCCGGAGATGCCGGTGCCGAAGAGGCCGGTCCAGCGTTGCAACCCGGAGTTCTCGTCGCGCAGGTTGCCCGCCAGCGCCTTGACGCCGAATGCCAGCAGCGCGACGAGGACGAACACGATGGTGGAGTGCCCGAGGGAGAACCAAAATCCGACCGACAGCGGCTTGCGCCCGTCCGCGACCAGTTTGCGGGTGGTGTTGTCGATCGCGGCGATGTGATCGGCGTCGAACGCGTGCCGCATGCCGAGCGTGTAGGCGGTGACGCCGAGGCCGACGCCGAACACCGCACCGTCCACCACGTATCCACCAGGGACAACGAGCAGCAGCAGCGCCGACCACCCGAGGACGTGCAGGACGACCACGACCGACGCCATCCCCGCGACGCCGCGCCGCTGCCGTCCGTCCAGCGGGGCACGCGACGCCGCGGGCGTCTCGGCGATCCGAACGATGATCCACACCTCGCCTTCTGGCTCAGGGCCGATACCGGTCCCCTGTCAGCAGATCCGCGGCAGCTGCTCGCCCGCGGGCAGATCCACCACCCGCGTACCGCCGAGCGCCGTGCGGGCGACCACCATGCCGGGATGTTCGGCGACGCATCGGCCGATCACGGCGGCCTGCGCGCCCAGTGGGTGCTCCCGCATCGCCGCCAGCACGCGTTCGGCGTCCTCGGGCGCGACGAACGCCAGCAGCTTGCCCTCGTTGGCCACGTACATCGGGTCCAGGCCGAGCAGCCCGCACGCGTCGCGCACGCCGTCCGGCACGGGAAGCTGCCGCTCGTCCAGGGCCACGCCGACTTTCGCGGCACGGGCGATCTCGTTGAGCGAGGCCGCGACGCCGCCGCGGGTCGGGTCGCGCAGCACGTGCACGTCGGCGCCGGTGGCCAGCATCGCCGCGACCAGACCGTGCAGCGGCGCGGTGTCGCTGAGCACGGTGGTACCGAACTCCAGACCCTCGCGGCAACTGAGCACCGCGACACCGTGCACCCCGATCTCGCCGCTGACCAGCACGACGTCGCCCGGGGTCGCGCGTTGCGGCCGGATGTCCACCTCGGGGGGCACCACGCCGATGCCCGCGGTGTTGATATAGATCCCGTCACCGTGCCCGGCGTCGACCACCTTGGTGTCCCCGGTGACCAGCTGGACTTCGGCCGCCAGCGCGGCGGTCCCGACCGCCTGCGCGATGCGTGCGATGTCGGCCAGCGCGGTGCCCTCCTCCAGGATGAACGCGGTGGACAGCACCATCGGACGCGCACCGGACATGGCCAGATCGTTCACCGTGCCGTTGACCGCGAGCTCACCGATGGTGCCGCCAGGGAAGACGAGCGGCTTCACCACGAACGAATCGGTGGAGAAGGCCAGCCGCGCGCCGTCGAGCGTGACGACCGCGGAATCGGTCAGGTCCGCGTTCGCGGCGGAGCCGAACGCGGGCAGGAACAGATGCTCGATCAGCTCGCCGGACATCGCGCCGCCGCCGCCGTGGCCCATGACGATGTTCGGCGAATCCCGCAGCGGCATCGGGCAGACCCAGCCCTCATCGATCGTCACGGGCGCGGCGCCTTCATCACGCATGAGCCACCTCCGCGGGCAGATCCAAGCGCCGGTACAGGTAGTAGGCGGCGCACGCGCCTTCGGAGGACACCATGGTGGCGCCCAGAGGATTCCGCGGCGTGCACTGCTTGCCGAAAGCGGCGCACTCATTCGGCTTGATCAGCCCTTGCAGCACCTCTCCGGAGCGGCAGATGGTCGATTCTTCGGTGTGCAGGTCGCCCACGGCGAAGCGGTGCTCGGCGTCGAACTCGCGATAGCGCTCCGACAACCGCCAGCCGCTGCGCGGGATGACGCCGATGCCGCGCCAGGCCCGGTCGGTGACCTCGAAGACGTCCTGCAGCATGGCTTTCGCCGCGGGATTGCCCGCAGCGGCCACCGCGCGCGGGTAGGCGTTCTCCAGTTCGTGCCTGCCGGACTCCAGTTGCAGCACGGTGCGGCGGATGCCCTCCAGGATGTCCAGCGGCTCGAATCCGGTGACCACCATCGGCACCCGGTACTGCTCGGCCAGCGGCGGGTACTCGTCGGTGCCCATCACGGTGCAGACGTGCCCGGCGGCGAGGAACCCTTGCACCCGACAGGTCGGGGACTCCATGATGGCGGCGATGGCGGGCGGGACCAGCACATGCGACACCAGCAGCGAGAAGTTCCTGATCCCCAGCCGCTTCGCCTGGTAGACCGTCATGGCGTTGGCCGGAGCCGTGGTCTCGAATCCGATGCCGAAGAACACTACCTCGCGGTCGGGATTCTCCTTGGCCAGGTTCAGCGCGTCCAGCGGCGAGTACACCACTCGGACGTCACCGCCCTCGCTCTTCACCCGGAACAGGTCCTTGGAACTGCCCGGCACGCGCAGCATGTCACCGAACGAGCAGAAGATCACGCCCGGTCGCGCGGCGATCTCCAGCGCCTTGTCGATCACCTCCAGCGGGGTGACGCAGACCGGGCAGCCGGGGCCGTGGATCATCTCGATCTGGTCGGGCAGCAGTTGGTCTATGCCGTGGCGGATGATCGAATGTGTTTGTCCGCCACAGACTTCCATGATCGCCCAGCGGCGGCTGGTCGCGGCGCGGATCCGATCGAGCAGGTGCCGGGCCAGTTCGGGGTTGCTGAACTCGTCGAGATATTTCATGACTTCGCCTCCGGTTCCTCGCGGGACGGCTCGGCGGCGGGATTGTCCAGGCCCGCCTGCTTCGCGGCGATGGCGAAACCGTCGCCGAATTCCTCGTTCAGTACGCCGAGGTGCTCGAACTCGGCCAGGGTCCGCAGCGCGGACTCCTCGTCCAGACGCTGGATCGCGAAACCGACGTGGACCACGACGTAATCGCCGACCGCCGCGTCCGGGATGTATTGCAGGCACACGTCCTTGTGCACGCCGCCGAAGTCGACGACCGACATCAGCGTGCCGTCCCGCTCGTGCAGGCTGAGCACTTTGCCTGGTACCGCAAGACACATCGTTGCTCTCCTTCGCTCATCCCTCGCTGCACGCGAGGAGTTGCCCGAACGCGAGGCCGCCGTCGTTGGGCGGCAGTCTGTGGTGGGTGATCACGGTGAACCCGTTGTCGCGCAGCAGCGCACACGATCGCGCGAGCAGCAGGGCGTTCTGGAACACGCCGCCGGACAGGGCGACGACCGTCCCCGGGGCGGCGTAACGCGCCGCGAGGTCGAGCACCAACCGAGCGACGGCGGCGTGGAAGCGCGCGCCCACCACCTGCGGGGGCGCGCCCGCGCGAACGTCGGCGACCAGGTCCGCGATCACCGGCGCGGCATCGATCCCGGCGGGGTCGCCCTCCGCGAGCGGGAATCGGTAGGCGGCGTCGCCTTCCGCCCCCGCGCGCGAGAGTCCTTCCAGTTCGATCGCCGCCTGGGCTTCGTAGTCGACGACGTGCCGCACGCCGCACAGCGAGGACACCGCGTCGAACAACCGGCCCATGCTGGACGTGGGCGCGCAGCCCAGTCCGGTCCGGAACTGGTGGGCCAGCACCGAACGCTCGGCGGGCGGACACGCCGCGACCGCGGGAATGTCCTCGGACCAGTCGATCCCAGCCGCGCGCAGATGAGCCAGCGCCATGCGGTAGGGCCTGCGCACGGCGAGATCGCCGCCCGCGAGCGGCACGTACTTCAGGTGCGCCAGACGCCGGTAGCCCTTGTAGCCCGCCAGCAGCGCCTCACCGCCCCACACCGCCGCGTCCGGTCCGTACCCGGTGCCGTCGAAGGCGATGCCGACCACCTGCTCGGTCGCGCCGAGCCCGTGCTCGCCCATGACTGCGGCGATGTGCGCGTGATGGTGCTGGACGGTGTAGACGGCTCGCTCGCCCGCGTGCCTGCGCGCCCAGGCGGTAGAGCGGTAGCCGGGGTGCGCGTCGGCGACCAGCTGCGCGGGACGGACGCCGGTGAGTTCTCCGAGGTGGCGCTGCGCGGCGTCGAAGGAGCGCAGCGTCGCCAGGTCGTCCATGTCGCCGATGTGCTGGCTCAGCCAGGCGTAGCGGCCGTCGGCCATCGCGCAGGTGTTCTTGAGGTCCGCGCCGACGGCGAGCGTCGGCGGCAGCGGCACCGGTAGCAACAGCGGCAGCGGCGCGTAGCCGCGCGAGCGCCGGACCGGCAGTTCGCGGCCGTCGAGCGAGCGCACCACCGAGTCGTCGCAGGGCACCAGGATGCGCCGGTTGTGCGACAGCCAGCCGTCGGCGAGCCCGGCCAGGCGGGTGCGTGCGTCGTCGTCCTGGTAGCAGATCGGCTCGCCGCCGAGATTGCCCGAGGTCATCACGAGCACCTGCGGGCCGGGCGGGTCGCCGGGCAGGCCGAACAGCAGCAGGTGCAGCGGGGTGTAGGCGAGCATCACGCCCAGGTCTGGATTGCCGGGCGCCACCGATGGCGAGACCGCCGGGCCGTCGTTCGAAGGGGGCTCCTCGGGCGAGGATCGGCGAGCGAGCAACACGATGGGGCGAGCCGGGCTGGTCAGCAGCGTCTCGGCGGCGTCGTCGACGGCGACGATGGCCCGTGCCGTGACCAGATCCGGCACCATGACGGCGAAAGGTTTGTCACCGCGGCGTTTGCGACGCCGCAGTTCCGCGACGGCCGCCTCGTTCGTGGCGTCACAGGCGAGGTGGTATCCGCCGATGCCTTTGACCGCCAGGATTCCGCCCGCGCGCAGCAGTCGCCGCGCGGCAGTCAGCGGCGTACCGGCTCCCGGTCCCGTATAGGCGAGCGTGGGGCCGCAGTCGGGGCAGGCGATCGGCTGCGCGTGGAAGCGCCGATCGGCGGGATCGGCGTATTCCCGCGCGCACCGCTCGCACATGGCGAAGTCGGCCATCGATGTGCGCTCGCGGTCGTAGGGCAGGCTCGCGATGATGGTGAAACGCGGACCACAGTTGGTGCAGTTGACGAACGGATGGCGATAACGGCGATCGCGCGGATCGCGCAACTCGCGTTCGCAATCGGCGCAGATCGCGACATCGGGTGAGGCGAGCGTACGACCACCACCCTCGCGCGTGGTGCCCGCGATGTGGAATCCGGTGCCGCCGCGCGCCGGGATGTCGGCCTGCTCGACCGACTCGATCACCGCCAGCGGCGGTGGTCGCAAGCGCAGCCGCCGGGCGAACTCGTCCAGATCTCTGGCCGCTCCCTCGATCTCGACGATCACGCCGTTGCTGTTGTTGCTCACGCTGCCGGACAGAGCCAGTTCGGCGGCGGTGGTGTAGACGAACGGCCGGAATCCGACGCCTTGGACCACACCGCGCACCAGCAGACGCCGCCGCAGCCGCACAGTGTTCATGACTGGTCCCCGCGTTGCAGCAGACGCAGCCCTTGCAGAGCCGCCTCGGCTCCCGCCGCGTCGGTCTTCTCCACCGCGAAGCCCATGTGGATGATCACCCAGTCACCCGGCCGGGCCGGATCATCGTCGAGCAGCCCGATGTTCACCTTCCGCTGCTCGCCGGAGACGTCGACCAAGGCGATCTGATCGTGGTAGCCGTCAGGGATCGCCAGCACCTGTCCCGGGATGCCCAGACACATCGGTCAGTCCTCCTGTCGCGCTGTGGCCCGCGGAAGCGGGGAGCCATCGGATGTCCCGGCGGGCAGGAACGCGGCCAGCACCTCGCCGACGGCGGCGACCGCCTCCGGCACCGCCGCCGCGACCGGCGCGGACAGGCCGATGCCCTCCTCCACGCAGGCGACCTGGCAGCCGATCACCACCGTGGGCGGCAACACACCGCCCAGCGCGCGTACCCCGGCGAAGACGGCGTCCGGGCTCATCGCGTGGGCGTCGAGCTGGGCGCCGGTGTCCTCCGGCTCGGCGCCGAACACCTCGACCCGGCCGGGCGCGCCGCGGTCGGGCAGCGCGTCGATCAGCAGCAGCGCCGCCCAGGGGTCGAGCAGGTCGTAGGCGAGGTGCATGCCGCGGATGCCGTAGTCCACCGCGCGCACACCGGGGTCGGGGTGGTGCGGCAGCCTGCGCACCACCTCGGGTCCGAATCCGTCGTCGCCGAGGAAGATGTTGCCGATCCCGGCGATCAGCACCGCGGCCGTCGAGTCACCCCTCTTTCTCGGTGGGTGTCGTCGCGCCGCCCACTCGCGCGTCGTCGACCTTTCCGGTCGCCGTCTCCGCGGGGGCGTTGGCGGTGTCCTTGCGCTCGTCGTACGGAGGTGCCGCCGCTTCGGTGCCGGTCGGGGCTTCCGAGGTGAACTCGGTGCCCTTCTTGGCGTCTTCCGGATGCGCGGAGGTCATCTCCTCGTGACCGATGTGGCCCGGTTCCCGGTCCGCCGGGCCTCCGGCCGCGATGCCCGTGCCCGCGTCGCGCGAACCCGGCGCGCCACGTGCCGATTGCGGCTCTTCGCGATGCTCACCCATGATGCTCCTTTCCGGTGCCCCGCTACATGTGCCGGATCTTCAGATATCGCCGCAGATCCGGGAGCGACCGCACGCCGAGATACACTCCCGCCGCCACCAGCACGGCGACGACGGTCGTCGAGACCACTCCCACGGTTTCCATAGCGGACTTCCTTTCATTCCTCGGTGCCGTCGAGCGGCTCCAGTTCGTCGGGCGCGAAATATAGGTAGCGCCCGTACCATTCGTGCAGCTCGGCCGCCGGATCGGCGTCCAGCACCACCCCGACGTGCGCCTGTCCGTCCACGTCCTCGTGCACCGAGACGACCCGCGCGCACTGCCCGTCGAAGAACAGATCCTGGGCGTCGGCCCGGCGCGCCGGATGCAGCCGGACGCGGCTGCCCTTGCGCACCAGCGCCCCCGCGACCGGCACAGCGTCCAAGTCCGGACGGACGGCGCTGTCGGCCAGCGGGTCCCACCAATCGACGCCCTCGGGAATCTCCGGGATCAACCCGGGCCCCTCGGCGTGCGGGTCGCGCAGCACCCCGTGCAACTGCCGCATCGCGTCGGGCGACATGGCCTCGCAGCGGTCGATGATCTCCGCCGCGCGCGGGTCGGTGGCTCGGGCGCTCGCCTTCTCCGCATCGGTCATGGTGAGTATGCGCAGCGTGAGGATCTCGTCGATCTCGGTGGAGTCGAACAGCGCTCCTTCGCTCTGCTCCGCGATCTCCGGGTGGTCGTAGAGAATGATCGGCGAGATGAGCAGCACGCTGTAGTCGCCGGGCGGCCCCGCGAGCACCGGGAAACACCGGTACCGATCGCAGCGGGCGGCCACGGCGGTTGCGTCGGGCGGCGGTTCCAGCAGGGAGACGAACTGTCCGCCGGTGATCTCCGCGATGATGTGCGCGCCGATCAGCGAGCGGGCGATGGCGTCGCGCTTGTCGGTCGCGGGTGCGCCCACGTTGCGCAGGACGACCGTGAGCCGTAGGAAGCCGTCGTCTCGGTCGGCGGCGAGTTCCAGCTCACCCGTCAGCGGCAGCCGGGTCCGCACGAACGTGCCCGGCGCGGAGACGGCCGCGGTGGCGATCTGCTCGGCGTCGGAGCCGCCCGGGATGTCCAGCGGCACGACCATACGGGCGGGCGGGACGGGGCCGACGGTGATCTCCTGCTCGACCGCCTCGTCCCAGGACAGCCACGACCGCGCGCCATCGGTCAGCTCCGCGACGGGCGTACCGTCCCCGTCCACCACTTGACGGCGCTGGAGCTGGAGGAACCGCACGGTGAGGGTGAGTTCGGGATTCTCGCCCGGTTCGATCAGGCACTGCGCCGACAGCGTCGACTCCTCGCCGAGTCCCGCCGCGGCGGCCTCGTGCGGTCCCAGCACGCCGAACTGCCAGCGCGACTGGTTCTTGCGCGCGTCGGCCCGGTAGGGGTAGAGCAGATAGCCCTCGTAGAGCACCGCGTCGGCCACGGCGCGGGCGCGGGCACGAGCTTCGGCGGTCGTCACGGCGTCTCCTCGGCGCTGGTCAGCAGGCGGGTCACCGCGTCGTCGAAGCCGTGCAGGCCGTGGCTGGATTTATAGGTGGCCAGCGCCCGAAGCGTGTCGTTGTGCAGCCGCACCCACCCGGTATTCGGGAAGTACGCGTCCATCAGGCCCTGCCAGACCGATACGGGCATCTCGAACTTGTCCTCCCGGTCCCATGGAATCTGCTGGATGGCGAATCCGGTCGTGCCCCGGATGAAGACCGTCCCGCTGAACAGGAACAGCAGCGGAACCACACCCTCGCGCAACGCGTGCAGGTACTTCGATCCGGTCACCTCGAAGTCGTAGGTGCACGGCATCGGCAGGTCCACTTGGGCGCCGCCGGTGAAACTCGGAACCATGGTGGCGCAGTGCATCCAGAGAAACGAGCGCTGGGTCTCGTGCCACCGTTCGCGCGGGCCGAACAGATCGACCAGCCCTGCGGCCTCCTCGTCGGAGTAGCCGCGGCGGAACGGCTCGATGCGCACCTGCGCGCGCAGGGCGATGGCGTGCACGGGCTCCTCCGCGAGCGCGGCGATGCCGACGCGCGCGGACAGGATCGGCGCGACGGCGTACGGCTCGGGTTTGATCTCGAGCACGGCGAACGTCGTCGAGTACACCGGGCTCATGCCGCACCGCCGGTTTTCGCGCGCGCCGACGCCTCGGCGAAGAACTCCTCCAGGTATCGGTGCACGTCCTGGCCGCCGTCGAATCCGTGCCACAGCAGCCGCATCCGGCCGACGAACTCGTAGCAGGCGTCGATCGGTAGCAGCAGGCAGGCCGCCCGCTCGGTGCGGCGGTCGGGCACCCGGATGAGCAGCGCTTCCACGTCCGGGGCGAGCACGTCCAGCTCGGGATGCCGGTGAATGATCGAATTCCATTGCTCCAGAGGTAATTCCGACTCTGTAGCGCCGGCGGGTCCTGGATAGAACGCCACCGTCCGGTCCAGTGCGGAATTGCGGAAGAAGAACGCCAGATTCACGGGGATGTCCAGTGCGTCCCATTCGGCCCGGCTGATCGTGAAATCCGGGAACGTGAGATACCGGTCCGGCACCGCGCGATACCGCAGCTCCGCGTTCTGGTCGACGAACAGCAAGTAGCAGCCGCGGCATACGCACATCAGCTGCCTGCCTTCGACGTTCACCACGTGCTGGTGCCGGTCGGCGATCGGCTCCGCGCACATCTCGCACCGCTCGCCGGGCCGGGGAGCGGGCCCGCGATCGGCGGCGATCCGCTGGAGCGCGCGAAACGGTGTGCTCACCCGCGGACCTCCACCGGCACCGCCACCGACAGTTCGCCGGAGCGCACGAGCACGGGGAGCGGTTCGAGGTGACCGTCACCGTCGACCCGAGCGCCCGCGTGCACCACGTCGTAGTGCGCCCGGCAGGTCGGGCACCGCAGCACCGCGTCACCGGCCGGGAACCCCACGCGCCGCTCCAGCGCCGCACCCGCGAGCGATCGGTCGCATCCGGGGCAGTGGTCGCGATAGGCGTACAGCTCCGTTCCCACCCGGCAGGCGAGCACCGTCAGCCCGGCGACGTCGAAGCCGCCCACCTCGCCCGCGTCGAGTTCGGCCAGTTCGGGGACCGCGACCCAGTTGCCGGACCGCGCGCCGTCCGCGCGCACGCGCGAGAACAGCGAGTCGGCGGAGATCACCCCCGCCGACTCGGTCTGCGCGGCGACCACTTCGATGGACTCGATCTCCGGCGCGGCCGCCCGCACCGCGTCCTCGACGGCCAGTTCGAGCGTCACCGACGAGGACGGACAGCTCTTGCAACTACCCGCCAGTTCCAAGCGCACCACGCCGTCGACGATGTCGACCAGGTGGACGTCGCCGCCGTGGGAACCGAGATACGGACGCACGCTGTCCAGCGCGTTCCCTACGCGGGTGGTCACATCGTGCGGATGCAACCCGTGCACGAGCAGCAGGCTCGCGACCAGGTCGTCGCGGGTCAACCGCTCGACCGCCGCGCCGTCGAGCAGCTCGACCACGCGGGTCAGCGCCGCGCCGTAGAGTTCGACCAGTTCGCGCACGAGTTGCTCCGCGCGTTCGCGGGCGAGCGCACCGCCCGCCGAACTCGCTTCCAGCAAGGTCTCGATGCGATCACCGGCTTCGCGCCACCGGGAGTCGTCGAGCGTCGCGTCGTCCCGGTCGTCCGGGCGATCCTCCACCGTCACCTCCGGGTCGTTTCGCCCGACGCGGACTCACTCGGGAGTGAGCGTCTGCGTCGGTGAATGCAGCTTCTCCAGCGTCTTGCCCTTGCCTAGATACATGTGCACGCCACACGGCAGGCACGGATCGAAGCTGCGCACGGTGCGCATGACGTCGATGCCCTTGAAGTGCTCGCGGTCGTTCTCCTCGAAGATCGGCTGGCCCTGCACCGCGTCCTCGTAGGGCCCCGGCGTGCCGAAGCTGTCGCGCGGGCTGGCGTTCCACGGCGTCGGCGGGTACGGGTGGTAGTTCGCGATCTTGCCGTCCCGGATCACCATGTGATGCGACAGCACGCCGCGCACCGCCTCGGTGAAGCCGCAGCCGATGCTTTCTTCCGGCACCTCGAACTTCTCCCAGGTCTTGGTGTGGCCGGCCCGGATCTCCGCCATCGCCTTCTCCGCGAAGTGCAGCGCGCAGGCCGCCGCGTACGCCTGGAAATAGGTGCGCGCGCGGTTGCGCTCGAGGGTGTTGCTGCCGTGCACCGGCACCTTCCACTCCAGCGTGACCGGCCCCTTGAGCGCGGTCTTGGGCAGATTGATCTGCACGCTGTGCCCGGTGGCCTTCACGTAGCCGATGTCGATGAGGTTGGCCAGCGCCGTCGACCACAGCCGGGCCAGCGGGCCGCCGCCGGTGTCCAGGGGGAGGTGATCGGTGCCGTCGAACCACCGCGGCGACATGACCCAGCTGTACTTCTCGTCCAGGTCGCGTTTCTGCGGCCGGGGGTTGGTGTGCTGGTTCCAGGGATGGCGGCGGTCCACGGGGTTGCCCAGCGGATCGGTCTTGACGAACATCTCCTGATCGGTCCAGTCCTCGTAGTACGAACTGCCCAGCAGGATCCGCAGTCCCAAGTTGATGTCGACCAGGGAGGTGGTCAGCAGTTTGCCGTCGACCACGACGCCGGGGGTCACGTACATCTTGCGGCCCCAGTCCGCCATGTCCTTGTACTCGAAATTGCAGAACTCCGGGTCCTGGAACGAGCCCCAGCAACCCAACAGCGTGCGCCGCAGGCCGACCTTCTCGTAGCCCGGCAGCGCCTCGTAGAAGAAGTCGAACAGATCGTCGTGCATCGGCACGACCTTCTTCATGAACTCCACGTAGCGCATCAGCCGGGACATGTAGTCGGTCATCAACTGGATCGTCGCGACCGTGCCGGGTCCACCGGGATACAGCGTGGACGGATGGACGTGCCTGCCTTCCATCAGGCAGAACATCTCGCGCGTGATCCGGCTGACCTGCAACGCCTCCCGGTAGAACTCACCGGTGAACGGGTTGAGCGCGCGCATGATGTCGGCGATGGTGCGATACCCGTGGTCGCCCGCGTGCGGCGCCTCGGTGTTCTCGGCCCTGGCCAGCACGCCCGGATTGGTCTCGGAGACCATCTTCTCGCAGTAGTCGACGCCGACCAGGTTCTCCTGGAAGATGTTGTGGTCGAACATGTACTCGGCGGCCTCGCCCAGGTTGACGATCCATTCGCCGAGGTGCGGCGGGCGCACGCCGTAGGCCATGTTCTGGCAGTAGCACGAACAGGTGGCGTGGTTGTCGCCGCAGATGCCGCAGATGCGGCTGGTGATGAAGTGCGCGTCGCGCGGGTCCTTGCCCTTCATGAAGATCGAGTAGCCGCGGAAGATGGACGAGGTGCTGTGACACTCGACCACTTCCCGATTCTCGAAGTCGATTTTGGTGTAGATGCCGAGGCTGCCGACGATGCGAGTGATCGGGTCCCACGCCATCTCGACGAGGCGGTCCGGCTCGATCGTTTTGTGCGACGGCTCCGGAATGATCTGGGTCATCAGAGAACCTCCTACCAGGTGCGGGTCGCGCCGGTTTCCAGCTTCCGGCCGCGGTGCCGCCAGTGCGGCTCCTTGTCGACCGTGCGTCCGGTGATGTGACGGAGGCTGCGGATCACCGATCCGTAGAGCCCCGATGCGCTGGACGAGAGCTTTCCGCCCGGTGGTTCGTCCATGAACGGCATGAACTTGTCCGGGAATCCCGGCATGGTGCAGCCGATGCAGATGCCGCCGACGTTCGGGCAGCCGCCCAAGCCGTTCATCCAGCCACGCTTGGGCACGTTGCACTTGACCACGGGCCCCCAGCAGCCGAGCTTCACAATGCATTTCGGCGAGCCGTACTCGGTGGCGAACTCACCCTGCTCGTAGTAACCCGCGCGGTCGCAACCCTCGTGCACCGTCGCCCCGAACAGCCACTTGGGCCGCAACGCGTCGTCGAGCGGAATCATGGGCGCCTGGCCGGTCGCCATGTAGAGCAGATAGGTCAGCGTCTCCGACAAGTTGTCCGGCTGGATCGGGCAGCCCGGCACGCAGACGATCGGAATACCCGCTTTGCTCTTCCAGTCCCAGCCGAGATAATCCGGCACGCCCATCGCGCCGGTGGGATTGCCCGCCATGGCGTGGATGCCACCGTAGGTCGCACAGGTGCCCGCCGCCACGATGGCCGTTGCCTTCGGCGCGAGACGGTCGAGCCATTCGCTGGTCGTCATGGGCTGGCCGGTGGCGGGATTGTTGCCGAACCCGCACCAGTAGCCCTCCTCTTTGATCTGCTCGTTCGGAATCGAGCCCTCGACCACCAGCACGAACGGTTCGAGTTCCCCGCGGTCGGCTTTGAAGAACCACTCCAGGAAGTCGTCCGCACCGCCGTTGGGGCCGCACTCGTAGTCGATCAGCGGCCAATGCACGGCGATCTTCGGCAGACCGGGAAGCGCGCCGAGGGCGATCTCTTCGACGCTCGGCTGCGTGGCCGCCGTCAGGGCGACCGAATCACCGTCACAACTGAGTCCCGCGTTGATCCACAGAACGTGGATCAGCGTCTCTTCGGCTCGTACTGCTTCCTGAGTGGGCATTTCTCGCCACCTTCCGCAGCGGACCACGGGGGCCGAATCTCGCCTTTCTCGAAGAAGGGGTCACCCGCAGATGTGATCCTGATCACTTCACTTTAAGCGCGCCCGGCGGCTTCCTCAAGAGCCGCCGGACCGGCCGCGCGACGCTGCTCGGCCAGCCAGTCGTACCAGGTAGACAGGCCTGTTCCGCTGCTCACGGACAGCGGCAGGACCTCGACGCCGGGGTGTATCGAATGGATGTATTCCCGGCATCGGTCCACATCGAAATCGACATACGGCAGCAGGTCGGTCTTGTTCACCAGGACCAGCCCCGCCGCCTGGAACATGTGCGGATACTTCAGCGGTTTGTCGGTCCCCTCGGTCACCGAGATGACGACCACCTTCTCCCGCTCCCCCAGATCGAACAGCGCCGGGCAGACCAGGTTGCCGACGTTCTCGACGAACAGCAGTGTGCCCGGCGCCGGGTCGAGGGTCTCCAGCGCGCGATACATCATCTCCGCGTCGAGGTGACATCCCGCGCCGGTGTTGACCTGCACCACACGGCACCCCGTCGCCTTGATCCGGTCGGCATCGAGCAATGTCGCCTGATCCCCTTCGATCACCGCGATCGGGGCCTGGCCGGACTCACGGATGGTGCGCTCCAGCAGCGTGGTCTTACCCGCGCCCGGCGAACTCGTCATATTGAGCGCGAGGATGCCGCGCCCGGCCAGCCAGTCCCGGTTGCGCTGCGCCAGTTCGTCGTTCTTGGCGAGGACCTTCAACTCCAGGGTGACCGTCTCGGTGGCGGGCACGTGGACGTGGTCGGCGCCGGGGCCGTGCTGGTGTGGATGGTGGTCCTCGTGCGTGTGCTCATGGTCCGCATGGGCGTGATCGTGCCCGTCTGCGTGCTGGTGATCGTGCGGGACGCGAATCAGCGCGGCGGCGTCGTCGCCGCACCCGCAGGTTGCGCACATGCCTCACTCACCTCCATGGATCGGATACGCAGCTCGCGCCCGGAGCGGATCTCGACATCGGCGCTGCCGCAGGGACACAGCAGGATCGGGTCCGGCAGCCGGAACTCGGCGCCACAGGTACGGCATGCCGCCACCCCCGGGATCTCCACCAGGACCAGGTCCGCGCCCTCGGCGACCGTCGCCTCGGCCGCGACTTCGAAACAGAACCGCATGGCATCGGGTACGACAGCGCACAGCGCGCCGACCTCGACGGTGACGGAATGGACCCGCCGGCCCGCCGCGTGCTCGCAGACGGCGTCGATGACGCCGCGCGTGATGGCCATCTCGTGCATCCGGACCTCGATTCCTCGAGTGGACAACTTGAGGCTACTCCCGGGCAAACCGCCCGCGGGGCAAATCTTCGATGCTCGGCGAACGCGTCTCCGGGGCGTCACGCGTTACGTCGGCCACGGACCACGGATACCGGCGAAGCCACGGCCGGAATCCCCCTCCGGATCCCTGCCGCCCGGCAGCAAACACCTCGTGCTTACCCATGCGCCGACCCGTCACACCTGCGTCCGCCGACGCGGTCAGTCGGGGTCGACCACGGCGCGGACCTGGCCGCTGTCGGCATCTATCGTCACGTCGTGCTCCACGCCCGCGGGAGTGGTGAGCTCCACCTCCCACACCGCGACCCCCTGGTCCGTGTCGAGCTGGATGGACGTGACCCGTCCGCCCGGCACGGCCGCCAGGGCCTTGTCGATGGCCTGCTGCCTGCTGATACCGGTATCGGCCACCAGCGACCGGTCCGCCGCGACCGAACGGAACGCGACGGTGTGATCGTCCGGACCGCCGGTGGCCACCGCGGACAGGACCGCGCTCAGACCGACGACGGCGGCCGCGACGGCCGTGCCGACGAGCAGCCAGCGAAGACCGGCGTAAGCACGGCGGAATACGGTTGTCATGGGAAACCTCCTGCGCGAGTGATGATCTCGAATGCGTTCACTGTGGCGAACCGAGCTGAAGGCGAGCTGAAGTCACCTGAAGACGATTTCAGGATCCGTCTGCCACTCTTGGGGGATGCGTCTGCTGATCGTCGAAGACGAGAAACGTCTGGCTCGCACGCTGGCAAAAGGGTTGTCTGCCGAGGGATTCGCCGTGGATGTGGTGCACGACGGCGCCGAGGGCCTGCATCTGGCGACGACAACCGACTACGACTTGATCATCCTCGACATCATGCTGCCCGGCATGAACGGCTACCGCGTCTGCGCCGCGCTGCGCGCCGGTGGCCACGAGACGCCCGTGCTCATGCTCACCGCGAAAGACGGCGAATACGACGAGGCCGAGGGCCTGGACACCGGCGCGGACGACTACCTCAGCAAGCCGTTCTCCTACCTGGTGCTGCTGGCCCGCATCCGTGCGCTGTTGCGCCGCCGGACCCGCGGCGGCGCGCGCGTGTTGCGCGTCGGCGACCTGATCGTGGACCCGGGCACCCGGACCTGCCGCCGCGGCACGCGGGACGTGACGCTGACCGCCAAGGAGTTCGCTGTGCTCGAGCACCTGGCCGTCCGCGCCGGGGAGGTGGTCTCGAAAGCCGATATCCTGGACCATGTCTGGGATTTCGCCTACGACGGCGACCCGAACATCGTCGAGGTCTACATCAGCACATTGCGCCGCAAGATCGACGCGCCGTTCGGACGCCGATCGATCACCACCGTTCGCGGCGCGGGCTACCGGCTGACGGCCGATCGTGCCTGAGCGAGCCGCGCGGGCCTGGTGGCGCTCGGTCCGCGTGCGCACCACGGTCGCGGCGACGGTTGTGGTCGCGGTGGCGCTGACCGCGGCCGGGCTCGTGGTGCTGGCCGTGCTGCGGCACAACCTGGTGCACAGCGCCGAAATGCAGGCGGAGTCCACCGCGCAGGACGTGGCGACGCAGCTCGCGACGGGCACGGATCTCGCCCGGCTGCGGCTTCCCGATGCCGAAAGCGAACCGGTGCAGGTCGTTTCGCTCGACCGCCGCGTGCTCGCGGCCGACGACGACCTCGCGGGCAAACCGCCCATGGCCGAGTTCGGCCCGTACGCCAAGACTTCCGATGACGATGACGAGGACGAGGAGGACGACGAAGAGGACGAGGACGAGAAGCCGGGCCGCGAAAGCCTGTCGCAACCCACGGACCCCACGGCGGCCGACGCCGAATTCGGCGACGTGCGGCTGACGGTGGACGACGAGGACGGGCCGCATCCGTTCCGGGTCGCCGCCCTCGCGGTGACCATCCGGGGCGGACAGCCCGCCACCGTCTACGCGGGCTCCTCGCTGGCGACCGCCGACAGCGCGGTGGCGGACGCACGGCAAGCGATGCTGATCGGCCTGCCTCCGCTACTCCTGGTGGTCGCCCTGGTGACCTGGCTGGTCACCCGGCGCGCCCTGCGCCCGGTGGAGGCGATTCGCAGGCAGCTCGCCGAGATCATGGACGGCGATCTCTCCCTGCGCGTGCCGGAACCGGGCTCCCGCGACGAGATCGGCAGGCTGGCGAGCACCACCAACGCCACGCTCGCCGCGCTGGAGGAGTCCACGGAGCGCCAGCGGCGGTTCATCGCCGACGCCGCACACGAGTTGCGCAGCCCCATCGCGAGCCTGCGCACCCAGCTCGAGGTGGCCCAGGCGCACCCCGAACTGCTGGAACTGGACGGACTGATCGGCGACACCATCCGGCTGGAACATCTCGCGGCGGACCTCTTGCTCCTGGCCCGGCTCGACGCGGGCGAGCAACCGCGCGCGGATCGGGTGGACCTGACCGTGCTGGTCCGTGAGGAGTTGGAGCACCGCGTCCGGGACCGGGTGGCCGTGCGGATCTCGATACCGGAAGCGCCCGTGGCGGTCACCGGGAGCCGTACCCAGCTCGCCCGCGTTCTGGGCAACCTGGTCGACAACGCGCAGCGGCATGCCGCGAACACCGTTGACGTCGCCGTGGACCACGACGCCGACGAGCGGGTGGTGCTGTCGGTCACCGACGACGGACCGGGTGTGCCGCCCGCCGACCGCGACCGGATCTTCCAGCGATTCGTCCGCCTGGACGACGCGCGCAGCCGCGACGATGGCGGCGCGGGCCTCGGCCTGGCCATCGTCCGCGACGTCGTGGAACGCCACGGCGGCACCATTCACGTCACCGACGGCACACCCGGCGCCCGTTTCGTGGTCACGCTGCCCGCAGCCGGTACGTAGCCGGGCGCAACGGGTTCGACGTGGGCAGGTCACGGACCTACGACACCGCCACGGTGCCCACGACGAATCCGCCGCTCGCAGCCCTGGACAGCCCCGTCGGCGGCGAGGCCCTGCCCTTGTCACGCGTCAGCCGAGCTCGCACGCGAACCGGGCGGCGACAACGCGATTCGGCACCGCACCGTCGTTCAACTGGCGAGCGCGCTACGCAGACTCTCGATGACGACCCGACGCGCGGCACGCCCTTCCGGGGTCGGGGTCAGCGGATAGACATGGGGCAGGCCGGGAGCCTCGTGGTAGTCCACCACGACCCCGGCGTCGCGCGCCGCCTCGACCAGCAGGAGGGTGTCCGGCCACAGGATGTCATCGGTGCCGCAGAAGACCGTCAGCGGGCCGAGTCCGCGCGGGTCGGCGGCCAATGGGCTGACGCGCGGGTCGGCGAGCTCGAGATCGCCGCGCCAGTGTTCGATGAACACGCGCGATCCCGCGACGCCCAGCCACGGGTCCCGTGGCTGCACGACCTCGATTTCCGGATTGGTCAGCGACAGATCGAGCGCGGGGGCGATGAGCACGGTGCCGGGCAGCCGCACGTCGTGCTCGTCCCGCAGGGCCACCGCGGCCGACAGTGCGATCTGCCCTCCGGCGGAATCCCCTGCCACGCATACATTTCCGTAGGTCTCCCGGTTGGCGAGCGCCAGCTCCACGAAGCCCGCGACGACCTGATCTGCCGTCCCGAACGGAATCAGCGGGTAGATCGGGACCGTCACCGCCGCACCGGCTTCCGCGGTGACCGCCGCGCACAGCGCCCAGTGCTGCGGCGCGATCTCGTGCACCCAGCCGCCGCCGTGTGCGTACACAACGTTCCCTCGTGGCGTGCGCCCGCGCGGAGTGAGGGTGTAGACCGGCCAGCCGCCGCGACGCTCCACCGTGATGGTCACATCCGCGCGCAGCCGCCGCGGCGGACCGTAGTTGCGAGGCCGCACGCTCCGATCGAGGACCCGCCTGCGCGCCGCGTCGGCATCGATGAACACGCGATTGGCCCGCGTCGCCTTCAGGTACCCGCGCACCACCTGGTTGGCCAGACTCGGCATCGCATCTCCTCCACTCCGGCGACCGGCGAACGGCGAGTTCGCCATCACCTCGGAAGGCGATTGTGCCGCACCCGGGCCGGCGGCAGCCGTCGGCCCGAGCCGGAATTCGCGCGGTCAGGACAGCTTCAGGCTGCGTCCGATGATCTCTTTCATGATCTCGGTGGTGCCGCCGTAGATGGTCTGGATGCGGGCGTCCATGTAGGCCTTGGCGATCGGGTATTCCTTCATGTAGCCGTATCCGCCGTGCAGTTGCAGGCAGCGGTTGATCAGGTCGAGCTGCTCCTCGGTGCTCCACCACTTCGCCATCGCCGCGTCCTCCGCGGTCAGCTTGCCCTCGTTGAGCAGCTCGATGAACTTGTCGACCATCAGCCGCACCGCCGTGGTCTTGGTGGCCAGTTCGGCGAGCACGAAGCGGGTGTTCTGCAGCGCGCCGATCGGCTTGCCGAACGCCTTGCGGTCGCGGACGTACTGCACGGTCATGTCCAGGCAGGACTCCATCGCCGCCGCGGCCATGACGGCGATCGACAGGCGTTCCTGCGGCAGGTTGTGCATGAGGTGGATGAAGCCCATCCCCTCGGTGCCGAGCAGGTTCTTGCCGGGCACGCGCACGTCGGTGAAGCTCAGCTCGGCGGTGTCCTGGGCCTTGAGGCCGAGCTTGTCCAGGTTGCGGCCGCGCTCGAAGCCGGGCATGCCGCGCTCGACCACGAACAGGCTGAAGCCCATGGCCCCCTTCTCGGGGTCGGTCTGCGCCACCACGATCACGATGTCGGAGTTGATGCCGTTGGTGATGAAGGTCTTGGCGCCGTTGAGGATCCAGTCGTCCCCGTCCCGCACCGCGCGAGTCTTGATGCCCTGCAGGTCCGAACCGGTACCGGGTTCGGTCATCGCGATCGCGGTGATGATCTCGCCCGCGCAGAAGCCGGGCAACCAGCGCTGCTTCTGCTCCTCGTTGGCCAGCTCGAGCAGATAAGGCGCGATCACATCGTTGTGCAGCGAGAAGCCGAGGCCGGAGTATTGGCCGCGCACCGACTCCTCCGAGACGATGGCGTTGTAGCGGAAGTCCTTCACCCCGCCGCCGCCGTACTGCTCCGGCATGGCCATGCCGAGGAAGCCCTGCTTGCCCGCCTCGAGCCAGACCGCCCGGTCGACGATGCCCTGCTCCTCCCACTTCGCGTGATTCGGCGCGACGTGCTGATCGAGAAACTTGCGGAACGACTCCCGGAACAGTTCGTGCTCGGGTTCGAACAGTGTGCGTTCCACGCCAACCTCCTAGTGACCACACCGGCCGGTCCACACCGACCACTCGTTGCCCCATACCGTACCCGGGGCGAGAATCCCTGTTCACTTCTGGGGCCGGAACCATGGTCTCACCAGGAGCGGCGGATCGGGTCGAGATCAGCGAACGAGATTCCCGGCAAACGATCGAAGGCTTGGGACGATTGGCCGCCGGCCGGGGCGTGACGCCGCAGAACGAGGCCGGCCTGCCACTGACCGGCACGCGCTTCGGTTGTCGATCAAGACGACGAGCCGCGCGACCACGGGCGCCGACGAAGCCGACTCAGGCGAAACGCCGACAGGCGCAGACGCCGCTCGCCGATGGCAACGACCGCCGCGGCACCCGGCGCGCGAGGTCCGATCCGTCGACGAACCGATGGTGTCGACGGAGGATCCGGCCGACTGTCATGTCCGAGGCCGGAAACCGCGCGCACGACTGGGATCGCTGGGGGCTCGGCTGGTAGAACGGCTCGCAGTCGCTCCGATCGTCGGCGGCCACCCAACTTACGGCGCGCTCGAGAACCGGCCGTCACGAAACATGTTCCGACGACTCAGCCGCCGACCGGTTTCCGCGGCCGCGCAAGCTTCAGCTCGCGACGGCGATGCGTCCGGCCGGGAAGTTCCGCGGCAAAGGCGCTGATCGGGCGTGAAACGGTCGAGCCGTGAGCTCGGCGGCGAATCGCCCTACGTGACGTGCCGCGCGCAGCACCGACGCCGACGATGGACAGTCGGACGATGAACAGTCGACCGACGCGCCGATCTCCGAAGCCATCAGCGTGTCAGCCAGCCCCGCAATCGGCCCACCAAGGTGCGGCCTTCGTCACGCGCGCGTTCGGCGAAGAGGAAGTTCATCTCCTCCTCCAGCGCTTTGCGCACCACGTCGCGGAATTCCGTGGCGGCGGCGTGCATGTCGCCCGCGTTGCGCCACGGCGCCGGGTCGATGGGCGCACCGGCGGAGAAGTAGAAGCGTTCCGGACGGGGGATGACGGTGGGACCGACGCCGCGGATGAGTGGCGGGGTGAGGTCGCGGCTGAGCCCGAGCGCTTCCACGGTCCAGCGCAGGGGGCGCAGGATCGGATGGTCGCCGTCGACCAGGATGTCGTAGGCGTCGTCGACGCCGATCATCGCGACCGGGACGATGGGCGCGCCCGCTTCGATCGCCATGCGCGCGAAACCGCTGCGCCCCTCCCACTTCAGCAGGTACTTCTCGTTCTTGCGGCGGACCGCCTCCCGGCCACCGCCAGGGAACACCATCACGGCTTCGCCGCGCCGGAGCAGGGCCAGGCAGTTGGACCGAGTGCCGCGCACCGCGCCGTAGTGGTGCAGCAGGTGCCGGACACCGGGAACGTTGATCAGCACGTTCTCGGCGAGACCGCGGATCAAGCGGCCGCGGCGGCGCAGCACCTCGGGCAGCAGCATGGGGGCGTCGATGCCGCCCAGCAGGTTGTGGTTACCGACCAGCAGCACCGGGCCGTCGGCCGGGATGTTCTCCAAGCCGTAGAAGCGCGGGCTGGTCCACGCGCGCAGCGGCGCGAGCAGGGTGTCGATCACCCGCAGATCGGTGTCGGTCAGCGAAACCGACAGCGGCGCACCGTCGCTGAGCGCCGGATCGGCGCTGTTCGCGGCGCCGGAGCGCCGGGTGCGGGAATCGGAGCGGGCGTCCGACATGAACCCTCCTGGTGTCGATTCGATGACGATAGCGCAACGAAATCGACTGCGTCGCACCGGATGTGCGCGTCGCATCGCGACACGCCCGATCCGGTCGGTCGACCAGCTCGTTCGCCGTCCCGGCAAGCCTGTCGCGAACTCGCACTTCAGCGGCGGTCCGCGAGCACGGATACGCCGCGGACCAGCGCGCGGAAAGACAGCGTCACATCTCAGGAAGTGAGATGCTCGACCTAATCCTGCGTACCGGCCGTGCCCGCGTGCGCGTACTCCGACAAGGCGGCGGCGAGAGCATGCGGGACGCGCGCGTGGACGCGGGTTCCGCCCTCTTCGTGATCCGAACCGAGGATGCGGCCATCGGCGTGGATGCGGGCGAGCAGGTCACCGCGCGTGTACGGCAGCAGCACGCTGATCTCCACGTCCAAGTCCCCGAGCAGCTCGGCGAGCCGCTCGCGCAGCCCATCGATCCCGCGGCCGCTGCGCGCCGACACGAACGACGCGTCGGGCAGCAGCGCACGCAGGTTGGTGAGCTCGGTCGGCCCCATCGCGTCGGTCTTGTTCACCACCAGCAGTTCGGGCGGGGCGGGCGTACCGGATTCCTTGATCACGTCCGTGATCACCTCGCGGACCGCCTTGATCTGCTCGGCGGGCAGCGCGTCGGAGCCGTCCACCACGTGCACCAGCAGGTCGGCGCCGGTCACCTCCTCCAAGGTGGAGCGGAAAGCCTCGACCAGCTGGGTCGGCAGGTGGCGCACGAAGCCGACGGTGTCGGTGAAGACGACTTCGCGCCCGTCGTCCAGCTCGGCCCGGCGGGTGGTCGGATCGAGGGTGGCGAACAGGGCGTCCTGGACCAGCACGCCGGAGCCGGTGAGCTTGTTCATCAGGCTCGACTTGCCCGCGTTGGTGTAGCCGACGATCGCGACGGACGGGATGCCACTGGACGTGCGGCGCGACCGCATGGTGTCGCGCGCGGTCTTCATCTCGCGGATCTCCCGGCGCAGTTTGGCCATCCGCTCACGGATGCGACGACGATCGGTCTCGATCTTGGTCTCACCGGGGCCGCGCAGACCCACGCCGCCGTTGCTGCCGGCGCGGCCACCGGCCTGCCGGGACATCGACTCACCCCAGCCGCGCAGCCGGGGCAGCATGTACTCCATCTGGGCCAGCGAGACCTGCGCCTTGCCCTCCCGGGAAGTGGCGTGCTGAGCGAAGATGTCCAAAATCAACGCGGTCCGGTCGACCACCTTGACCTTGACCACCTTCTCCAGGGCGGTCAGCTGAGCGGGGGTCAGCTCGCCGTCACAGATGACGGTGTCCGCGCCGGTCTCCAGCACCACGGAGCGCAGCTCGTCGGCCTTGCCGGAGCCGATGTAGGTGGCCGGATCCGGCCGGTCGCGGCGCTGGATCAACGCTTCCAGCACCTCGGAGCCCGCAGTCTCGGCGAGCGCGGCGAGTTCGGCCATGCTGGCATCGGCCTGCGTGGCGGTCCCCGTGGTCCAGACCCCGACCAGCACGACGCGCTCCAGGCGCAGCTGCCGGTACTCGACCTCGGTGATGTCGGTGAGCTCGGTGGACAGGCCCGCCACACGGCGCAGCGAACTGCGGTCCTCCAACTGCAGTTCACCGGTGGTCGGATCGGCCGACCAACCCGATCGCCGCATCCGTGCCCGGTGCTCGGCGACGACGTCGCCGGTCACCGCGTCTTCGCCGGACACCGCGTCGTCGGCCGCATCGGCGGCGCGATCGTTCGCGTCCGCCGGAGTGAATTCATACGTCTCTGACTTCCTCATACACCATCCATGCTGCCACGACATCACCGCAGCACGCACCCGGTTATCGGGGCGATGCCGCTACCGACCGTCCCACCAGGACCCGGCGAGGCGACCCGAGGCCAGCAAAACCGACGGCCCGCGCAGCCATGCCGACCCGCGCTCGAGCCCGACGGTCAGTTCGCCGCCGGGCACCCGGACCGTCACCCGACCGGAGTCGGCGCCGATCCGGAAGCCGTCGGCGGCCAGCGCCGCGGCGGCCGCGGCGACGGTACCCGTTCCGCAGGAACGGGTCTCGCCCACACCGCGCTCGTAGACCCGCATGTCGACCGACCTCTCGGCGTCCAGCGCCGTGACGATCTCGACGTTCACCCCGTGTGGGAACAGGTCCGGATCGAAGCCGGGCGGCACGGTCAGGTCGAGCTTGCCGAGCGCGTCCACGGACATACCCGGATCGACGCAGGCCAAATGCGGATTGCCGACATCGATGCCGATCCCGGGCAGCGCCCAGCCCGCGATGGTCGCGGTGGACGGGCCGAGTTCGCGCACCCGGCCCATGCCGACGGTGACGTCCCCGGTGACCGAGTTCCCGGCATGCACGGTGACCGGGCGCGCCCCGGCGCGGCTGCCGACCACGAAGCTGTCGCGGGTTTCCAATCCCGCCGCGTGCAGGTAATGCGCGAATACGCGCACGCCGTTGCCGCACATCTCCGCGATCGAGCCGTCGGCGTTGCGGTAATCCATGAACCAGTCGTCGGCGCCCACGTCCTCCGGAAGCTCCGCCAGCACACCGGCGGCCTGCAACGCACCGGCCCGCGCGACCCGCAACACGCCATCCGCGCCGAGCCCGCGCCTGCGATCACACAGCGCGCCGACCTGCTCGGCCGTCAGCGCGAGGCCGGCCTGCGGGTCGGGCAGCACCACGAAATCGTTCTGGGTGCCGTGACCCTTGGTGAACTCGATATCCGGCACGTGCGATGTCTCCCTGTCTCGTCGTCATTTGGCAAACGTCCGGCGTTGCCGGGAAATTTCGTAGAGCGCCACCGCGGCCGCCGAGGGCGCCCCCAGCGAGCTGGCCGTCCCACCCATCGGGATGTGCACCATGTCGTCGCAGGCCGCCTCCCACGCGGCGCTCATACCGCTGGTCTCGTTGCCGATGACGAGGATGGTCGCGTCGGTGAAGTCGTAGTCGTAGGCGGCGTGGCTGCCGTGCTCGTCGGTGCCAACGATGCGGGTCGGGATGCCGCGGCGGATCTGCCGGTTGCGGAACTCCAGCACCTGAGCGGGCCCGGCGGCGCGGATCACCGGCACGGCGAACAGCGAACCGGTCGAGGCGCGCACCGCCTGCGGGTCGTACTGGTCGGCGCCGTGTCCGGTGACGATGACGCCGCTGGCGCCGAACGCGTCGGCCGAGCGGATCAGCGTGCCCAGGTTGCCCGGCGAGTTGGGCCGGTCGAACACCACGACCACCGGCGCGTCCTCCCCCGGCTCACCCGGCTCGAAGGCCTCCAGTTCGGGCTGCCGCGACTCCGCGACCGCCACCAGTTCCGGTATCCCGGCGGCCTTTTCGCCGAGTTCGGCCATCAGCTCGGGCACCAGGCCGACCTGTGGCACTCCGCTGGTGTCCAGCACTTCGCGCGCCCAGCTGGACAGCTCGGGGCCGCCGAGCCGGTACAGCAGCGTCTCCAGCGGCCAGTCGTTGGCCATGGCCTGCGTGATCGGACGCACGCCCTGCACCAGGAAACGGCCGTCGCGATGACGCTTGGTGCGGTTGTTGAGGTAGGCCTGCCACACCTGGACGGAGGCGTTGCGCGTGCTCACACGTCGGGTCACTGCGGAGTCCGTTCTTTCTCATCGAGCAGGGCCAGCGCCGTCGCGGCCGGATCAGGGGCGGCGCCGTCCACCCACCGCACCCGGGGATCGCGCCGGAACCAGGAGCGTTGCCTGCGCACGTAGCGCCGCGTGCCGATCAGGGTGCGTTCCTGAGCATGGTTCAGGTCGTATTCGTTGTCCAAATAGGCCAGGACTTGTGCGTAGCCGATGGCTCGCCGGGCCGTGACGCCCTCGAGCAGGCCGCACTCGATCAGGCCGCGTACCTCCTCGACCAGCCCGCCTTCGAACATCGCGGCGGTGCGCCGCTCGATGCGCGCGTCCAAGGCCGCGGTCTCCCGGTCGACGCCGATGACGATCGTGCCCCAGCGCGGCTGCCCGATGGTCGGCGCCGACGCGGCGAACGGCTGTCCGGTGAGTTCCACGACCTCGAGCGCACGCACCATACGGCGCCCGTCGGTGGGCAGGATGGTGGCAGCGGCCACCGGATCGGCCGCGCGCAGCGCCGCGTGTACGGCCGCGACGCCCCGCTCGGCGAGCACCGCCTCCCAGCGCGCCCGCACGGCCGGATCGGTGGCCGGGAACTCCCATTGGTCCAACAGCGCCTGGACGTACATCATCGAGCCGCCCACGATGACGGGCACCCGGCCGCGCCCCATGATCGCGACGACGTCCGCGCTCGCCGCCGCCTGATACGCGGCCACGGACGCGGTGTCGGTCACGTCGAGCACGTCGAGCTGGTGGTGCGGGATGCCCCGGCGCTGCGCGACGGGCAGCTTCGCGGTGCCGATGTCCATGCCGCGGTACAGCTGCATGGCGTCGATGTTCACGATCTCGCCGCCGAGTTGTTCGGCCAGGTCGAGAGCCAGATCGGATTTGCCGGTGGCGGTGGGGCCGACGACCGCGATCGGAGTGATGCCGGAATCCGTCACGGCGCGTCGTCTCCCGCGGGCCGCCAGAGGCTCACGTGGTAGCCGACTCCGAACGGGGCGTCCCGGTAGCGCGTCTCGACCAGCGGATCGGCGCGGAACAGCCCGGCCAGCACCTGATAGGCCGGGCGGCCCGTCACGCCCAGTTCGGCACACAGTCCGGAGTCGAGTGCCCGCAACGCGGCGCGATCACCTGTGCTCAGCGCGTCGTCCAGCCGGTCCTGCACCGGGCGGGCCCGTTCGTCGAGGTAGCCGGGCGCCTTGACCGACAGCGTCGCCGCCCCGTCGGCGACGACCAGCACACCGCGCGGCTCGCCGTCGCTGTCCAGCTCGGCACGCAGCTTCGTCCCGGTCTCCCGGCAATGCTCCGCGGGCGCGTCCGCGGCGACGACACTCGCCTCGGCGACCGCGTCAGGGGCGACCTGCCCGCGTAGCCACCCGCCGATCAGTACGGCCAGCGGCAACCCGGCATCGGCCTGCCGCGCTCCGGCGACGGCGGCACTCGAGAGGCCGACCCGCACGTCGACGCCGAAGCCGCGGAACGTGCCGACGGTCTCCGGACCGAACGTGCGGTCACCGGCATCGGCGCCGATCACCGTCCAGTGGCCTGTCACGGACGCGAAGGCGCGCACGGTGTCGAGCACGGCCGACCGCAGCACCGCGCGCGGATCCGAATCCCCTGCTCCCGCCGTGTCCGCCGTACCACCGCACAACTCGGGGACCAGCACGGGCGGCGACGGAACGAGGGCGGCGACGGAGAACACGTCGTAACCGTAGTCGTTGCGGGTACTGCCGGTACCGGCCGGCTTCGAGTGTCTCTGCCGTAAATACCGCCGAGATTGATAGTGTTCGAGGAGCTACAACCCAGGTCATCAGGGGTTGGAATCCGCGGGATTCCTCCGTGGGAAGGCATGGATCGATGGTCACAAGGGCTCGGACCGGGTTGAATGGGATGAGCTAGGGCGTAACCAGGCAGCCGTGACGCGCGGCAGGGACGAGGAAAAATGACCGACAGCAACGGAACCGCGAAAGCCGGACCCGGCAAGATGCCCCGTTCTTCCGGTGCTCCGAAACCGGGCCGCTCGATTCAACCGCCCAAACCGCACGCGGTCAAACCCGCCCCGGGCCCGGCCCAGCAGCATCCCCATCCCGTCGTCGTGCCCACCGTCTCCGATCCGAGCCGGTGGGGCCGGGTCGACGAAGACGGCACCGCGTGGGTGAAGACCGCCGAGGGTGAACGCCAGATCGGCTCGTGGCAGGCCGGTGACGCCGCGGAGGGCTTGGCCCACTTCGGCCGCCGGTTCGACGATCTGGCCACCGAGGTCGCCCTGCTGGAGGCCAGGTTGGCCGCGGGCGCGGACGCACGCAAGACCAAGGCCGCCGCCGTCACGCTGGCCGAGTCGCTGCCGACCGCCGCCGTCATCGGCGACATCGAGGGCTTGGCCCGGCGCCTGCAGGCCATCGCCGAGCACTCCGAAGAGGCCGCCGCGCACGCCAAGGAAGAGAAGGAACGCGCTAGGCACGAGCACACCGAACGCAAGGAGGCGCTGGCCGCCGAGGCGGAGAAGATCGCCGCCGAGTCCACCCAGTGGAAGGCCGCGGGCGATCGGTTGCGCGAGATCCTCGACGAGTGGAAGTCCATCCGGGGCGTGGACCGCAAGGTCGACGACGCGCTGTGGAAGCGCTACTCCAAGGCGCGTGAGGCGTTCAACCGCCGCCGCGGCGCGCACTTCGCCGAGCTGGATCGCGAACGCGCCGCCGCGAAGGCGCGCAAGGAAGAACTGTGCGTGCAGGCCGAGGAACTGTCCGGCTCCACAGAGTGGGTGGCCACCGCGGGCATCTTCCGCGATCTGCTCACCGAGTGGAAAGCCGCCGGTCGCGCGCCGCGCGAGGCCGACGAGGCGCTGTGGCGGCGCTTCAAGAGCGCCCAGGACGTCTTCTTCGCCGCGCGCAACGCCGCGGTCTCCGAGCGCGACGCCGAGTTCGAGCACAACGCGGCCGCCAAAGAGGAACTGCTGAACCACTACGCCTACATCGATCCGTCCGCCGACCTGGAAGCGGCCCGCGGCGCGCTGCGCGAGCTCCAGGACAAGTGGGACGCCATCGGCAAGGTTCCGCGCGAGCGCATGCAAGAACTGGAAGGCAAGCTGCGGGCTATCGAGAAGCGTGTGCGCGACGCCGTCGACGCGCAGTGGCGGCGCACCGACCCCGAGGCGATGGCCCGCGCCGCCCAGTTCCGCGAGCGCGTGGCGCAGTTCGAGGAGCAGGCCGCGAAGGCGCAGGCCGCAGGCAAGGCTCGCGACGCGGAGAAGGCGCTGGAACAGGCCAAGCAGTGGCGAGAGTGGGCCGAGGCCGCCGAGGGTGCCGTCAGCAACCGCTGAGATATCGGCACGATCGAAACGAACAGCGGCCCCCTCCCGGCTGGGATGGGCCGCTGTCGTGTGGAAAGAGCCGGTCAGGAATCGCCCATCAGCCGACGACGGTCGCGTTCCTCCGCCGCCGCGGCGGCGTTGCGGCGCTGCTCCTCTGCGGCCAAGTGCAGTGCGGTGCGGCTCCACACCACCCGGATCCAGTGGAAGGTGAGCACGACGGTCACGATCGCGCCGAGGATCAGGCCGATGCCGGGGCCCGCGCCGACATAGTTGCCGAGCCCGGGCGTCTGGCGGTGCCAGATGGACAGCACGCCGAACACGGCCGCCACGGCACTGCCCGCGACCGCGACCCAAGCCAGCACCCAGCGGCGGGTCATCAGCGCCAGCATCGAGAAGCCGATGCCGAACACCACGACGAACCACACGAAGATCCGCGAGGGCAGCCCGATGTGCTCGGCCCGCGCGACGTCGGTGTTCAGCAGCACGTCGAAGCCGCGCGCCGCGCCGGCGTGCGACAGCACCAGCGAGGCCAGCAGCAGGAACACCGCGCCCGCCACGACCATCGCGCGGACGCCGGGATCGATCTCACCGGCGATCTTGCGCTCGACGGCGTCGAGATCGTCGCGGAACTGTTCGAAATCGGCGGTGCTCTCGACCGAGCTCACGGAATCCTCGTTTCGTTCGTCTGCGTCGGGGCTCGCCGGCTCGCGCCCCCGGTCGGCCGCGGACGCGCCGCGCTGGTCGTCGCCGGACGCGGGGACAGATCCATCGGCGCCACGGGTGGCGTCGTCGTTGTCCTGCGGGCTCGCGGTCATGCGTCGCAGCCGGTCGAGCAGCTCGCGGCCGCGGGTTCCGGGGCGGGTGCGCCGATGCGAGGCAGTCCGAGCCCGACGCCGATCGGCGCGGTCTTCGGGGTGACGCCGCGCTCGTGCGCGTCACCGGCGCGGGTACGGCGGT